>JAFYTM010000179.1 GCA_017558865.1 Lachnospiraceae bacterium
GTAATAAATCCGCTTGCATCGTGATGGTCGTACATATCTCCGGTGGTGAAGGATGCCAGAGATTCGTTGTACAGGCTGTATGGAGAAGTGGTACCAGCTTTGGTGATATTGCCTTTGTACAGTTTGAATTTCACTTCGCCGGTCATGTACTCCTGCGTGCTTGCAATGAATGCGCGTAATGCGTCACACAGAGGAGTGAACCATTTTCCTTCGTATACAACCTGAGCCAGCTTGTTGCCGATGTCTTTTTTCATCTCCATGGTCGCACGGTCAAGTACCAGCTCTTCCAGCTGTTTGTGAGCCTCCAGAAGGATGGTTCCGCCAGGAGTCTCATATACTCCACGGGATTTCATACCAACGACACGATTCTCTACAATATCTACAATACCAACGCCGTGTTTTCCGCCCAGGGCATTCAGCTCTTTGATGATATCAGCAACTTTCATCTTTTTGCCGTTTACAGAGGTCGGAACACCTTTCTCGAAAGTCATAGTCACATATTCGCCCTCATCCGGAGCTTTTTCCGGAGTTACGCCGAGTACCAGCATATGCTCGTAGTTTGGTTCGCAGGATGGATCCTCCAGTTCCAGGCCTTCATGGCTGATATGCCATAAATTGCGGTCACGGCTGTAGCTGTGGCTGTGGTCGAATGGAAGGTCAATGCCGTGTTTTTTGCAGTATTCGATCTCATCTTCACGGGACTGCATGGTCCATACATCGGTCATTCTCCATGGAGCGATGATCTTCAGGTCCGGAGCCAGTGCCCGGATACCAAGCTCAAAACGGATCTGATCGTTGCCTTTACCGGTTGCACCGTGGCAGATCGCAGATGCTCCCTCCTTGCGGGCGATCTCGACCAGTTTCTTTGCAATGGCCGGACGTGCCATAGAGGTTCCAAGTAAATATTTGTTTTCATAGACTGCACCAGCCTGTACACAGGGCATGATAAAGTCTTCTGCAAATTCGTCTACGATATCTTCGATGTATAATTTGGATGCGCCGGATAATTTGGCTCTTTCATCCAGTCCGTCCAGTTCGTTGCCCTGTCCGCAGTCGATACAGCAGCAGATGACTTCGTAACCAAAGTTCTCCTTTAACCATGGAATGATAGCGGTCGTATCCAGTCCGCCGGAATACGCTAAAACAACTTTTTCTTTCATAATTTTCTCCTCCGTTTATATGTATGTTTGATGTCCGTTTTCACTGGATTCTACTATACAACAACTTTCAGGATAATGCAAGTGAAAAAATATGCAGAAAAAATGAATTTTATAAAAATATATTGCATAAAATAAATAATATATGTATAATTATGCAATCGAAAAGAAAAAACGCCAGGTTGACTTCCTGGAATCTTTGGTATATGATAAAAAATAATATTTTTTGAATAAAGAGGTATCGAGATGATTAAAGTAGGAATTATCGGAGCGACCGGTTATGCCGGTGGAGAACTGGTTCGTTTGCTCCTTGGACATAAAGAGGCAAAGATTGTATGGTATGGATCCAGAAGCTATGTGGATCAGAAATATGCTTCTGTATATCAGAATATGTTTCAGCTTGTCGATGACAAGTGCCTGGATGATAATATGGAAGAGATGGCGAAGCAGGTGGATGTGATCTTCACGGCGACACCGCAGGGACTGTGTGCGTCTCTTGTAAACGAGGAGATATTGAATAAGGTAAAGATCATTGATCTGAGTGCGGATTTTCGAATCAAGGATGTGGCTGTTTATGAAAAATGGTATGGCATCGAGCATAAGGCTCCGCAGTACATAGAAGAAGCAGTATATGGATTATGCGAGATTAACCGCGAGGCAGTGAAAAAAGCAAGACTGATCGCGAATCCTGGATGTTATCCGACCTGCAGCTTTTTATCCATTTATCCAATGGTAAAGGAAGGGCTGATTGATTCGAATACGATCATCATCGATGCAAAGTCCGGTACTTCCGGAGCAGGCCGCGGTGCAAAGGTAGATAATCTGTTCTGCGAAGTGAATGAAAACATCAAGGCTTATGGTGTGGCAGGACATCGGCATACACCGGAGATTGAAGAGCAGCTTGGCTATGCAGCAGGTGAAAATGTTCTGATTAACTTTACACCACATCTGGTTCCGATGCAAAGAGGTATTCTGGTGACTGCTTATGCATCTCTGAGAAAAGATGTGACCTATGAAGAGGTTAAAGCTGTATATGATAAATATTATGAACAGGAACGTTTTGTGCGTGTACTTGATAAGGATGTATGTCCGCAGACCAAATGGGTAGAGGGCAGCAATTTTGTAGATGTGAATTTTAAGATTGATCCAAGAACCAGACGTATCATTATGATGGGTGCGATGGACAATCTGGTAAAGGGTGCTGCAGGACAGGCAGTTCAGAATATGAATCTGATGTTTGGACTGGATGAAGCAGAAGGGCTTATGATGGCTCCAATGTTCCCATAAGAGGACAGGAAGAAGAGGAAGAAGTTATGGATATTCGTGTCATGACCATTGATGACTATGAGAAGGTATATGGACTCTGGAAGACCATTAAGGGATTTGGGATCCGAAGTGTGGATGATTCCAGAGAAGGTGTGGAGCGTTTTTTACGGCGTAATCCGACCACCAGCATCACAGCCTGGGAAGGGGACACCCTGATCGGGGCGATTCTCTGTGGACATGACGGACGACGGGGATGCCTGTATCATGTGTGTGTCCGAAAGGGATATCGAAGGCAGGGTGTAGGTAAGGCAATGGTTGTTGCCTGTATGGAAGCGTTGAAAGCAGAGCAGATCAACAAGGTCAGCCTGATTGCATTTACGAAAAACGACATTGGCAATGCGTTCTGGAACAAGATTGGCTGGACAAAGAGAGAAGATTTGAATTATTACGATTTTACACTGAATGAGGCGAATA
>JAFYTM010000180.1 GCA_017558865.1 Lachnospiraceae bacterium
CACAAAAAACGGAATCAAAAACACTCGAAATACAGTCAGCTTATTTGGTAAATTCATCGTCAATCTCTCCTATCAAATCATATTCTTCTGCGCCGGTTACTTTTACTTTTACAAAATCACCGGACATCAGCTCCTCCATTGTCTGAATAAAAATATAACCGTCGATTCCCGGTGCATCCTTGTAGGTACGGGCTACATACGCATATTCGTCCGCCACTTTTCCTTCTACCATACACCAGAGACTCTTTCCGATCATATCATCTGCTTTTTCAAAAGAAATCTCCTGCTGCAGCTCCATGATCTCATCCCGGCGGTCTTCCTTCACCTCATCCGCTACCTGTTCCGGCATAGATGCGGCCGGGGTATCTTCTTCCGGGGAATAGGCAAATACACCCAGACGGTCGAACTCCATCTCATCCACAAAATCCAGAAGTTCTTCATGATCTTCCTCTGTCTCTCCCGGAAAACCACTGATCAACGTCGTTCTAAGACAAATATCCGGGATCTCTTCCCGAAGCTTCGCAACGATGTCTCTCAGATCCTGCTGACTGGTTCTTCTTCCCATCCGCTTCAAAATACGGTCAGACGCATGCTGGATCGGAAGATCCAGGTAATGACAAACCTTTGGCTCTTCCTTGATGGTCTGGATCAGTTCATCATAGATTTCTTCCGGATAACAATACTGAATACGGATCCAGCGGATTCCCTTGACTTTACACAGTTCTTTTAATAACTTATGCAGACTCTTTTCTCCATAAAGGTCCACACCATACAGCGTTGTCTCCTGCGCCACGAGAATCAGCTCTTTTACACCCTGCTCTGCCAGTTCCTTCGCTTCTTCTACCAGACGCTCCATTGGAAAACTTCTGTACGCGCCGCGAAGCTTTGGAATAATACAGTAGGTGCAATGTTTATTACATCCTTCTGCAATCTTCAGATGTGCATAATGTCCCCCAGTGGTCAGTATCCGTTTCGCATCCGTCAGCACCAGACGGTCAATATCCTCGCACTTCAGCCAGTGTTCTCCGCCAAGTGCCTGCTCGATGGCTTCCACAATGCTGTCATAGGTGGTCGTACCAAGCACGGCATCCACTTCCGGGATCTCATCGATGATCTCCTGCTTATAACGCTGTGCCAGACAGCCTGTCACTACAAGTGCTTTGCATCTGCCTTCCTTTTTATACTCTGCCATCTCCAGAATCGTGTTGATGCTTTCTTCCTTCGCATCCCCGATAAAGCAGCAGGTATTCACCACAATGATGTCTGCTTCTGTCTCGTCATCAGTAAACCCATATCCCTTTTTGGACAGCATACCCAGCATCACTTCCGAATCTACCAGGTTCTTGTCACATCCCAGAGATACAAACAATATGTTCATCATAGATGATGTAGTCTCCTTTGTTTTTCTGTTCTATATTTTGTATCGACTGTCAGACGATACTTAAAGGTATTATAATACTGAAAGAGGTGAAAAAGCAATGGGTATTGCTTTTTCACCTCTTTCTAAAATCTTACATTACATCAATTTTCTTCGCCTTCTTCTGAAAAACCATCCCATTCCAGCTGTTACCGATGCCAGTCCAGTCACTGTTCCATAGAACAATGGTTTGTTCATAAAGAACTGTACCAGAATATTGGAGGTAACAAGGAATATCAGTTCTTCTGAGGAGTGCTCATTTCCAGCTGCATCATAGGCTTTCACCTGTAAGGTCTGCCAGTAGTTGGCACTTTGTGCAGTCAACGTAATTTTCCCATCCAGCTCACTCACTTCTGCCGATGAATAGACGGATACCTGATCATTCAGGCGCACTTCCACCTCAGACAAACGAATGTTGTCCTGTATATCCAGTGTAATCTCACGTTCATTTTCCCGATACTGACCTTCGTGCTCTACTCCGGCTATCAGAATACTCGGATTCGTCTTGTCTACTGCGAATTCAATCTTCTTGCCTTTCGTATGGTTATCTGATGTATTCGCTGCGCGGTCTTCCGAATAAATGGTCAAAATATACGTTCCTTCTTCTGCAAAGTTTCGTTTTGGAATCCGATAGGTATACTGTTTCCAGCTCACATCCGTTCCGCTCATATCCACGGTATAATCTGTTCCTTCTTCCAAAGTTGTCAGACTTCCATTCAGGTTACAGGTAATCTCTTTGAATTCCAGTGTATCTACATTCGTCTCATATACGACCAGTTCCCGCTCTTTATTCACATAGTAGATTCCCTGATCTCCTACCAGATCGTCCGTTTCCTCATCAAAAGTATATACCGATCCAAAACGGTTGACTGAGAAAGTAACACTGGCATCACTGCTGTTTCCTGCCATATCATACACGGTTGCTTCCATAGTATACAGATCATCATTTTCCGGAATACGTTCAAAATCATCCAGCTTAACTTCGACTCCATTTGCCGTATGCAAGGTTCTTGCGTTCATCTCCAAAGTTCCATTATGATAACCCTTCATCAGAATCTCTGTACCATTTGCATCATAATTCGTATCCGAATAACGGATACCCGGACGTACTTCTCCATTGTTTGCAGACATATCTTCGATATCAAAGATCTCCAGCTCCGGAGGTGTCTGGTCAACGACAAAGCTTTCTATTTCATATTCATCCAGAGGATTCTCTGCCTGATCTTTACCCGAGAGATCAAATGTATAATCCGCATCTGCACTGAACGACACCGAAGCTACATTGTGATCTCCATTTTTGCTCCATCCGGACAGCATGCTGACATTTACTCCATCCGCAGTCACCAAAACTTCCATAAGCGAAGGGTCAAAATTGTGCTCCAGTACATCGATAGTAGCAGTTCTGCTCTGCGCATAATAAAACTCATTGGTACTCTGATTATGATCATAGCTTACCGTTACGGTCGGTTTTGTCTGATCGATCGTAAATTCATCCACTTGACTGTACTCCGCCGCATTTCCTGCCTTATCCTGAAACGCAACTGTAAAGGTATAATCTCCGTCTGCACTGAATGTCACATGACAGACATTTGATGTATCATCTCCGCTTCCGGAAGAACTCCAGCCACTGATTGAAGGCATCTGACCATCTGTATTCGTGATTGTAAACTCCACATCACTCTCATCAAAGTTTCTTTCCTTGATGGTCACAGTTGCCGTTCGCGTCTGGTTATAAAACTTTTCATTTGACGGTGCATTCAGATCATATTCTACAGTAACAACAGGCGCAGTCACATCAATATGATACATCTGTTCCACACTTCCGGTATGACCTGCATTATCCGTAAATTCCGCAGTTACCTTAATGTCATTCTCATTGTTGGAAGATGCCGACAATGTCAGATCCTGAGAATATTCATAGGTGATCGCCTCGGCTGGAATCTGTGTCAGATCATCTCCTGCTGCCTGTGCATAATCCATAGAATCAGACAGTGTCTTTCCACCTGTATAAGACCATTTTCTCAGACCAGAATAGGTATCCTTGAAGGTCAGATTGAATTTTACATCTGTATTATAATATTCTTCTCCTCCCACTGAACGGCTGGCACTGG
>JAFYTM010000181.1 GCA_017558865.1 Lachnospiraceae bacterium
ACTCAATCGATGTGCCACCACAATTCTCGTGGCATCCATATTTTTCAATGTATCACAGACCAGATTCTGGGTAATGTTATCCAATGCACTGGTTGCCTCATCAAAGAAAATAATCCGTGGTTCATTCACCAGAGCACGGGCAATCAGAATTCTCTGCTTCTGACCTCCTGAAATCGTTGGATTCTCCGCATCCAATACCGTATTCAGACCCATCGGCATCGCTTCGATATCCTTCTTTAATCCAACCTTATGGATGATCTGATTAATCTTTTCTCTTGCTATTCCCGGACATGTGATGGCGATATTCTCTGCAATAGAACCGGAGATCAGACTGGCATTCTGCAGCACCACACCCATCTTTTTCCGAATCTCTCTTTTATCCAAAGTCGCCAGATCCATATGATCATAATATATCCTTCCCTTATCCGGCATATGAAAGCCCAGAAGCAGACGCATCAGTGTGGATTTTCCACTGCCGGACGCTCCAACAATTCCCACATACTCCCCCGAACGGATATGTACTGTGACTCCTTTTAATACATCTCCTTCTTCTTTATCATAAGCAAAGGTTACATGGTCAATATCGATCTGCCCTGTGATCTTATCCGGCCGAACCACACCCTGAGATGTCTCAGGGACATAATCCAGCATGACACTCATACGTTTCCATTCCGGAAGCAATCCAAGAAAACCAGTATAAATTCCTGCCAAAGATATCACGCCTCCGGAAAAAGCCCCATATGCACTGTTGAATGCCATATAATCACCAGTGCTCAGTTCCACCCCGGCAAAAGCAACCATAAAACACATAATGACCGGCAAAAGAGTCCCCATCACCGTTCCTAAAAGTGCTTCTGCCATCTCATATCTGTTTTCTGTATGCTCTAATCGCTTCAAGCCAAGCAGATGACAGATGTAACGATACAGTACGTTATTTTCCGTACCGGAAAGTCTTATCTTCTCAATTCCAAACAAATACTGATAAAGTTCCGAATCCAGCTTTCCTTTTTCTCCCAGCCTTTCTTCTATGTAACGTGCTTTTCTTTTTGACAGCACATACGTAATCAGAAAATAAAAAACGAGCATCCAGATTCCTGCAAGTGTCATGCTCTTTGAATATCGGAGCATCAAAACAAGGTAAACCACAGACATAACCACCGAAGTAACAGCTGTCATACAGGAGGACATCATACCGACACATAATTCTGAAAATCCCATAATTCTTCCAGCAAGATCCGCACTGTCCACAGTTCCGAGTACCGATTGCGGAAGATTCAGGGTTCTATGATAAACTGCTGCCTGCAGATCGTGCTTTGCAATGGCAGAATATCGAAACGCAGCAAGATTCTGAACCACACGAAACAGCACTCCGCCGACCGTAAAACAGAACAGCATACCGCCAACCTGAACAAGTCCTGTGAGATCTCTCTGCGGAATAAATTGATCAAAGATCCATCGATTCAGCTCTGTCAAAAGCACTCCCAGTACGGTACCTGTCAGCACCATAGCCATATACCGAACCAGATCCCGATAGGAAATCTCTTTTGCCATGAACTGTACCAGCTGACGAATCCCCAGCTTTTCATCCGAAAGCGGACGATAGATCACATATGCCGTACTCATCATCTGACCGGCAACCTCTGCATTGATAGGCTTACTTTCTTTCGTCTCTGCATGAACCATCCGATAGGCCCCTGCACCCGTAGGTTCACAGACCACTGCCTGTTTTCCTTCTTCCAGAAAAGCCACCAAATAGCCTCCATCCTTTTTATACCATCGTCCTTCCAGCGTCACCTGACGGACAACAAAATTGGAGATTCTGGCCACATCCTCTACGGAAAATTTCTTTCCTTCAGTCTTGCGGATCAGTTCATACGATGCAATCTCTATTTTGCGTTTTTCACAGATATACCTCATGGCATGATACAGATGATTCCCGGAAGTCTTCGTCTCCTTCTTAGCAGAATCTTTCTGAAAATTTTTATAGATTTCTTTCAGTCCTTCTTCATAATAAAAGCGACTGTCCTTTTCTGCCTGATAGATAAACGCATCGTCCTTGACCTGATGCATCCGGTAGACTTCCGCGATAGCCTCCTCATATCCGATCAGTTCTGCATGGGCAGCTTTCATCCTGCCCGTAAAAAACTGCAGATGTGATGTG
>JAFYTM010000182.1 GCA_017558865.1 Lachnospiraceae bacterium
CTGTTGCTTACATTTTTTGTTATGTTGTATTCCATGTCTACTCTGGATGCAAAAAAATGGGAGATATTTGTCCGCAGTATTGGACCGAATAAATCGGCAGAGGCCATAGAAGATGTGGCAATCAATGCGCCTCTTAGTGAAGAAGAGGAATTGTTGGATGGTTCGATGGAAATCCCGGAGACAGAGACGACAGCGGAAGAGCTTTATCTGACTCTGATGGAAAAGCTGAATGAGACAGGTATCGATGTCAGTGTTTCCAGAGGAGAGAATTATACATTTATTGTATTTCAGGATAATCCGTTTTTTGATGGTGACAGTTCCGTTCTGACAGATCAGGGAAAAGAAGTCCTGGGTGTTTTTTGCCAGGTCATTGATGGAGCAAATGAACTGATTGGTCAGATCAATATTATGGGGCATACGGCACAGGCACAGCCGGATAAACCAAATACCATCCGTACGGATCGAATGTTGTCAGCTATGCGTTCTGCAGAAGTATGTATTTATATACAGGAAAAAGCAGTGATCGAGCCGGAGAAACTGGTATGTTTAAGTTATGGTCAGCATCGACCGGTAGCATCCTTTGATACCGCCGAAGACCGTGCAAAGAACAGGCGTGTAGAGCTGCTTTTGCTGGATAATGATGCAGATGTCGACATGATGAATGATTTCTATGAAGATTTAAGTGGAAATTATACAGAGCAGACGGAAAAGCCGGTGCTGCCTGTAAAAGATGATGGATTTGATTCGACACTGACAAGACCGGAGGATGTGGCAACACAGATATCTCCTTTGCAGATCAATGATACATTGATGTCCGGTGGTTCAGGAGATATAGAAGAATAGTATATAGAGTAAAAAGGTGGGTGAAGCGATGGCAGATGTGTTATCTCAAAGCCAGATAGATGAGCTCTTGCGATCCATGCAGAGCAGCGAACCCGAGCCGGATATCAAACCGGTCGAGCAGGTTGTAGATTTAGAATCCGTAAAATATATAAAATATGATTTCTACAGTCCTCGTAAGTTTACAAAAGATAAGATGAAAATTCTGCAGAGTGCTTTTGAAAACTATGCGAGAATCCTTACTTCTCAGGTAAACGGTATCTTCCGTGTTATGACGGATATTACCGTATTGGAAGTACAGGAGCGAAGGTATTACGAATTTGTAAATTCCTTTCATGAAAATGACTGTATGGCATTGATTGATACCCATATTGCAGGAAAAGGTGTGAATAACATACCAAGTATGATGTTTGTGACACCGGGACTGATTCTTACACTGATCAACCATATGCTTGGCGGTGGTGATGAAGTAGTTAAGACGGATACGGATTATCGATATTCTGATGTGGAACTGGCACTGTACAAAAGAGTTGTGGAATATTTTACGCTGGCGATAAAGGATGGATTCTCCAATTATATCAATGTGGATTTTGATATTCGGCGAATTGAAGAAAATCCAGGTATGGTTCAGGAAGTCGGACTGGATGAGACGGTAGTTATCATCCTTCTGAATGTGGATATTGCAGGTCTCGCAATTGAGAAAATCAAGATCTGTATGCCGGGAACCGTACTGGAATCCATGTTCCAGATCATTGACAGACGGAAGCATCTGGCAAGAGGTTTCTCATATGAGGATAATAAAGAGACCATTCTGGATAATATCCGTTATACACAGTTACCTGTAACTGGACAGCTGGGAACCGTGATGCTGGATCTGAGCGATCTGTATCGTCTGCAGAAAGGTGATGTGATCGATATGAGCAGACCGGTAGGAAGCAATGTTACCCTGTTCGTAGGGCGTCAGCCCTGGTTTACCGGAGAAATGGGTGTGTACAAGAAGAATATGGCGGTTCGAATCAAGAACCGGATATATAAAGAAACAGACAATCTGGAAGAATTAACAGAGAAATAGAATAAATATTCAGGAAACAGAAAAAAGGAGAAAGAAAGTTATGTCTAAGATTATGTTGGTGGATGATGCGGCGTTTATGAGAATGATGCTTAAGAACACATTGACTCAGGCTGGTTACTCAAATTTTGTGGAAGCACAGGATGGTGCTGACGCAGTAGCAAAATATGATGAAGAAAAACCGGATCTTGTGATCATGGATATCACAATGCCGAATATGGATGGTCTTCAGGCTCTGAAAACAATCCGTGGAAACGATCCTTCTGCAAAAGTTGTTATGTGTACCGCAATGGGACAGGAGAGCATGGTAGTAGAAGCCATTAAGTCCGGTGCTAAGGATTTCGTAGTAAAGCCGTTTAATGCAGAGCGTATTACTCAGACGGTAAACAATATTCTTGGTAAATAATTGACAGGAGGAAACAGAATGTCATTTTTAAGTTCGTTTGATATCTGTGCCTCTGGTATGAGTGCTCAGCGCATTCGAATGGACATTGCTGCTGAAAATGTAGCAAATGTTGATACGACCAGAACGGCATCCGGCGGAGCATACCGGAGAAAAGATGTTGTTCTGGAAAGTTATAGTACAGGCTCTTTTCAGGAGGCACTTCAGAATGCGTCCAGAGGAAAAGGATTTACCAGTCAGAATAAAGGTGTAAGAGTTGCCGCAATCGTGGAAGATACCAGAGAGATGAAGAGGGTATATAATCCCGAGCATCCGGATGCAGATGAAGACGGGTATGTGACCATGCCTAATGTGGATTTGCTGAAAGAAACGGTCGACAGTATGTCTGCCACCCGCTCCTATGAAGCAAATGTAACAGCTCTGAATGCCATGAAAGCAATGGTGCAGAAAGCACTGGAGATTGGCAGATAGGCAAAGATACAAAATTAAGGAGTTAATAAAATGGGTGCTAATACCTTTAACGAAATGGAAATTGACGCATTGGGCGAGATTATGAATATCAGCCTTGGTGCGTCTGCGACAGCCGTATCTACGATGCTCGGCACAGCAGTACATATTACAACACCTGTGGTCAGTGTTGTAAATGGCACGACTTTTGAGTTTGTAAAACTGGAGCCGGCTGTAGGTGTGGAGATCGCCTATGTAGAAGGACTGGAAGGCAGCAACGTGATGATGTTCAGCCGGGATGATGTGAGAATCATCGTTGGAATGCTTATGGGAATGGAAATCCCAATGGAGCAGTTTGAGTTGGATGAGATCAACAGAAGTGCTGTCTGTGAGGTCATGAACCAGATGATGGGTTCTGCAGCGACTGCGCTGTCAGAGTTCCTTGGATATCCGGTTAATATATCGACACCAGTTTCCTTTGAGGTTACAGATCATAATGGATTCAATGATAAATACTTCCCAACAGGTGAAGACTACAAGGTTGTTGTACGTTTTAATCTGGAAGTAGAAGGTAAGATCAAGAGTGAATTCCTGAATATTATGTCCATAGGATTGGCAAAGAAGCTCTTAAAGCCATTTGCAGCATCCTTTGGAGGCATGCTTGAAGAACCAGAAGAGGAGCCGATTGCGGAGCCAGAGCCGGAGATTCCGATGCCGTCTATCAGCGGAGGCTCTGAAAAAGTGCTGTCACAGGAAGCGATTGAAGCTTTAATGGCTGCAACTTTACAGGAAGCAGCTTCTGCATCGGCACCAGAACCAGTGCCGCAGCCAATACCGGCACCAGCACCGGCACCGACAGTACAGCCAGTGCCAGAACCAGCCGTACAGCCAACACAGCCTGCACAGCCAATGCCACAGATGCAGCCGATGCAGATGATGCCACAGATGCAGATGGCACCTGCAGCCGCTGATCCGCTGATGCTTCAGCTGTTAAGCCAGATGCAGCAGTCTCAGATGCAGATGATGGAAATGATGAACGATATGCGCGGCAGGGACAAAAAGAAGAGTCCGGAACCTGCACAGCAGCAGTCTCCATCTGTGATTCATCCAATGAATTCTTCTCATCTGGAGGTTGCATTTGAAGATGGTGAAGAAGATGCGGTTAATCAGGAAATGCTCATGAAAGTACCGCTGGAAGTATCTGTAGAGATTGGAAGAACAAAGAAACTGGTAAAGGATATTCTTGAGTATACACAGGGTTCTCTGGTTGTTCTGGATAAGATGGCAGGAGAACAGGCAGATCTGTATGTAAATGGTCGTTGTATCGCAAGAGGCGATATTGTAGTTGTAGAAGATAACTTTGGTATCCGTATTACGGAAATCGTAACAAGGAACCTGAACCCGGAGACTCTGTAATGTGGGATGCACTGGAGATGTTCATCGGTGTTCTTGTTCCGGTGGTTGGTATCCTCGTATTGTCATACTGGTGCAGCCGTTACCTTGGAAAACGATGGGGAGGCGGAACATCCGGCAATTATCTGAAGATCATAGACAGGATACAGGTAGGAGCCGACCGTTATCTTCTGCTTGTGAAGCTTCAGGAGCATACCTACCTGATTGGAGTCAGTGATAAAGGTGTTCAGCTTCTGACAGAGCCGGAAGGAATATTTGAAATACCAGAAGAGGAAAAGGGTACGATTGGATTTCAGGAAATCCTGAAAAACTGTGGTGCCTTTAGTAAAGGAGGAAAACATGACTGATCTTTTACAGGGTCTGAATGGCGGCAACGTGCCGGCACTTGATATGATCCTTCTGATCACACTTGTGGCACTTTTGCCATCGATTGCGGTCATGATGACTTCCTTTACGAGAATCATCATCATTCTGTCTTTTACGAGGAATGCGACCGGAGTTCAGCAGACACCGCCGAATATGGTTTTAACAGGAATTGCTCTTTTCCTGACACTGTATATCATGAGTCCGGTGATCAGCCGGATTAATACAGAAGCTTATCAGCCTTATGTAAAAGGTGAGATTACGCAGCAGGAAGCAGTGAAGAGACTGGAAGAACCGATGAAGGAGTTCATGCTTCGCAATACAGAACTGGATACATTGGAAGTGTTTGTAGAGATGTCTGATTCGCAGATCAAAGAAAATCCAATGGAGTATCCGCTGACGGTAGTAACACCGGCATTTATGACCAGTGAATTAAAACGTGGATTTATGTCGGGATTCCTGTTGTATCTGCCGTTTTTGCTGATTGATGTCATTGTTGCAACAACGTTGATGTCTATGGGTATGGTTATGCTTCCGCCTACGATGGTATCGATGCCTTTTAAACTGTTGTTATTTGTTACTGTGGATGGATGGGAGCTGTTGTTTTCCGCTATTGTCCGGAGTTTTCGATAGCAGACAGATAAGAGGAGGTAAGTTATGGATACTGCAGTGGTACTGGACGTCATGTATCAGACGTTTCAGCTTCTGTTGAAGACGGCATTGCCGTTCCTTCTTGTCAGTATGACGGTAGGTATTGTGATAGCTATTTTTCAGGCAGCTACTCAGATTAGCGAACAGACGCTGACATTTGTGCCGAAGTTATTGGTGATCATCGTTTTGCTGGGTATTCTGGGAAGCTCCATGATGGCCGAGTTACAGGGATTTTTTATACAGATACTTGAGATGATCGCGGGAGGCTAAGACAAATGTTGATTTTGTTTGCTCTCGTTGTCATGCGGATGAGTGGGGCAATCGGATTTAATCCGGTACTTGGAAGAAGTGAGTATCCTTCTTCTGCGAAGGCGGCATTGATTTTTATGCTGTCTCTGTTGCTTTATTTGGGAATTGATTCAGAAGGAATCAGACAGCCCGCATCCATAATTGAATTTGGTGTGATGCTCCTGACGGAGCTTTTCATAGGGTTTATACTGGGATTTGTGATGGAATTGGCATTTATGACTGTTCGTTTTGCTACAACGGTCATGGATCATGCGATGGGACTGAGTATGGCTCAGGTGTATGATCCGCAGACCCGAACCCAGGTAAGCGTGACCAGTAATTTATACTATGGGTTTCTGGTCATGTTGTTTTTTGCCACAGACGGTCATCTGTGGCTGATTCGTCTTTTTTACAGGACGGCAGATATCATTCCATTCGGGATGGTACATTTGACACCGCAGCTGTATTGGGAGATGCTTGAGATTTTTCAGGAAAGTATCGTTATGGGTATGAAATTTGCATTTCCATTGCTGGCTATGGAGCTGGTAACTGAAGCTGCTGTTGGTATTTTGATGAGAATGATTCCGCAGATCAATGTCTTTGCAGTGAATTTTCAGATTAAGATCATTGTGGGTATCTTAATGTTATTATATTTATTCAGTCCTATATCAGAACAATTGTATGTAATTTTGGATTCGATGTACCAATCCATGGAAAATATGGTACAATTGATGGGACAATAAAAAAGTGCCGGGGGCAGTTCGCCCAAAAGGGAGGTGGTGAGCTTGGCAGAGGCAGGTGGACAGGAAAAGACGGAGCAGCCTACCAGTAAGCGGCGAAGGGATGCCAGAAAAGAAGGTAATGTATTCCAGAGCCGCGATGCAGCGACGGTTGTGATGTTGATTGGTGTTTTTTCAGCAGCCAGTCTTATGATGCCACTGATCTATACCAATGTTCGAAGTTATTCAATCACGATATGGGACAGCATTGGTTCCGATCAAATGGAGGATTTTTTATCCGGTCCGGGTTTTTTTGCTTTTGTAAGCTCATTAGCCAAATGTTCCCTGCCACTTTTATTGGTGGCGTTTTTGCTGGGAATCCTTTCTCATGGCGTACAGACCCGATTTAATGTATCTTTCAAATCGATTCAGCCAAAGTTAAGTAAGCTGAATCCGATTTCGGGAATTAAGAAATTATTTTCTTTAAGAAATGTTGTAGAATTACTGAAAAATCTGATTAAAATCATACTTTTGCTTGTATTGCTTTTGAGTATTCTTGAAGACGATGTGGTCAGGATCGCAAGAACACTGGATATGAATTTACTTAATTCAGCCACACTGATGCTGGAGCTTGTGTGGGAACTGGTCAAGAAGGTATGTATTGCTTTTACGGTTGTGGCATTTTTTGATTTCCTGTTCCAGAGATGGCAGTATGAAAAAGATCTGAAGATGACCAAACAGGAGGTAAAAGAAGAATACAAGCAGACAGAAGGTAATCCGGAGATCAAAGGTCGGATTAAGAAGATTCAGAGAGATATGGCGATGAGCCGTATGATGCAGAAGGTGCCGCAGGCGGATGTGATTATCCGAAACCCGACACATTTTGCAGTTGCATTAAAATATGATCCGAAAAAACATGGTGCTCCGATCGTACTGGCAAAAGGTCAGGACGAACTGGCGCTTAGAATCATAAAAAAAGGGGAGGAGCATCAGGTTGCGATTGTTGAGAACCGTCCCCTTGCCAGAGCTTTGTATGCACAGTGTGAGCTGGATCAGCAGATCCCGGCGGAGTATTATGGAGCAGTCGCGGAGATTCTGGTATACATCTATAAGGCGAGTCATCGCGAGGATATGTTCCAATAAAAAACAGACAGTTGGAGTAATATAATGAAGAAACTAATGAGCTATTCGGTGGTATTTTTTGTTATTACCATCATATTGCTTTTGATCATACCTCTTCCGACGGCGATCGTGGATGTGGCGATCATACTGAATATTGCCCTTTCCATGATGATC
>JAFYTM010000183.1 GCA_017558865.1 Lachnospiraceae bacterium
TCATATGCTGGGCGCTGCGATGGATATATGCCGTCTCCATCCGTAAAATACAAAAGTCCCTTTAACCGTTTCACTTCTCCATCCCGTATCATCTGATCCACACGACGGAAAACTGGTGTAAAATCTGTATCTCCATGCCCTAAAACCGTAAAATTCTCCAGATACTGCTTCCACTCTTCCTCACAGCTTACACACACATGCTCCTGAATCAGACAGTCACACTGCATGATGTGGATACGCATATCCTCAAAAAAATTATCCTTTTCCTGAAAAATCTCCCATGTCTCATTCAGAAACTGTTTGACGATCTCACCGGAACAGGAACCAGACGTATCGATGGCAATCACAAATTCCTGTAATTTATGCATATCCCGATACTCCAACGGTTCTAAAAACACCAGATTTTCATACATCCTTCGACTATAATCATAAGGGATATAATCAAAACTGTCCATATCCAGGCTCAATTCTTCCTGGCATACTGCAAACTGTTTTAAAAACTGGCGGTAATCATAGCCTCTTTCCTTTTCGAGCACTACCTTTTCTGCCTGCACCCCGGCACTTCCGCCCGCCTGTTTTTTGTGTTCTTCACTGCGCAGCTCCAACTGTTCAAAAGCACTTCTCCAAAGATGTACCGCCTCAGATATTTGCCTGACCCGATCTGGTGCTGCCTGCTTTCCTGTCTGATTCTTTTTTTCATCTATGTAAGTTTGGTCCAGCCAAAATACATGATTGTCCTTTCTAAAAACATTTTCCCATTCCCGTAATTCTTCTTTTTCTCTGTGCAAAAGCCATTCAGCCAGAGAGCTTTCATAAAATGCAACTTTTTCTTCCCGAATTTTTCGATAAACTCTGTTTCTTTCTGCCGGAATCGGCCATGCAAATCCCTCTATATGCATCCGGTCTATCCTATATTCTGTCAGCAGATCACACGCCAGCCACCATATTTTTTCCGGACAGTTTCTCTTACGGAATCTGTGTAAATACAATCCATGAAACAGAAGATGCAGATATCTCCTCTGAAGAGCTTGTCCACTTTTCCGAAATAATCTCAGTACTTCATCCACATTCCAATACAGAACTTCTGCATCCGTACCGGATTCCTGATCCGTCCACTGCACCCCTGGCACATAAAATGCAGCCCCCAGAGCCGGTATCTTCTCCAGAAGCCGAAATCTGCTCAATTTCAAAGCCTCTTTTGCACAGGAAATTTTCTGCTCTTCTGTCATCATCCGTGTACCTTTCTTTCTTGAAAAATTTATAGTTCTATGATATGCTGACCGTATACGCAAAAGGGAGGATTCACCTATGAAAATGCAGGAATCACCAGAAGACTATTTGGAAACCATTCTGGTTCTTTCCAAAAAACTCGGTAATGTTCGCTCTATCGATGTTGCCAATCATCTGGGTTACAGCAAGCCAAGCATTAGTGTCGCAATGAAAAGACTTCGCGAAAATGGCTTTGTTACACAGGATGATAATGGCTATCTGATCCTGACAGCTTCCGGACTCTCCATTGCCTTAAAAATCAATGAACGCCATGAAGTACTTGTTCAATTTTTAAAATCTATTGGCGTAGACGAAGAGACTGCCATGCATGATGCCTGTCGTATGGAACATGTTATCAGTGACACTACATTTGAGAAAATCAAACAGCTGCCGCGGTAGCTGTTTTTCTTTTCAAAACACTTACTTCATCCATGGAGACCCGTATCACTATGTATAAAAAGAAATTTTCTACTCAAGAACTCACATTGATCGGAATGCTGACAGCCGTCCTATCGGTATTATCGATCCTGCAGATTCCCATGCCATCCGGCGTCCCCTTCACCCTGCAAACCTTCGCGGTTGCATTATGCGGATATGTTCTGGGATACCGAAAAGGCATGTTCTGCATCTTACTCTACCTTCTGATCGGCTTTGTCGGACTTCCGGTTTTTACCGGAATGACCGCCGGTATCGGAAAATTATTCGGATTCACCGGCGGTTTTTTATATGGTTTCCTGGTCCTTGCAGGTCTGTGCGGCACAGGCACACGCTGCCGGAACGGAATACTGTCCATTTCTGCAGGCATTGCAGGACTTTTGATCTTCCATCTTCTGGGGGCAGTCCATTATTCTGTTGTTGCATCCTGTGGGCTTGCACAGGCTCTCTTCCTGGTGTCACTGCCATATCTGTTAAAGGATCTTCTGTCCGTACTTGGAGCTTATCTGGTGTCCGTGACGGTTCGGAGAATCTGTGCACGAGCGGGAGTTGTACTATAAACTCTACAACTCCTCCAACTCCGACAGCAGATGTTCATACTCGGTATCCAGACATTCCTCAAATCCTGCCTGTTTCTTCATTACTTCCAGAGATGCGGCACTCTTCCTGATCGGCTGAATCGTTCCGGCTCCGGCGATGCATCCGCCCGGACACGCCATGCCCTCCATCAGATATCCGTTATATTTTCCAGCCTTTGCCATCTGCAGCATCTTCTTACAGTTCTGTAATCCTTCTGCACTGACAACTTTCACCTCACGGTTCGGCTCCATCCGCCTGATCGCTTTGACCACTGCGGATGCGACACCGCCGCTTGCCGCAAATCCTCTTCCGTCGGAGCTTGCTTCTTTCAACGGCTCTCCATCCGGCAATTCTTTAAAATTCACACCCTTTGCTTCAAACATACCCTGAAGCTCTTCAAAGGTCAATACAAAATCCACATAACTGCGAATGGACTTCCGGCTTGCCTCCAGCTTTTTCGCCGCACAAGGACCCACGAACACGATCTTACAGTCCGGCTCTTTCTGCTTCACCAAACGGGCAGTCAGTACCATCGGTGTCAATGCCATAGAAATACACTTTTCATATTCCGGATACAGTTTCTTAGCCATCATGGACCATGCCGGGCAGCAGGAAGTCGCCATAAACGGCAGCTTTTCCGGAACCTCTTCCATGAAATCTCTTGCTTCTTCAATCGTACACAGGTCTGCACCCACCGCAACTTCCACTACATTTTTAAATCCAAGCGCCTGGAATGCCGGCCGAATCTTCTCCGGCTTCAGATCCGGACCAAACTGACCTGCAATCGCAGGAGCCACAATCGCGTAGACGGGTGTTCCGCTCTTGATCGCAAGAATCGTCTGATAGATCTGACCCTTATCCACGATTGCACTGAACGGACAGCTTACCAGACACATACCACACGATACACACTTGTCCTGATCGATATGAGCTCTTCCATATTCATCCGAATGAATCGCATCCATTCCGCATGCCTTCGCGCATGGACGTTCCTGTTTGATAATCGCATTGTATGGACAGGCTTCCACACATTTTCCGCATTTGATACATTTTTCTTCGTCAATGTAAGATCTTCCATTGATCATGGAAATCGCATCCTTCGGGCAGACTTCCTTACACGGATGTTCAAGACAGCCCTGACACCCCTCCGTCACAAGAACTCTCTTTTCCGGACAGGAATGACAGGCGAACTTGATAATGTTGATCAGAGGCGGCTCATAATACTTTTCTTCTACGACGCTTGCCTCTACTCCCTGAGAAATGGGCGCATGCTCCGCGATCTTGCGCAAAGACAATCCCATCGCAACACGAAGACGCTCTCCTACCACTGCCCTCTCCAGGAAAATGCTCTCACGATAAGTCGCGATCTCCCCTGGGACAATTTTATAAGGCAGCTCGTCCAGTTTCCTGCAGTCGTCACCTTCGTACGCCATTCTGGCAATCTCCGTAAATATCTGATTACGGATCTTCGTCTTGGATGAATACAATCCTCTCATAAGTGCATTTTCCTTTCTTAATCCCTTAATTTCTTCTGAAGATATTTCAGCGTCCATTATATCACGGACGCTGATTTCCAATCTATAGTTTATTTTTCCATCTTATTTCTTCCAGACTTTTTCTTTAAGCTGCAGTTCAATCTCACCTGCCAAAATAGAAAGCTGATTTATATTTTCTATAGCCTTATAAGCCTGCTCATAAATCAATTGACCCTTTTCTGTTAACTGAATACCCCTTTTTTGCCTTTCAAATAATTCAAATCCAAGTTCTTCTTCCAGAGACTTGATTATCTTGCTGACGTTCGGCTGTGTGGTATAGAGTTCATCCGCCGCCTTACTGAAAGAACCCAACTCTGCACACGCAACAAAATACTGCAACTGCTTCAATTCCATCATCATTCCACCTTTATTCCTGCAAACAGCTTAACACAGAAAAACTTCTGTCAACAAGCCGGGCAGGGGGATATCAGGTATTCCATTTTGTTATGACAATCTTCCCCAGAATTTCTTCACATCAGTAGCAACCGCAATCAGCGACCGCGTCACTTCCGACTGCGGACATTCCATAATCTCCTCCGTCTTTCCACGCTCCACGATCTTTCCTTCACTCATCACCAGAAGCTGTTCACACACCTTTGCAGACATGGCAATGTCATGTGTCACCATCAAAAAGCCGAATTCTCCTGTCTCTGCAATCTGTCTGATCAGTTCAACAATACTTTCTTTCACCTCCTGGTCCAGCATAGAGGTTGGTTCATCCAGAATCAAAATATCCGGCTCCAGAATCAATGCACGGGCGATACTTACGCGCTGACGCTCTCCTCCGCTCAGCTGTGACGGAAGCCGCTGTCCATAGACCTCTGTATCCAGATGTACATACGACAGGACTTTCCTTACCTCTTCCATACAATCCTTATAAGATCTCTTTTTTCCAGTAAAGATAAGCGGCTCTGCTACGATCTGTGCAATCGTCATAGACGGATCTAAAGATGAATACGGATCCTGTGCCACAAATCCAAGCTGTCCCTTCACGGTAATCTGTCCTTCATCCGGCTTTAATAATCCCATGATCATCTTTAAAATCGTCGTCTTTCCACAGCCGCTTGTTCCAATGATACCAATCGATTCGCCTTTTTTCAGACTTAGAGAAACATCATCCACGGCTCTAATCAGACTTTCCGTGCGATTTCTTCTCCCTATAAAACTTTTTTTCACATGAGAAAGCTCTATATAGCCATCCATCCTCATTTTCTCCTCACTGAATACTGATCTGTCGATCACAGAAATTCGATGCCAGCTCCCGGTCATGACTGATAAACAGGATACTGATATCTTCTTTTTTCTTAAGTTCCAGAATCGTACCAAGAACTTCTGCCTGAATCAAAAGATCCAATCCTGTCGTTGCTTCATCCAGAACCAGAACTTTGGGATGAAACATAATCGCCATTGCAATAGCCGCACGCTGCTTCATTCCTCCGCTCAACTCATGTGGATAGGAATCAAATACCTTATTTTTCAAACAAACCATATCCAGTAATTCTATGATACGCTGTTTCTTTTCCGCTTTCCGTCCTTTTCCTTCATAGACATCCAGCATCTCCATCATGGTTTCACCAATGGTAAAAAGGGGATTAAAACCGGACATGGATGCCTGAGGAACCAGTGCGATCTGTCTCCAGTTCCATTTTCTTTTTTTCAGGTCTGTTCCCTGATAATGAAGTACATCTCCTTCAAAACCAATCTCCCCGAAGGCCACTGCATTATAATCCTCCAGCATCTCCAGCAAAGCCCATACGATCGTACTTTTTCCCGCTCCTGATTTCCCACTGATACAAAGAATTTCTCCTTGCTGCAGTTCAAAGCTCAGATCCTTGATCACTGGTTCTTCCGCATCTTTATATTGTATCGTTAAATTTTTCACACTCAATACAGACTCTTTCATTTTATGAATGCTCCAATCTGCGGTCTATTTTTTCTTCTGCACCATAGGTAATCATCGTCAGTGCACAGGATATCAAGATAATACAAAGTCCCGGAGGCAGAATCCACCAGACCCAGGCATCCGTAAGAAGTGCATTCTTTGCCTGTGCATAATAGATGATTGTTCCCCAGCTTTTCACTACAGGACTTCCAAGTCCAAGAAAACTCAACGACGACTCCGACAGAATACCTGCCCTTACACGGGCAGATGCACGATACATAAAAAACGGCAGTAGTTCCTTCAAAACATGTCTGCTGAGAATATACCCGTCACTTGCGCCCATCCCACGGATTGTCTGTATGTATTCTTTATTTTTAATACTGAGAATCTGCGAACGTACAATTCTCGCGGTACCAGACCATGACATCACACCCAAAATGACCGATGTAGTGACCGGTCCTGGTTTGGTAAAAGCACTTAAAATGATAACGGTCGGAAGAAATGGGATCGTCATAAAAAATGCGGTAACTTTCATCAAAAAACGATCAACAATTCCACCATACCATCCGGAAAGCATACCAACTATACTTCCAATCACAATGGAAATCGCGGCTGATAAAAAGCCAATCGCCAACGAAGTTCTTGCACCATATAAAAGTTCACTAAAGATATCCTGACCGATATCATTGGTTCCCAAAAGATGCTCTGCCGATGGTTTCAGATAAGTCGCTGTCATATCTGTATATGGATTATAAGGAGCTAGCCAAGGTGCCAAAACAGCAATAACTGTGATTAGAATCAGCATCCCAAAACCAATACCTGCGATTTTCTTATTCATCTTCCTGCACCTCCAGTCTGGGATCAATTCTGTCATATAATACATCCGACAGGAAAAGTGCTGCAATCGTAAGCAGAGAAGCCAGTAAAAAGGTATATTGGATTAATGGATAATCCCTCGCTTTTACTGCCTCCTGCATCAGGGTTCCAAGACCTGGATAGGTAAATACTGTCTCGATCAGAACAGAACCACTTAACAAATATCCAACATCCATCATAAACAGCGTAAACACCGGAACCAGGGTATTACGCATCACATACCAGACCGTAATACGCCCTTTCGGAATCCCCCGCATCTTCGCAAGCTTTACATAGTCCTCATTCAGAATCTGCAGAACACTGTATCTGGAAGTTGTAAAAAAACTCATCAACGAAGTAACAACCATCGTAAAAAGCGGAAGTGCCAAATGATGCAAAATATCAACAATTTTATGGAATCCCGTATGATTTTCCCACATCGAGTATGCACCATAGATCGGAAACCACCCAAATTTTACACCAAAGACTGCCAGAAGGATCACTGCCATCCAGAAGGACGGGATTGAATCCAGAATTGTTGTGGATATCACCAGAGACAGATCTTTTTTCTTTTTTCTTCGAAATGCAGACCAAGCTCCCAGTGCTGTTCCGATCAAGGTAGAGAGAATCATATTGCTGCCGGCAAGCAGCAGTGTCCATCCGGTTCTCGATATAATCAGGTCGGTGATCGGCTGTCTTTTGGAATAAGAATTTCCCCAGTTCAAAGCAAAAAGATCCCTCAGATAGTAAAGAAACTGCTTCCACATTGGATCATTCAGATGATACGCATCCAGAATTCCCATCTTCTGAGCCGCCGTCAAATCTCCCGGATTCTCTCCTACCAGCGACTTCAGTGGCGAGCCTGGCAAAAGCCGCGGTAAAAAAAAGTTTATAACAATGATTGCCACTACCAGAATCAGGTAGTGGCTCCATCTTTTTCTTATACTTGTATTCATTCTTATTATTGTTCATCGACAAAGGAAAAGATATTGATCACATTCATTCCTTTGCCTGCTTTCCATCCATCATACATCTTTGTATTGCATACCTGAAGAGTATCTGCGTAAGCAATCGTGATCAGCGGTACTTCTTCGGCAATGACTGTCTGCAGTTCTTTCAGAAGCATCTCCATTTCCTCCATAGAGCTTACTGAAGAAAGCTTCTCAGCAACCAGCTTATCAAACTTCTCACTCACATAACCACATACATTGTAGTTACCCGCTGCAAAGTCACTGGAGCAAAGAGAAATCAGATACGTCAAAGAGTTTGACGTTGACCAGCCCCAGGTAGACAGATCATAATCTCTTCCATTTGCAACATCAAAATCTGGCCAGATATAGGCATCTGCAGTATCCATATCCATTGTCATGATTTGTACATCAATCCCGATCTCCTTTAACTGGGTCTGGATCAGCTCACATGCACGGCTGCGAAGATCATTTCCTGCATAAGTAACAATCTCAAAGGAAAGCAGATTGCCGGCTGCATCCAGACGGATGCCGTCTTTCTGCTCTGTATATCCAAGACCTTCCAGGAGTTCAACGGCTTTTGCTGTATCGTAGACATATTCCAGACCATCCTGAGAATAGCTGAGGTCACTGCGGATCGCACCTTTTGTACCAACCAGTGCATGTTCTCCGTATAAGGTCTTACAGATAGTATTTACATCCATTCCGTATGCCAGTGCATTTCTGAAATCCACCTGATCAAATGGTGCACGTCCATTGTTGATATTCAGAATCATCGGCGCAAATCCAGGATTGGAATATACGGTCATACCATCCACTGCTTCAAAGGTATCGATCATCTCAATACCAATGCTGCCTGTGCTCGCTGCAAGCTGACTAGAAAGAAGTCCCTGCTGGATCGCAGTATTGTCACTTATGATTGGCATATTGATATGTTTTACCTTTGGCGTACCGCGGAAATAATCTTCCACTGCCTCTAATTTGTAATATTCGCCGGTTTTGTACTCGACCAGCTTATACATACCGCTTCCAATAGAATCGCTAATCGAAGCCCCATCTTCTATACCCTCATAAACGGCATCATCCAGAATACGGATATAGGAGAAGCCATCTCTCATATAATTGATATCTGCCTCTTTGAGTACAAATTTTACGGTATTTTCATCGATCACCTCGATTGACTCTACCTTATCGCACTGTTTTCTCTGTCCAGATACCTTCTGACTGGATGGATACTCAAAAGAAAACTTGATATCCTCTGCCGTGACAGGGTTGCCATTATGGAACTTCTGTCCCTCCTTTAAAGTAAACGTATACTCTTTGAAATCCACCACTTCATAGTCATCCTCGACCATCCATGGAATGATCTCATCCTCTGCATCCGTGGTCATCAGTGTATCGTAAACCAGTCGGTTCACCGTCAATCCTGTTCCGGATACATATGTAAACGGAGCCAGTGTATTTTCATCTTTTGTAATCGCAATCGTCAGTGTATCCACTGAACCTGCTGCTTCTGCTGTCGGTTCAGATGTTCCTGGCGACACCTGTCCGCCTATCGTCTGTTCCTCACTGCTTCCGCATCCGGTCAGCATCATCGCAGCCATCATCATAACTGACAATATCTGCTGAAAGTACTTCTTTTTCATAATCCCAATTTCTCCTTTAGCAGTTTTAGATTAACTGATCTAAAACGAACATCCCATCCCTGCGGTAATTCTCAGAAAGCAGTACATGGTTATGTCCCGTAGCACCATGATATAAATGATATGCCTGATCCATCAGACGCTTGATGGCACGACCACGCTCCAGTCGCGTCTCCATCTGGTCAAATCCAGGTATCAGCTGTGCATACTGTTTCTCCGTCTCTGTTCCCTCTGCCAGTTCTGCAATAAACTCCAGCTGAGATTCCAAAACATCCATCGCCTCACATTTTGCCTGCCAGGAAGATGCAATATCTACCAGACAGTTCGGATGCTCCGGTGTCATATAATAAACAGAAAAATGTCGATGCAGTTTCAGCTCCGGCATCTTCTCCCGTCCGTAATCTCTTCCTGCCAATGCCATCGCTTCCAGTAAAAGCGTCATCGCCGGACGTCTTCCCGGATCCAGATCACTGATACAATGCTCGGTATCCTGTGTAATAATAATATCAGGGCGGAAAGTACGAATCACACGAATGACTGCAAGCTTTTCCTCTTCAGAAGCACTGATAGAACCTGTATCCATCCCAAGATACTCGATCGTACAGTGTAGCTTTTCTGCTGCCTTCTCCAGACCTTCTCGCATCTTCGGTCCTGCAAACAGAATACTTGCATGAGATACCCCACCGGACATGGCATTTTTATGAAGTACACCGCCGCACTCTACCATCTCCATTCCATAGACACCCAGAAGCAAAATTCTTTTACCTTCATTCATATTTGACATGTTTCTAATCCCCTTATAAGTACAATTTCTGTTAATAAAATAACATTTTCCCTCTTTTTTCGCAAGCCGGGTAGGGGGATATGATGGTATTCCTGTTTGTTATACCTAATAAATAACAGAAGACGGTATGACACTTCAGCCACACCGCCTGTCTTTTGATCTTATTTCAAGAATCCATTTACGATCTGTTCTTCCGCTTCCTGCTCCGTCAGTCCCAGAGTCATCAGCTTGATCAACTGTTCTCCAGCGATCTTACCTATGGCAGCCTCGTGAATCAGACTCGCATCCAGATGATTCGCATCCAGGGACGGA
>JAFYTM010000184.1 GCA_017558865.1 Lachnospiraceae bacterium
AGCATCTTGTCCGGATGCCTGCAGGGCGCAGCCGGATAAGCACACTCCTCGCAGATCGCACAGGATTCCGTGGACAGGACTTTCACCGCACCGCACTGCTGCTGAAACAGTGTCCGAATATTCCGGGTAATCTCCTCATGCTCCATTCGAGTGGATAATGTCTCCTGCATATTGGAAATATCTGACACCTCCGCAACCGTTGTAAATACAAAACCGCCGGAAAAGGTTCGACAGTTCTTCTGACATTGTTCTACACTTCCCACTGCCGGAGGACAGGACCAGGACCTTCCGTACTGTGGACATTCCGTCTCACAGATATAACGAACCTGATCCAAAAAAGTAATATTTTCCACATCAATAAAAGCATACTCACAGACAGGATACTCTGTAATCTGACTTTCCAGAAGTTCTTTATTCATCATCCATTCCCTCTCAGCGGATGCTTGCCATGAACAGCTCGTAAAAATCATCCTCTCCTTCCAGCATCGGAGAATTTTCACCGCCTCCATTGGTGCTCCTTCTCATATTTCCGTAAAATTCCTCTCCTGCCTGAATCAAATCCATCGCATAGATTGCATAGCCCAGCTCCTGTGCTTTACGGCAGAAAGCCTCTGCAGGATTCGCTTCCTCCGCAGTTGCAAGAAGTGCCTGCCGAATCGCCGGATCACGTTTTGCCTTATTCTGCAGTCCATCTAATAATTCTACTGTTGTCATACGTTTCACCTCCAACTATTATTTAATTTTATCGCAAAACACATTTAAAGTATAGGAAAAATGTCAAGAATGTGTTAATATAGACAACATATTACAAAAATCAATATAGAAAAGGGGATTTTGTTTATGAAACAAAAGAATCGGGCTTCGGCTCTATTACCAATTCTGGTATTCTTAGTCATTTACATCGGAGTTGGCGTATTTTATGAGTACATACAGCCACAGGAAGGTGTCAAAGGCTTCTATGTCATGTCTGTCGTTGTTGCCTTTATGGCTGCGATCGCAGTTGCACTGTTCCAGAATCGTTCTGTATCTTTCGATGATAAAATGAAGATCTGTGCCTCCGGCATGAATGATGACAACATACTGATCATGATCTTCATCTTTATCCTGGCAGGATGCTTCAGCGGTGTTGCTTCTGCTTCCGGCTGTGCCACTGATACCGCGAACCTGCTGTTAAGCGTTGTTCCTGGAAGACTGACCGTACTTGGAATCTTTATCATCGCATGTATCATCTCCATGGCAATGGGTACCTCCTGCGGAACCATCACGGTTATGGGACCTCTGGCAGTCACCATCGCCCAGTCCGCAGAGCTTTCTATCCCGCTTTGCTTTGGTGCGCTGGTAGGCGGTGCCATGTTCGGAGATAATCTTTCCTTTATCTCTGATACAACTATCGCTGCTACCAAGACCCAGGGCTGTGAGATGAAGGATAAATTCCGCGAAAATATGAAGATTGCTCTTCCAGCAGCACTTATCACCTGTGTCATCCTGCTTATCATCGCATGGATGGGAAAACCGGCAGTCATGCAGGAATACTCCTACAACCTTGTTCGTGCACTGCCTTACTTTGCGATCCTGATCGCAGCACTGGCGGGCATCAACGTATTCGTTGTACTCAGCGGCGGACTGCTCCTGTGTACTTTGATCGGAATCTTTACTGGTTCCCTGAGCATCCACAACCTGTTCATCTCCATGGGAAGCGGCGTCTCCGGTATGTATGAGACCATCGTTGTTACTATCCTTGCTACCGCGCTGTCTGCACTGATCAAATACAATGGCGGCTTTGAAGCAATCATTGATTTCATCAAAAAACATTTTCATGGAGAAAAAGGCGGTCAGCTCGGTATCATCCTGATTTCCATGATGATGGACATTGCTACTGCCAACAATACCGTTGCCATCGTGGTAACTGCACCGATCGCTACGGATATCCGTAAAGAATATCAAGTATCTCCGCAGAGAACAGCTTCTCTGATGGATATCGCTACCTGTATTGCACAGGGCATCATTCCTTACGGTGCACAGCTTCTGATTGCAGCCGGAATCGCTGGCGTATCATCAATCCAGATTATTCCGTATCTGTTCTATCCGTATCTGCTTCTTGTATGCGTACTGGCAGCCATCTTTATGGGAAAACAGAAATAACTATAATTCACAACAGCGGAGAAAAACTCTTATCGGTTCTTCTCCGCTGTTTTTATCATCTCAATATTTTATACATCAGACCTTCTTCCACGCATTCCGGATTCAGATGAAAAATATCAATCCTGTCCCGATCTGCGCTCCTGTCTGAAAATGCAGGATACAAAAATCCAAAGACCGGCTCTGCCGGTTCATATTCCGCACGCATCGGACTTATGGTGCAGATCATAAAATCATATACCTCTTCGGATTCCCACAGGCTTTCCTTATCCTTTCCTTTCAGTGGCACATCATATACACCGTGAAATACAAAGATGGCAAAATCATGGTCAACCGGATAACCGTCCGCAATCTGCTCATACAACAGCTCCATCAATGCATCATTTTTCAGACCGCACTGCTGAATCGCAGAAAGCAGCCTCCACATACTGTCCTTCCCTTTTACTGATTCTGGAAATCGATATTCTTTGAGCTGTACATTCGTTTTTGAAAATGGAATCGCTTTTGCCAATTCCAGATTTTTCGCCTTTTCTGCATTGGAGAGCTTTCCAAAATGAATATTAAAACTCTCGTCGATCTCTCCCAGATCATTTATATATGCACCGGCAATCCGGTCAAAACAGCTTCTCGAAGGTGTCATGCGCCTGGTCAATTCCAGCATATCGTCTCTATTGATCATATCCATTCTGTTCCAGTATCCTTCCTTATATCAAGAGGGAAAGCGTCAAGTCACTTTCCCTCTGTCACAATCTCTTATTCAAGAAAATAAAACGGGTCTTCCTCCGTATGATGCAGAAAATGCATCATCAGATATCCGCAGTTCATGGATACATTTTCTTCCTTAAGAATACGAGCCACCTCTGTCCTGTCTGCAAGAACAACCTCCAACTCCTCATTGTCTTCCAGTCCATCCTTGGATACCGTCCCTGTGGCATAACCATAAACAGTCGCACATGATTCATCCGTCATACCGACAGTCGTAAAAAATGGCTTATGAAACATCTTATCCACTTCCAGCGGATGGAAATCAAGACCAGTCTCCTCTTTCAGCTCACGGGCACCTGCCGCTGCATAGGTCTCACCTTCATCTACCAGTCCGGCCGGAAGCTCATAGATATAATCATCAATCGAAAAACGGTACTGGCGAACCAGTACCATTCTATCTTTCTTCTCGCCATAGATACTGTAGATGATTACGCCATCCGGTCTGTTCTTCTTCGTGGTAAGCTTCATATCCTCAACGCTTTTTGCACGGGAAGCCACATGATAAAGTCCTCTCTTACCGACCTTATTCTCATAGTGAAGATCATACATATTCAGAAAACGGTTGTCCGTCTTCTTTTCTACCGAAAGTATCTGATTGCTCATCTTTCTATGCCTCTAAATCTTCTTTCTCTACCAGATTTCCATCTCTCCAGATTCTTTCCAGATCATAGAACAGACGATTCTCTTCATCAAATACATGAATGATGATATCCTGATAATCCATCAGAATCCAGTTTGCAGTCTGATAACCTTCTACCTGTTTGGATTCATAGCCTGCCTTGTAAAGCATCTCCTGCACTTCATCCGCCATTGCCTGCACCTGATTGCGGTTGCTTCCGGACGCAATGATGAAATAATCTGCCAGCACGGACACATCGGAAATATCCAGAATCTTAATGTCGTTTGCTTTCTTGTCTTCAAGGGCATTGATTGCGATCTTTGCCATCTCTTTGGAGTTCTTTAATACCATAGCCTATTCTCCTTTTTTGTAGTAATCATACGTCATTTTTGTCATATAGTCAACATCATCCGGAGAATCTCCCAAATATCCAAGGGTATCTTCCAGAATCTTTATAAGAGCCTGATCCAGATCCGTAAATGCCAGCTGTCTGATCAGCGGAAGATTCGGTGCCTTATCCCGTTTGGGTTCGATATAATCCGCAATATAGACGATCTTGTCCAGAAGCGTCATATTCGGACGACCAGTCGTATGCCAGCGGATTGCATCCAGAATCTCTTCATCATCAATATCATACTTTTTTCTTGCCAAAAACGCCCCCAGTTTGGCATGAAGCATGAATGGATTTTTGCGCTCCAGATTACTGATTTCCAGATGATTCTTCTCTGCCACCTTCAGCTTTTTAGCATTCGGCATACACTTGGCACAGTCATGCATCAGTCCCGCAAGCATTGCTTTTTCCAGATCATAGCCATAACGCATTGCCAGTGCTGCACAGGTGTACATTACTCCAATCGTATGCTCATAACGGCTGTCGTCCATCTCTTTTTTTAAATCTTTTTTTAAATCTTTAATGCATACTGTATCCATGATGTGATCCCCCTTATACATTCTGGTACAGACCATGACACCGGATATACTCTTCTACCGCTGTCGGAAGTACATCCGATATATCTTCTCTCCGGGAAATATCCTCCCTGATATCTCCAGAAGCAATGTCCATGTTCGGTGTATTTAAAATGCGGATATCCGCACCATATCTCTCCTGTAATTCCAAAATCCGGTTCTGTATTTCTTCCCTGGAACAATGATCCCTGGCAGCCGCCAGTAACACGCATTCCTGACTAATGATCCCCGGCTCCTTCCAGTCATCAAAATCAAACAGGGAATCCGCTCCCATTACAAAATAAAACCGGGTATCCGGATACTGTTTATTCAGGATCTGCATCGTTTCATAGGTATAATGATATATCTGACTGGTACATTCCATATCACAAAGCTTCAGGTAAGGAATATCCTGAATTGCCAGATTCACCATATTGATCCGATGTAATACATCTGCCTGCCTGGTATCTTTTTTATGCGGCGGATTGCCATTTGGCAGCATCCACACTTCATCCAGATTAAACTGTTTATACGCCTGTTTTGCCAGGGCAAGATGTGCATTATGGACGGGATCAAAAGTCCCGCCCATAATACCGATATGCTTATCTTTTTTTTCCATAAGAAATCCCTATTTC
>JAFYTM010000017.1 GCA_017558865.1 Lachnospiraceae bacterium
GGAAGAAACAGATATACCTATTATACGGAATAAGGAATCAAATTATGGAAGAAAATAAAATGGGTGTGATGCCTGTTAATAAATTGATTATATCTATGTCATTGCCGATTATGATCTCTATGTTGGTACAGGCTTTTTATAATATTGTGGACAGTATGTTTGTTGCAATGCTGAATGAAAATGCACTGGCAGCTGTTTCATTGGCTTTTCCAATTCAGAATCTAATGATAGCAGTAGGTGTGGGAACTGCGGTTGGTGTGAATGCATTGCTGGCGCGTTCGTTGGGTGAAAAGAATCAGGAGAAAGTGAATAAGATTGCTGAAAATTCGGTTTTTCTGGTTGTTATGAGTTATCTGGCTTTTTTGATGATCGGAATTTTTTTCTCGGGCGCATTTTTCAGGAGTCAGACGGATATTGAAGAGATCGTAGCATACGGAACGGATTACATGAGAGTTTGCTGTTGCTTTTCTCTTGGTGTTTTTGTTCAGCTGATGTTTGAACGCTTACTGCAGGCAACCGGAAAGACAATCTATACGATGTTCACGCAGGGAATTGGCGCGATTGTCAATATTATACTGGATCCGATCATGATCTTTGGTCTGTTTGGTTTTCCGGCGCTTGGTGTAACCGGTGCAGCAGTCGCGACTGTAGTTGGACAGACGGTGGCGGGTGTTCTGGCAGTTGCGCTGAATTATAAAAAGAACCATGAAGTTCAGATTCAAATGAAGGGCTTTCGTCCGGATGGCACAGTAATTGGACAGATCTACGGGATTGGAATTCCTTCGATTGTTATGCAGGCGATCGGTTCTGTTATGACCTATGGAATGAATCAGATTTTACTTGCGTTTTCAGCTACGGCTGCAACTGTATTTGGTGTATATTTCAAGCTGCAGAGTTTTATCTTTATGCCTGTATTAGGATTGAATAATGGTGTGATTCCGATTCTTGCTTATAATTATGGTGCAAGGAACAAAGATAGGGTGATGCGTACCATGAAACATACGATTATCTATGCGGTTTGTATTATGACGGTGGGATTGATGATATTTCAGGCTGTTCCGGAACTTTTGCTGTCGATGTTTCATGCGTCAGATACGATGCTTGAGATCGGGGTTCCGGCTCTTCGGACGATCAGTCTTAGTTTTATCTTTGCTGCGGTTGGTATTTCCTGCGGCGGTGTTTTTCAGGCGTTGGGAAAATCGATTTATAGTATGTATGTATCCTTGTCAAGGCAGCTTGTGGTTCTGCTGCCTGCGGCTTATTTCCTGTCCGGGCTTGGCGATGTGAGATTGGTATGGCTGGCATTCCCAATTGCAGAGTTGATGTCATTGACGATGACGCTTATTTTTATGACAAGGGTATATAGGAAAATTATCTCCCGTATCGGGAAATAGAAGGATGCTGTCAGAGGAGATGAACGAATGAATTTGTTTGCAGAAATGATACATGCAGTATATGATTTTAAAAGTTATATAAAATTGAAAAACAACAGCGGATGGAAGGTGTTTTTCTATGGAGTGCTTCTGAGTGCGGTCTGTGTTCTGGTTACAACGGTATTTCCGGTAGCTTCCGTAATGGGATTTGCCGGTAATGCAGGGGAAATTATAGGCAATGTGCTGCCTGATTTTTCCCTGTCAAATGGCACGCTGTGGGTGGAAGAACCTGTGGAATTCAAACATTATAATGAATATCAGGGCGGTGTGTTCTTGAAGATTGATACTTCTGGTACGGCAGTTGAAGATTATACGGATGTGGATCTTCTTGCTTTTGACTGGGTGTTTATGGCAGATTCACAAAATTTTCTCGTGAAAGAGAATGGAGATGTATTTCGTGCTACGTTCGCAGAAGTTGGACTTGGCAATTGGACGAAGGGTGAGGTGCTGAATAGTTTGCTTCCATATATAGAGAAAGCTGTGTGGGGGATCGGTATTCTGGTTGCTGTGGTAGAGATTGCCAGTTTCTTTGCGGGAGCATTGGTGGTTGCAATGATTGGTTCTTTTGCAGCATCTATTATAAGATATCGTATTCGATTTGGAACACTGTATAAGGTGGCTGTTTATACGAGAACACTTCCGATTTTGCTGAAAATAGTCAGTGCATGGTTTCCTTTTATACTTCCGTTCTTTTTTGCTTTGAATTTTGGTTTGTCTATCTGGTATATATGGAAGGTTTTACTTCTTCTGAAATCTCAGGAAGAAAAGCCGGAACAGCCGGTTTGGACGGGGGAACCGAAATAGGGCTGAATACCATGAAATATTTTGTGAAAGGTCTTGACTTCCAATATACGCCTGTGCTATATTTATCTGGCGAATGGAAGTTTAGGCTTTTTTTTTATGCCTAAAATTGGTGCAGGTCACCAAAGAAAAAAGTATAAAAGCGAGGTGGAAAGTTGTGCGCGTAAGAATCACATTGGCATGTACGGAGTGCAAACAGCGTAACTACAACATGACGAAAGAGAAGAAGCTTCATCCAGACAGAATGGAAACCAAGAAATACTGCCGTTTCTGTAAGAAACATACTCTTCATAAAGAGACGAAGTAATTCTGCCCCAGGCGTGTAAAGGAAGTGACAAAATGGGAGAGACAAACAAAACCCCAAAGACAAGCTGGTTCAAAGGTGTGAAGGCTGAATATAAGAAGATCATCTGGCCGGCTAAAGAATCACTTACGAAGCAGACCATCGCGGTAGTCAGTACTTCTGTTGCTTTGGCTCTTATTATTAAGATTCTGGATGTGATCATGACCTACGGGATTGATTTCCTGTTAGGAATGTAATTCAGGGAAAGGTGATTTTATGTCAGAGGCAAACTGGTATGTAGTTCATACGTATTCAGGGTATGAGAACAAGGTTAAGGCCAATATTGAGAAGACAATTGAAAACAGACACCTTGAGGAGCAGATTCTGGAAGTCAGAGTCCCAATGCAGGATGTGGTGGAATTGAAGGACGGTGCAAGCCGTCAGGTTCAGAAGAAGATGTTTCCGGGTTACGTTCTGATCAATATGGTTATGAACGATGACACCTGGTATGTAGTTCGTAATACCAGAGGTGTGACCGGATTTGTTGGTCCTGGATCCAAGCCAGTTCCGCTTACAGAAGAAGAGATGAGACCGCTGGGAATTTGTTCCGATACCGTAGAGATTGACTTTGCGGAAGGTGACAGTGTCGTCGTGACAGGTGGCGTATGGAAAGATACCATTGGTATTATCCAGGCTATCAATGATAACAAACAGAGTGTGACGATTAACGTCGATCTGTTCGGCCGTGAAACGCCGGTAGAAATAAGTTTCACAGAAATCAGGAAAATGTAAATGGTTTATAGAAGAGTGTTTCTGTAAATCGTGGGAGGGTTCATCCCGCAATTACCACAATAGGAGGTGCCTTAATTATGGCAAAGAAAGTTACAGGTTATATTAAATTACAGATCCCTGCTGGAAAGGCAACACCAGCTCCTCCAGTAGGTCCGGCTCTTGGTCAGCACGGTGTTAACATCGTACAGTTCACAAAAGAGTTCAATGCCAGAACTGCAGACCAGGGAGATCTGATTATTCCGGTTGTTATTACTGTATATGCTGACAGAAGCTTTAGTTTCATTACCAAGACTCCGCCAGCAGCAGTTTTACTGAAAAAAGCATGTGGCATTAAGACCGCTGCTGCAAATTCTAAGAAAGACAAAGTTGCTACTATTAAAAGATCTGAAGTTCAGAAGATCGCTGAGCTGAAGATGCCAGACCTGACTGCAGGAAGCCTGGAAGCTGCTATCAGCATGATCGCAGGTACTGCAAGAAGTATGGGTATTACCGTAGTAGACGACTAATAGACTGTTGCTGAAATAAAGAAGTGGGAGGGTTCATCCCGCAATTACCACCAGGAGGTTAAAAGAAATTATGAAACATGGTAAGAAATATGTTGAGGCAGTGAAGAGCTATGATAAGCTGACTCAGTATGATAAAGCAGAAGCAATTGCACTTGTAAAGAAACTGGCAACCGCAAAATTTGATGAGACCATCGAGGCTCACATCAGAACTGGTTGTGATGGACGTCACGCAGATCAGCAGATCCGTGGTGCTGTTGTTCTTCCGCACGGAACTGGTAAACAGGTTCGCGTTCTTGTATTCGCTAAGAATGCAAAAGCTGATGAGGCTCAGGCAGCAGGTGCTGAGTTCGTTGGTGCAGAGGAACTGGTTTCCAAGATCCAGGGTGGATGGTTCGACTTTGACGTAGTAGTAGCTACCCCGGATATGATGGGTGTTGTTGGACGTCTGGGTCGTGTACTTGGACCGAAGGGATTAATGCCAAACCCGAAGGCTGGTACTGTAACCATGGATGTTGCAAAAGCAGTTAAAGACATCAAAGCTGGTAAGATTGAGTACAGATTGGACAAAACCAATATTATCCACGTGCCGATTGGTAAAGCTTCTTTCACTGAGGAGCAGTTAGCGGACAACTTCCAGACGCTTATGGATGCAATCAACAAAGCAAAACCTGCAGCTGTAAAAGGTCAGTTCTTAAAGAGCGTAACCATCGCTCCGACTATGGGACCTGGCGTGAAGGTTAACCCGGTAAAATTAGCTTAATTTACAGCTGATTTTTGAAAAGGGTGTTGACATCCGTTATAAATTATGATATTTTAAAACAGTTGAAGATGACTGCCCGAAGACAGCAGGTGCTGTAAAGCATAAGTTGAGAACGCCTGCCGAGGAATGCATTCGATTAAGAATGATGAACAATCCCTCTATGTCTGTGGCATAGAGGGATTTTGTTATTTTGTTTAAAGGTTGTCACTCTTAAAAATCTATAAGGAGGAAACCATTCATGGCAAAAGTTGAACTGAAAAAACCGATTGTAGAAGAGATCTCTGCTAATCTCAATGGCGCTGCTGGTGTTGTTCTGGTTGACCACTGCGGTCTGACTGTAGAGCAGGATACTCAGCTTCGTAAACAGATGAGAGCAGAAGGCATCGTATACAAGGTTTATAAGAACACTATGCTGAACTTTGCGATCCAGGGAACCGAGTTTGAGCCGCTGTCTCAGCATCTCGAGGGACCATCTGCAATTGCTATTTCCAAAACTGATGCAACTGCTCCGGCAAGAATTATTGCTGAGTTCGCAAAGAAAGCAAACAAACTTGAGATCAAAGCTGGTGTTGTAGAAGGTAAATACTACGATGCAAAAGGTATGGAAGCAATCGCAACCATCCCATCCAGAGAGATTCTTCTTGGAAGATTGCTGGGAAGCATGCAGAGCCCAATCGCAAACTTTGCTCGTGTTATCAAACAGATCGCAGAGAAAGACGCAGAGGCTTAAGATTAACGACAAAAGCTGCATAGCAGCTTAACAGATGGAAAGATTTAAAATTACTATTTTAATTGGAGGTAAATGAAAATGGCAAAATTAACTACTGCAGAATTTATTGATGCAATCAAAGAGTTGACCGTATTAGAGTTAAATGATTTAGTAAAAGCTTGTGAGGAAGAGTTCGGTGTATCCGCAGCAGCTGGTGTTGTTGTAGCAGCAGCTGGTCCAGCAGCAGAGGTTGAGGAGAAAACTGAGTTTGACGTTGAGCTGACTGAGGTTGGTCCTAACAAAGTTAAAGTTATCAAAGTAGTTCGTGAGGCTACTGGTCTTGGTCTGAAAGAGGCTAAAGATGCTGTAGATGGCGCTCCGAAGGTACTGAAAGAGGGCGTTTCCAAAGCAGAGGCTGATGATCTTAAAGCTAAACTTGAGGCTGAGGGAGCTAAAGTTACTCTTAAATAATTTAAGCGTACAAGAGTGGGATATCGCAATAGCGATATCCCTTTTGTTTTTTGGAAAAATAAGAAAATTCTGGTTGACATCTTGACAGCCATATGTTATTATGAACGATGCATTATTGTGGTGAGCTATGCTTAGAATTGTATGCAATAATGTAGTCATTTTATCGGAAAATGCAGTTATTAAATATATAAGGGGTGAAATGTCAATGGAAAAGAACAGAATCAAACCTATGAAATCAGGCAAAAGCAGTAGAATGAGCTATTCCAGAAAAAAAGAAGTTCTGGAAATGCCGAATTTGATTGAGGTTCAGAGAGATTCCTACCAGTGGTTTTTGAAAGAAGGACTTCGTGAAGCATTTGCGGATATTTCTCCGATCACAGACTATAGTGGAAAACTGAGCCTAGAGTTTACTGACTTTACACTGGACAAAGAAGGTGCGAAGTACACGATCGAAGAGTGTAAAGAGCGTGATGCTACTTATGCGGCTCCTTTAAAGGTAAGAGTTCGTCTTTACAACAAGGAAACCGATGAAATCAATGAACATGAGATTTTCATGGGCGATCTGCCTTTGATGACAGAGACGGGTACCTTCGTTATCAACGGAGCGGAGCGTGTCATTGTCAGTCAGCTGGTACGTTCTCCTGGTATTTATTATGGTATTGACCATGATAAAGTAGGTAAATTGCTGTTCTCCTGTACTGTGATTCCTAATCGTGGTGCATGGCTGGAGTATGAGACGGATTCCAATGACGTATTTTACGTTCGTGTTGACAGAACCCGTAAAGTACCGATCACGGTGCTGATTCGTGCATTAGGCTATGGTACAAACGCAGAGATTCTGGAAATGTTTGGAGATGAGCCAAAGATTGTGGCTTCTCTTGCAAAGGATACCTCTGAAAGTTATCAGGAAGGTCTTCTGGAGCTTTATAAGAAGATTCGTCCAGGTGAACCTCTGGCAGTTGAGAGTGCAGAAAGCCTGATCACAGGTATGTTCTTCGATCCAAGAAGATATGACCTGGCAAAGGTTGGCCGTTATAAATTCAATAAGAAGCTTGCTCTGAGAAACCGTATCCGCGGTCAGGTACTGGCAGAGGATGTTGTAGATGCAGCAACCGGAGAGATTATTGCAGAAGCTGGAAGCAAAGTGAATGCAGAGCTGGCAGATGAGCTGCAGAATGCAGCTGTTCCATATGTGTGGATCCAGGGAGAAGAGCGCAATATCAAAGTACTTTCCAACCGTATGGTATCTCTGAAAAAATATGTAGACTGTGATCCTGCAGAGCTGGGTATTTGGGAGTCTGTATATTATCCGGTACTGGAGAAGATTCTGGAGGAGTATACCGATCTGGAAGATATCAAGGATGCGATTCAGCGTGATGCTGCGGATCTGATTCCGAAGCATATCACTAAAGATGACATCATGGCATCCATTAACTATAACATGCATCTGGAGTATGGTCTTGGCAATCATGACGATATCGACCATCTGGGCAATCGTCGTATCCGTGCCGTTGGCGAGCTGCTTCAGAACCAGTATCGTATTGGTCTTTCCCGTCTGGAGAGAGTGGTACGTGAGCGTATGACAACACAGGATACGGAGGGAATCTCTCCGCAGTCTCTGATCAATATCAAACCGGTGACTGCAGCCGTGAAGGAATTCTTCGGTTCTTCCCAGCTGTCTCAGTTCATGGATCAGAACAACCCGCTGGGTGAGCTGACTCATAAGAGACGTCTGTCTGCATTGGGACCAGGTGGTCTGTCCCGTGACCGTGCAGGTTTCGAGGTTCGAGACGTACACTATTCTCATTATGGAAGAATGTGTCCGATCGAGACTCCTGAGGGTCCAAACATCGGTCTGATCAACTCTCTTGCTACCTATGCAAGAATCAATGAATATGGTTTTGTAGAGGCACCATATCGTAAAATTGACAAAACAGATCCTAAAAATCCGCGAGTTACAGAAGATGTTATCTATATGACTGCGGATGAAGAGGATAATTATCATGTAGCACAGGCGAATGAGCCGTTGGATAAAGATGGATACTTTATTCATAATAATGTATCCGGTCGTTATCGTGAGGAGACTCAGGAGTACGAGAAAACCATGTTTGATTTCATGGACGTATCTCCGAAGATGGTATTCTCCGTGGCAACAGCACTCATTCCTTTCCTGGAGAATGATGACGCAAACCGTGCACTGATGGGTTCCAACATGCAGCGTCAGGCAGTTCCGCTGATGCTGACCGAGGCTCCGGTAGTCGGAACCGGTATGGAAGAAAAGACCGCTGTAGACTCTGGTGTCTGTGTGGTTGCCAGAAATTCCGGTACAGTTGAGCGTGCGGTATCCAATGAGATTGTGGTTCGTCAGGACAATGGTGTGCGTGATGTATATCATCTTACTAAGTTTGCACGCAGTAACCAGAGTAACTGCTACAACCAGAGACCGATTGTATTCAAAGGCGACCGCGTGACCGAAGGTCAGGTGATTGCAGACGGTCCGTCTACTGCAGATGGCGAGATCGCTCTTGGTAAGAATCCGCTGATCGGATTTATGACCTGGGAAGGTTATAACTACGAGGATGCGGTCCTGTTAAGTGAAAGACTGGTTATGGATGATGTTTATACATCCATCCATATTGAGGAATATGAAGCAGAAGCCCGTGACACCAAACTGGGACCGGAAGAGATTACCAGAGACGTTCCAGGTGTGGGTGATGATGCGCTGAAAGATCTGGACAACAGAGGTATTATCCGTGTTGGTGCAGAGGTACGTGCCGGAGATATTCTGGTTGGTAAAGTAACACCGAAGGGTGAGACAGAGCTGACCGCTGAGGAGAGACTGCTTCGTGCGATCTTCGGTGAAAAAGCAAGAGAAGTACGTGATACTTCCCTGAAAGTACCGCATGGTGAGTACGGTATTGTTGTTGATGCGAAGGTATTTACAAGAGAGAATGGTGATGAACTGTCTCCAGGAGTGAATCAGGCAGTTCGCATCTATATCGCACAGAAGAGAAAGATCTCTGTTGGCGATAAGATGGCTGGACGTCATGGTAACAAGGGTGTTGTTTCCCGTGTACTTCCGGTAGAAGATATGCCGTTCCTTCCGAACGGACGTCCTCTGGACATCGTTCTGAACCCTCTGGGCGTACCTTCCCGTATGAACATCGGACAGGTTCTGGAGATTCATCTGAGTCTTGCTGCTAAGGCATTGGGATTCAATGTAGCCACTCCGGTCTTTGACGGTGCAAACGAGAATGATATTATGGATACTCTGGATCTGGCAAATGATTATGTCAATCTGGAGTGGGAAGAATTTAAAGCAAAACATGAGCAGGAACTGCTTCCGGAGGTAATGGATTATCTGTATGAAAACAGAGATCACAGAAAGCTCTGGAAAGGTGTTCCGATTTCCCGTGATGGAAAAGTTCGTCTGCGTGACGGTCGTACCGGTGAGTATTTTGACAGCCCGGTAACTATCGGTCACATGCACTATCTGAAACTGCACCATCTGGTAGATGATAAGATCCACGCACGTTCTACTGGTCCTTACTCTCTGGTAACACAGCAGCCGCTTGGTGGTAAAGCGCAGTTTGGTGGTCAGCGTTTTGGAGAGATGGAGGTATGGGCTCTCGAGGCTTATGGTGCATCCTATACTCTGCAGGAGATTCTGACTGTGAAGTCTGACGATGTCATCGGACGTGTGAAGACTTATGAGGCAATTATTAAGGGTGACAATATTCCAGAGTCCGGTATTCCGGAGTCCTTCAAGGTATTGTTAAAAGAGCTGCAGTCTCTTGGACTGGATGTCCGTGTGCTGCGTGATGATAATACTGAGGTGGAGATCATGGAAAGCAGCGAATATGGCGATGTAGATATCCGTTCCATTCTGGAGGGAGACAGCAGACGCTATGGTAGCGAAGATGAGTCTTTTGGCGCTCATGGATTCAGTAAACAGGAATTCGAGGGCGACGAGCTTGTAGATATTGAAGAGGAGTTCGGTGACGAGGAACCTGACGATTTTGATGATGCAATGGATTTTGAAGAATAGAGGAGGTGCCGTACATGCCGGAAACAACGAATAACGAAGCTTATCAGCCGATGACCTTTGATGCGATCAAGATTGGTCTGGCATCCCCGGAGACGATCCGCGGATGGTCAAGAGGTGAAGTAAAGAAACCGGAGACGATCAACTACAGAACATTGAAGCCTGAAAAGGATGGTCTGTTCTGTGAGAGAATTTTCGGACCAAGCAAAGACTGGGAATGTCATTGTGGTAAATATAAGAAAATCAGATATAAAGGCGTTGTCTGCGACCGTTGTGGTGTTGAGGTAACCAAGTCCAATGTACGTCGTGAGCGTATGGGCCATATTGAGCTGGCAGCTCCTGTATCTCATATCTGGTATTTTAAAGGTATCCCGAGCCGTATGGGACTGATTCTGGATCTGTCTCCAAGAACATTGGAGAAGGTACTGTATTTTGCTTCCTATATTGTACTGGACCCGGGCAAGACCGAGATGATGTACAAACAGGTACTTTCCGAGAAAGAGTATCAGGATATGAAAGAAAAATATCCTGAGAGAGATGCTTTCCGCGTAGGTATGGGTGCAGAGTCTATCAAAGAACTTCTGCAGGCAATTGATCTGGAAAAAGAGTCTGAGGAACTGAAGACAGGTCTGAAGACTGCTTCCGGACAGAAGAGAGCCCGTATCATCAAGAGACTGGAAGTAGTAGAAGCATTCCGCGGATCAGGTAATAAGCCTGAGTGGATGATCATGGATGCAATTCCGGTCATTCCGCCGGATCTTCGTCCGATGGTTCAGCTGGATGGCGGACGTTTTGCTACCTCTGACCTGAATGACTTATATAGAAGAATTATTAACCGTAACAACCGTCTGCAGAGACTCCTTGATCTGGGTGCTCCGGATATCATTGTCCGCAATGAGAAACGTATGCTCCAGGAGGCAGTGGATGCATTGATCGATAACGGCAGAAGAGGCCGTCCGGTAACCGGACCTGGCAACAGAGCACTCAAGTCTCTGTCCGATATGCTCAAAGGTAAAGGTGGACGTTTCCGTCAGAACCTGCTCGGTAAGCGTGTAGACTACTCCGGACGTTCTGTTATCGTCGTTGGACCGGAGCTGAAGATTTATCAGTGTGGTCTTCCAAAAGAGATGGCAATTGAGCTGTTCAAACCGTTCGTTATGAAAGAACTGGTTTCCAATGGTTCCGCACATAATATCAAGAGTGCGAAAAAGATGGTAGAGCGTCTTCAGACAGAGGTTTGGGATGTACTTGAGGATGTTATTAAAGAACATCCGGTTATGCTGAACCGTGCTCCTACGCTGCACAGACTTGGTATCCAGGCATTTGAGCCGATCCTGGTAGAGGGTAAAGCGATCAAACTTCATCCGCTTGTATGTACCGCGTTCAATGCGGACTTCGACGGTGACCAGATGGCAGTTCATCTTCCGCTGTCCGTAGAAGCACAGGCAGAGTGTCGTTTCCTTCTGCTTTCTCCGAACAACCTTCTGAAACCATCCGATGGTGGTCCGGTAGCGGTTCCTTCTCAGGATATGGTCCTTGGTATCTATTACCTGACACAGGAAAGACCTGGAGAGCTGGGTGAAGGAAAAGCCTTCAAGAGTGTCAATGAGGCAATTCTTGCATACGAGAATGGAGCGATCAAGCTTCAGAGCCGTATCAAGGTGCGTGTGACCAAAAAAATGGCAGATGGTACTGTTCTTACCAGTACCGAAGAGTCTACACTGGGACGTTTCATCTTCAACGAGATTCTGCCTCAGGATCTTGGATTCGTAGACCGTACGATTCCGGGCAATGAGCTGAAACCGGAGGTTGACTTCCATGTAGGCAAGAAGGGTCTGAAGAAGATCCTGGAAAAAGTAATCAATACCCATGGTGCAACCAAGACCGCAGAGGTTCTGGATGATATTAAAGCAATGGGTTACAAATATTCTACCAGAGCGGCGATGACCGTATCCATTTCCGATATGACCGTGCCGCCGGAGAAACCGGAACTGATCCAGAAAGCACAGGATACCGTAGATAAGATTACCCGTAACTATAAGCGTGGTAAGATTACTGAGGAAGAGCGTTATAAAGAGGTTGTTGAGACCTGGAAAGAGACTGACGCGATCCTGACCAAAGCACTGCTGGATGGTCTGGACAAATACAACAACATCTTCATGATGGCGGATTCTGGTGCGCGTGGTTCTGATAAGCAGATTAAACAGCTGGCCGGTATGCGTGGTTTGATGGCAGATACAACAGGTCATACCATCGAGCTTCCAATCAAGTCCAATTTCCGTGAGGGTCTGGACGTATTGGAGTACTTCATGTCTGCACACGGTGCACGTAAAGGTCTGTCCGATACCGCACTTCGTACCGCGGACTCCGGTTACCTGACCAGACGTCTGGTAGACGTATCTCAGGAGCTGATCATCCGTGAGATGGACTGCAGCGAAGGAAAAGAGATTCCAGGTATGGAAGTTTCTGCGTTTGCAGATGGAAAAGAGATGATCGAGTCTCTGGAGGAGCGTATCACTGGTCGTTTTGCATGCCATACGATCTGTGACAAAGATGGAAATGTCATTGTAAAAGCAAATCATATGATTACACCAAGACGTGCTGCAGCGATCATGAGCAAGGGTGTGGATAAAGACGGCAATCCGTTTGATAAGATTAAGATTCGTACCGCACTGAGCTGCCGTTCTCATATCGGTGTCTGTGCAAAATGTTATGGTGCGAACATGGCAACTGGTGAAGCAGTTCAGGTTGGTGAGACTGTAGGTATCATCGCAGCACAGTCCATCGGTGAGCCGGGTACACAGCTTACTATGCGTACCTTCCATACTGGTGGTGTGGCAGGTGGAGATATCACACAGGGTCTTCCTCGTGTCGAGGAGCTTTTTGAGGCAAGAAAGCCGAAGGGTCTTGCAATCGTAACTGAGATCGCAGGTCTTGCCAATATCAACGACATGAAGAAAAAACGTGAAGTAATCGTTACCAATCATGAGACCGGAGAGTCTAAGACTTATCTGATCCCGTTTGATTCCAGAATCAAGATTCTGGACGGAACCTATGTAGAGGCTGGTGATGCACTGACCGAGGGTAGTATCAATCCGCACGATATCTTAAAGATCAAAGGTGTTCGTGCCGTACAGGATTATCTGCTTCACGAGGTACAGCGTGTATACCGTCTTCAGGGTGTAGAGATCAATGATAAGCATATCGAGATGATCGTTCGTCAGATGTTGAAGAAGATCCGCATTGAGGACAATGGAGACAGTGAGTTCCTGCCAGGTACTCTGGTTGATATTCTTGAGTTTGAGGATATGAACGAGATGCTTCTTGCAGAAGGCAAGACTCCGGCAGAAGGAAAACAGGTATTGCTTGGTATTACCAAGGCATCCCTGGCAACCAACTCCTTCCTGTCTGCTGCATCCTTCCAGGAGACGACCAAGGTATTGACCGAGGCTGCAATCAAAGGTAAGATAGATCCATTGATTGGTCTGAAAGAGAATGTTATCATTGGTAAACTGATTCCGGCTGGTACAGGTATGAAACGTTATCGTGACGTAAGACTGAATACTGATGTGGAAGAAGAGTCTGTTGAAGTGGAAGAGGTATACGAGGACAACGAGGATATTGTTCCGGATTTCGAAGATGAGGATACTGAGATCATCGAAGATGATGAAATGATGGAAGAAGAATCTGAGACAGAAGAATAAATAAAAAAAGAACATCGCATCAGCGATGTTCTTTTTTTGTTTTCGCCAGCGGTCGGAAAATCGTCATACGTCCCAGAAAGCAGATAAACTGTACCAGCAGCACCCCTGCAAGTACGCCGATACTGTCAATGAATACATCCTTTTTGGAAGGTCCGCGTCCGGCAACAAAGGACTGATGATATTCATCCAGTGCCGCGAATCCGACACAGAATCCACCTGCCAGAATTGGCAGCCATAAGCCCCGGACACCATAGACATAGAGCGGAAATGATACAGAGATGGCAAGCAGAAAATATACCGTCATATGTGCCAGCTTCCGTACCGGGTAATGGATTCTTTCTATATAATAAGCAATCTGATCGTCTGACCAGTTCAGTTCAAACGCTTCATTCGTACATTCTACGATAATTTCACTGACCTTTTGACTCAGATTTCCGGAAGTGTTTCCATCCTGTGCGGAAAATGAGAAGATCACATACATCATAAAAACAGCCGGAACAAAAGATAATGGTTTTAAAACGCCTCTTAAAAATGCTTTCAGCATTCTGTAAACTCCTTTTTATAAGATTTGCCCTATCATAGCACCAAAGCTCTGGATTGTCCAGTGCCTTAAGAAATTCCTAAGAAAGTAGATGAATCCGTTTTGATGACAGGCGGACAAGGTTGTGTTATTATATATTTATTGTGAATTAAAATTGTTTATGCAGGGATTGATCCAGAAAGGACGCGGTATGTTTCGCAGAAGAGAAAATCAGACAGTGGAAAATGGAGGAATGAAAACTCCATTACTTGATCGGCTGAGAGGACTTGGGAAAAGGGCAGGGGTGGTCGTGGCAGCGGCAGTCATTCTGTTTGTGGCAGCCAATATTGGAGTAGGTTGTATCTACACATTGAGAGAAAATGAATATGCAGTGGTGACCACCTTTGGTGTTCCAAAGATTGTAGATGAACCGGGTATCCATGTGAAAGTTCCTGTAATACAGCTTTTGAACCGTGTGCCAAAGACTATTAATGGCTTTTCGATTGGCTATGATAAAGAGACCGGACAATCGGTAGATTCGGAATCCTTTATGATTACACGGGATTACAATTTTGTCAACGTAGATTTTTATGTGGAATATCGCGTGACGGATCCGGTCAAATATCTTTATGCATCAGAAGAACCGGTAGGAATTTTGAAAATGCTGACACAGAGCTATATTCGTGACACGATCGGACTTTATGATGTGGATAGTGTGATCACCACCGGGAAAAGTGAGATTCAGGCATCGATCAAAGAAAAGATTATTGCCCGTCTGGAGAACGAAGATCTGGGTATTCAGCTTGTAAACATTACGATCCAGGATGCAGAGCCTCCAACGGCAGAGGTCATCAACGCATTTAAAAATGTAGAGAATGCAAAGCAGGGAAAAGAAACCTCGATCAATAAAGCGAATCAAAAGCGTAATGAGGATATTCCGGCAGCCCGTGCAAAAGCAGATGAGATCATCAAAATGGCAAATGCACAGGCAGAAGAACGTATCAATGAAGCGAAAGGTCAGGTTGCCCGTCTGAATGAGCTGTATAATGAATATGTGAAGTATCCGCTTGTGACGAAACAGAGGATGTTTTATGAGACGATGGAGGAAATTCTTCCTGATATGAAGGTCATTATTCAGAAGAGCGATGGCTCCACACAGACATTGCTTCCGCTGCAGGAATTCAGTTCTGTCCATGTGGGAACCAGTGAGAACAGTGAGGAGGAATAAGCGGTGAAAAAAATCTGGAAACCTTTACTTTTGATAGTAGTTGTATTTTTTGTGGGATTCAGCTCCTGCGCAATTGTCACTTATCCGAATGAATTTGCAGTGGTCAAGCAGTTTGGAAAAATTATTTCTATCCGGGAGACACCGGGACTTTCGTTCAAAATTCCGATCATCCAGACTTCTGAGAAGATCAAGAATACGGTTCTGCTGTACGATCTGGCAGTCAGTGATGTGATGACAAAGGATAAGAAATCCATGATCGCGGACTGTTTTGTTCTGTGGAGAATTGACGA
>JAFYTM010000185.1 GCA_017558865.1 Lachnospiraceae bacterium
ATTAAAGAAATGGGAACGCTGGCAGTTCAGATCATTGTACAACATGGGAAGGGCCTGCCGTTTCAGAAAGAAAATATATTTGACGTTGAGCTGATTGAACGCCAGACTACAAGAAGAAGGGAGGTTGAAGGATAGATCTGCAGCATTCATGGTACTGCCCTGGGGGATTGATGTGGACCAGATTGCTGCATAGGATATGGTTATGGTGATATCCCAGTTGATACAATGGGGGAATATCCCATAGATTGATCAATACCCAGGGTTCCAAATGTGTTTTGTTGATTCTGAATTTTTGTATCACCGTATGCGAGAGAGGAAAAGGCAAAACACGAGATCGGGAGGTAGAAAACATTGAAAAGACAGGGAATTTTAAACAGTGATATCTCAAGAGTGCTTTCTTATATGGGACACACAGATCGGATCTGTATCGGGGATTGTGGACTTCCGATTCCGGACGAGACTGAGCGAATTGATTTGGCAGTTCGGTTTGGTCAGCCGAGTTTTATGGATGTGTTAAAGGAAGTAGCCGGTGATATGAAGATTGAAAAGATCGTACTGGCAGAAGAGATCATTGAGAAAAACCCGGCAGTGTTGAAAGAGATCAATGACTTTTTCGGCATTGTTGAAACCGGTTGCGAAACCGGTTGCATACCGGAAGTGGAGTATGTTTCCCATGTAGAGCTGAAGCAGCAGACAAAAGAGTGCAAGGCTGTGATCAGAACAGGAGAGACGACCCCATATGCAAATATTATTTTGCAGTCCGGCTGTATTTTCTAGAAAGGGGGAGTAAATATGCAGATTGAAATGCGTGGAATTGACAAGTCTTTCGGCGGCAACGCAGTGCTCAAAAGTGCAGGATTTTTACTGGATGACGGTGAAATTCATGCACTCATGGGAGAAAATGGTGCCGGAAAGTCTACGCTGATGAAGATTCTGACAGGTGTATATACCAGAGATGCAGGAACCGTTATCGTAGATGGACAGGAAGTTTGTTACAAAAATCCGCAGGAAGCAGAGAAAGCAGGTATTGTATTTATTCATCAGGAGCTCAATGTACTGTTCGATCTGACCGTTGAGGAGAATATGTTCCTTGGAAAAGAGATCAAGAACGTACTTGGCGTATGCGATAAAAAAGCAATGCGCGCAGAGGTGAAGAAAGTTCTCGACAGACTGGGAGTAGACATTGATCCGGGCGAAAGAATGAACAGATTGTCTGTTGGTCAGCAGCAGATGATTGAGATCGCAAAAGCGCTGATGGTAGACGCAAAAGTTCTGATCATGGATGAGCCTACCGCAGCACTGACAGAGAAAGAGACAGCTGTTCTGTTTGAGGTTGTAAATTCTCTGAGAGAAAAAGGAGTTTCTATCGTTTATATTTCGCATCGTATGGAAGAGATTTTTGCACTGTGTGACAGAATTACGGTACTTCGTGATGGTACTTATGTTGACACTAAAAAAATTCCTGAGACAGATATGAACGATGTCGTGAAGATGATGATCGGTCGAGAGATCGGAGAGCGTTATCCGGCAAGAAATGCAAAAATTGGAGATGTAGCCTTTGAAGTAAAGAACCTGACTTGTCCAGGAGTTTTTGAAAAGGTGAATTTCCAGGTACATAGTGGCGAGGTACTTGGTGTATCGGGTCTTATGGGTGCCGGAAGAACAGAGATCATGCGTGCAATCTTTGGTGATATGCCAAATGTGACCGGTGAGATCTATATGAATGGACAATTGATCCAGAATCGCAATCCGATTGATGCAATCAGAAATGGAATTGGATTTATTACTGAGGATCGTAAAGTAGAAGGTCTTATGCTTGAAGAGAGCATTATGAAGAATATTTCTATCGCAAACCTTGGTAAGATTTCTAAAAACGGAGTTCTGAATAAGAAAGCAGAAGACGATCTGGTGAAAAAAGGTATTGAGGAATTACACATTAGATGCTTTGGACCGGATCATGCATGTAATAATCTGAGTGGTGGTAACCAGCAGAAGGTTGTATTTGCAAAATGGGTTTATACAGATCCGAAGCTTTTAATTCTTGATGAGCCGACCCGAGGTGTGGATATCGGTGCAAAGAAAGAAATCTATAGCATCATCAATGACCTTGCAGAAAAGGGAGTAGCAGTCATTATGGTATCATCTGAGCTTCCGGAAGTACTGGGTATGTCTGACCGAATTATGGTAGTAAGAGAAGGTCTTGTAAGAGGTATCTTAAGTAAAGATGAAGCAGATCAGGAAAAGATTATGACGCTTGCGACAGGAGGGGAACTCTAAATGAATAACAAAAATACAAAAAACTTGATACAGGAAATGGGTGTTCTGATTGCACTGGTTTTGCTGGTGGCAGTGATCAGTATTATCAGCCCGGAATTCAGAACAATCGGTAACTTTTTATCTCTGCTTAGACAGTCCTCCATCAATGGATTTATTGCGTTTGGTATGACCTGCGTCATCCTGACTGGTGGAATCGACCTTGGTGTAGGTTCTATTCTTGGTCTGGCTACTGCACTTTGTGCAAGCTTTATCCAGGGAGGAATGCCGGTAGGTGCAGCAATGCTTCTGGCACTTGTGTTTGGTACTGCATTTGGTACTGTCAGCGGTATCCTGGTAACCAAAGGTCGTCTGCAGCCATTTATCGCTACTCTGGTATCCATGACGGTATATCGTGGAGTAACGATGATTTTTATGGATGGTAAACCAATTTCCAATCTGGGTGACAGCTTTATGCTGAAATTTGTTGGAAAAGGTAATATCTTTGGAATTCCGGTTCCGGTTTATCTGTTTATCATTGTATTTGCAATTATGATGTTTGTACTTGAAAAGACTACTTTTGGTCGCAGAGTATATGCAACTGGAAGCAATGCAAGAGCTGCAAAGCTGGCAGGTGTTAACATTGACAATACAAAGATTGCTGTATATGCGATCTCCGGATGTCTTGCAGCCGTATCCGGTCTGATTCTTCTGTCCCGTCTGGGATCTGCTCAGCCAACACTTGGTGAAGGCTATGAGATGGATGCGATTGCGGCAACTGCTCTTGGCGGAACCAGTATGAACGGCGGACGCGGACGTATCTGGAAAACTTTTGTAGGTGTACTGATCATTGCAGTATTAAACAACGGTATGAACATCCTTGGTGTATCTTCTTACTATCAGGATGTTGTAAAAGGAATCGTAATTCTTATCGCGGTTATGACCGATAAGGATCGATAATAAAATAATTTCATTAAAGGTTAGGAGGAACCAAATTATGAAAATGAAAAACTTATTGGCACTCGTAATGGCATCCGTAATGGCATTTGCTATGGCAGGATGCGGAGCAGTATCTGTTGACGGTGAGAAAAAAGCAGAGCCGGCAGCAACAGAAGGCGAAGCAGCAGAAGAGACTGGAAATGGCAGCGTTGGTCTTGCGATTTCCACTATGAACAACCCATTCTTTGTTACCTTAAGTGAAGGTGCAGAGGCAAAGGCTGAGGAGCTTGGTGTAGAGCTGATCGTTGTTGATGCAGGTGATGACGCTGCAAAACAGGCTGCTGACGTAGAAGATCTGATCTCCAAAAAGATCAGCGTTCTGATCATCAACCCGGTAGACTCTGATGCAGCAGCTCCGGCAGTAAAAGATGCAATCGCAGCTGGTATCAAAGTTATCTCTGTAGACCGTGTAGTAAATGGTGTAGATGTTGACTGTGCAATTGCTTCTGACAACGTAGCTGGTGCACAGGCTGCAACAGAATATCTGTTAGAGCTGGTTGGTGAGGGTGCAAAAGTAGCTGAGCTTCAGGGTGTATCCGGAGCATCTGCAACCATCGACCGTGGTGCTGGATTCCACAATGTAGCTGATGAGAAACTGGATGTTGTTGCAAGCCAGACTGCAAACTTCAATCGTGCAGAAGGTATGACCGTTATGGAGAATATGCTGCAGGCAAATCCGGATATCGTTGGTGTATTTGCTCACAACGATGAGATGGCTCTTGGTGCAGTAGAGGCAATCGGTGACAAAGAGATCCTGGTAGTAGGATTCGATGCAACAGACGATGCAGTAGCAGCAGTTGAGGCTGGCAATATGGCAGCTACCGTAGCTCAGCAGCCAGACCTTATGGGTGCAACTGCAGTTGAGACTGCAGCAGCTCTGATGGCTGGAGAGACTGTTGAGAAATCTCTTCCGGTAGAAGTAACTCTGGTTACTAAATAATTTTTATATCTTTTTCTCTTGAAAAAGAGAGATCACAGAACAGAAAGCAGCTTTGGAAGAAGGCAGACAGAGAACTTCGAGGCCGGAATATCGAACGGGGGAGTAGATATTCCTGACTGCTCTGTGACATGAGAAACCGTATACAAAAGTAAAACCATATGAAACCCTTTGCATTTATGACATGCAGAGGGTTTTTTTGAGTGACCGTATTGGCAAAATCCTATAAAAAAAATAAAATCCTAAATAGACAATTTATATTATATGTGCTAAAATAAATCTGTATGATAAGAACTATTTTTGTAAAAATAAAGGGTCTTATGGATTCAAATAAGGAGGAACAACAAAAATGGCTAGAAAAATGAAAACCATGGATGGTAACCATGCTGCTTCCCATGCGTCATACGCATATTCAGAAGTAGCGGCTATCTTCCCAATCACCCCGTCATCTGTAATGGCAGAAGCTACTGACGAGTGGGCAACCCAGGGCAGAACCAATATCTTTGGTCAGACCGTAGAGGTAACCGAGATGCAGTCTGAGGCTGGTGCAGCAGGTGCTGTTCACGGATCTCTGGCAGCAGGTGCTCTTACCACAACCTTTACCGCTTCTCAGGGTCTTTTACTGATGATCCCGAACCTGTACAAAGTAGCAGGTGAGAGACTTCCGGGTGTATTTAACGTATCTGCTCGTGCACTGGCAAGCCATGCACTGTCTATCTTTGGTGATCACTCTGACGTATACGCTTGTCGTCAGACTGGTGCAGCTATGCTGTGTGAGTCCAGTGTACAGGAAGTTATGGACTTGACTCCAGTTGCTCACTGTGCAGCAATCAAAGGACGTCTTCCGTTCATTAACTTCTTTGATGGTTTCCGTACTTCTCATGAGATTCAGAAGATTGAGACTTGGGATTACGAAGATCTGAAAGATATGGTAGATATGGATGCAGTTGAAGCATTCAGAAATGATATGCTGAACCCGAATCATCCATGTCAGAGAGGTTCTGCTCAGAATGCAGATATCTTCTTCCAGGCTCGTGAGGCATGTAACCCATACTACGATGCTCTTCCGGGAATCGTACAGGAGTACATGGACAAAGTTAACGCTAAGATCGGAACCAACTACAAACTGTTCAACTACTATGGTGCAGCTGATGCAGAGAAAGTTATCATCGCTATGGGTTCTGTATGTGAGACCATCGATGAGACTGTTGATTATTTAATGGCATCCGGCGAAAAAGTTGGTGTGATTAAAGTTCGTCTTTACAGACCATTCTGTGCTGAAGCACTGATCAATGCTATTCCTGAGACTGTTAAAGTTCTTACTGTTCTTGACAGAACCAAAGAGCCAGGTGCACAGGGCGAGCCTCTGTACTTAGACGTTGTTGCAGCACTGAAAGGAACAAAATTCGATGCAGTTCCAGTATTTACCGGACGTTACGGATTAGGTTCCAAAGATACTACTCCGGCACAGATCGTAGCAGTATTCAACAATACTACAAAAGCAAAATTCACTCTTGGTATCGTAGACGATGTTACCAATCTCTCTCTTGAGATCGGTGCTCCGCTTGTTACTACTCCAGAAGGAACTACCAACTGTAAGTTCTGGGGTCTTGGTGCAGACGGTACTGTAGGTGCTAATAAGAACTCCATCAAGATCATTGGTGACAATACCGATATGTACGCTCAGGCATACTTCGATTATGACTCCAAGAAATCCGGTGGTGTTACCATGTCTCATCTGCGTTTCGGTAAGACTCCAATCAAGTCTACATACCTGATTCGCAAGGCTGATTTCGTAGCTTGCCACAATCCATCCTATGTACGTAAGTACAATATGGTACAGGAGCTGGTTGATGGAGGTACTTTCCTTCTGAACTGTGCTTGGAATATGGAAGAGCTTGAGAAACATCTGCCAGGACAGGTGAAAGCATTCATCGCTAACCACAATATCAAATTCTACACCATCGATGGTGTTAAGATCGGTATCGAGACTGGTATGGGACCAACCCGTATTAATACCATTCTTCAGTCCGCATTCTTCAAACTGACCGGTATCATTCCGGAGGAGCAGGCAATTGATCTTATGAAAGCTGCTGCAAAAGCTACCTACGGACGTAAAGGTGACGATATCGTTGCTAAGAACTGGGCAGCAATCGACGCTGGTGCTAAACAGGTTGTAGAAGTACAGGTTCCAGAGAGCTGGAAAGATGCTGAGGATGAAGGTCTGAACTTCACCGTAGCAGAAGGCGGAAGAAAAGACGTTGTTGATTTCGTTAACAACATTCAGTCTAAAGTAAATGCACAGGAAGGAAACAGCCTGCCAGTATCTGCATTCAAAGATTATGTAGATGGAACTACTCCATCCGGATCTTCTGCATATGAGAAACGTGGTATCGCAGTAAACGTTCCTGTATGGAATCCAGAGAATTGTATCCAGTGTAACAGATGTTCCTATGTATGTCCGCATGCAGTTATCCGTCCGGTTGCTATGACCGCTGAGGAAGTTGCAGCAGCTCCAGAAGGAATGAAGATGATGGATATGACCGGTATGGCAGATAAGAAATTTGCTATCGTTGTATCTGCTCTTGACTGTACCGGATGTGGTTCCTGTGTAAATGTCTGCCCAGGCAAGAAGGGTGCAAAAGCAATTGAGATGCTTCCTCTTGAGGCTAATCTGGATATGCAGAAAGATTTCGATTACGCTGTTACTCTTCCGGAGAAAGCAGATGTTATCGCTAAATTCAAAGAAGCTACCGTAAAAGGATCTCAGTTCAAGACTCCTCTGCTTGAGTTCTCCGGAGCTTGTGCAGGTTGTGGTGAGACTCCATACGCAAAACTGATCACCCAGCTGTTTGGTGACAGAATGTACATTGCTAACGCAACTGGATGTTCCTCTATCTGGGGTAACTCTTCACCATCCACACCATACACTGTAAACCAGAAGGGACAGGGTCCTGCATGGTCCAACTCCTTATTTGAGGATGCAGCAGAGTTTGGTTATGGTATGTTACTGGCTCAGAACGCAATCCGTGGCGGACTGAAGACCAAGGTAGAAGACCTGGCTGCTAATGCAGAAAAAGAAGACGTTAAAGCTGCTGCTCAGGAATGGCTTGATACTTTTGGATGTGGTGCTACCAATGGTGCTGCAACTGATAAGTTAGTAGCTGCTCTGGAAGCTTGCGGATGTGAGAAAGCTCAGGCTATCCTGGCTAAGAAAGACTTCCTGTCCAAGAAATCCCAGTGGATCTTCGGTGGTGACGGATGGGCATACGATATCGGATTTGGCGGTGTTGACCACGTACTTGCTTCCGGCAAAGACATCAACATCATGGTATTCGATACTGAGGTTTACTCCAACACAGGTGGACAGGCTTCCAAGGCTACCCCAACTGGTGCAATCGCTCAGTTCGCAGCTGCTGGTAAAGAAGTGAAGAAGAAAGACCTTGCTTCTATCGCTATGAGCTATGGTTATGTATACGTTGCACAGATTTCCATGGGTGCTGACTTCAATCAGTGCGTGAAGGCAATCGCAGAGGCAGAGGCATATCCGGGACCATCCCTGATCATCGCTTACGCTCCATGTATCAATCATGGTATCAAGAAGGGTATGAGCAAAGCTCAGACCGAAGAGCAGTTAGCAGTTGAGGCTGGTTACTGGCATTGCTTCAGATTCAACCCGGCACTTGCAGCAGAAGGAAAAGATGCATTCACTCTGGATTCTAAAGAGCCAAGTGGAGATTATCAGGCATTCCTTGATGGCGAGGTTCGTTACAATTCTCTGAAACGTGCTAATCCAGAAAGAGCTGCTATGCTGTTCGCTAAGAATGAGAGCGAAGCAAAAGCTAGATATAGCTATCTGAATAAATTAAAAACTCTTTATGGAGCAGAGTAATCTGTAAAATAGAGTGAAATAAGACCCGAAGAACCGTCGCAGTCATGCGGCGGTTCTTTTTTCTTGACACCTCATTTTGAAAGGCGTATGATGAGAAAAGATATTTTGTCGAACACATTATCAATATACAAGGGAAAGGATACAGTGTTATGGAAAAGAAAAACATTGATTGGGGAAATCTTGGTTTTGGATATATGCCAACGGATAAAAGATTTGTTGCCAATTATAAAAATGGTGCATGGGATGAGGGAACTCTGACAGAAGATCCGATGATTGTTATGAGTGAGTGTGCCTGTGTGCTGCAGTATGCTCAGACCTGTTTTGAGGGTATCAAAGCCTATACTACAGAGGATGGAAGAATCGTGACCTTCCGTCCGGATTTGAATGCAGCGCGTATGGCAGATTCCTGCAGAAGATTACAGATGCCGGTATTTCCGGAAGATAAGTTTGTGGAAGCAGTGGTAGAGACGGTAAAAGCAAATGCAGCATTTGTTCCGCCTTATGGAAGTGGTGCAACTTTGTATATCCGTCCGTTTATGTTTGGCATTGATTCCATTATCGGAGTGAAGCCGGCGAATGAGTATCAGTTCCGTATTTTCACAACTCCGGTAGGACCATATTTCAAAGGCGGTGCAAAGCCAATTACGATTCGTGTATCTGATATGGATCGTGCAGCACCACATGGAACCGGTGATATCAAGGCTGGTCTGAATTATGCAATGAGTCTTTACAATATCGTAGATGCACATAATAAGGGCTTTGACGAGAATATGTATCTTGATCCACAGACCAGAACCTATGTGGAGGAGACTGGCGGAGCTAACTTTATGTTCATTACGAAAGATGGTAAGTTTGTGACTCCGAAGTCCAACAGTATTCTTCCGTCTGTAACCCGTCGTTCTTTGATGGTTGTTGCAAAAGAGTATCTGGGCATGGAAGTGGAAGAACGTCCGGTTCATAAAGATGAACTGAAAGATTTTGCAGAGTGTGGTCTGTGCGGAACTGCAGCTGTTATTTCCCCAGTTGGAAAGATCGTAGATCATGGTACAGAGATCTGCCTGCCAAGCGGTATGGAAGAGATGGGACCGGTTACGAAGAAGCTGTACGATACTCTGACTGGTATTCAGATGGGACGTATCGAAGCTCCAAAGGGCTGGATCAAAGAGATTATGTAATCAGCGAAAGATACCCGGGACAGATGCTGCCCCGGGTTTTTCTGTATGATTTGAGAAAAAGGAAGATATAAGGAGAGAACGAGGATATGGCATGGTATAAAAGTGCACAGGAATTGATTGGAAGAACTCCGTTGGTTGAAATCTGCAATCTGGAAAAAGAGCTTGGATTGAAAGCCAGGGTGCTTTGTAAGATGGAATATCTGAATCCGGCGGGAAGTGTAAAAGATCGTGCGGCAAAGTCCATGCTGGATGATGCAGAAAAAAGAGGGGTATTAAAACCGGGTGCAACGATTATTGAACCAACATCAGGAAATACAGGTATTGGTTTGGCTTTGCTTGCGGCAGTCCGTGGTTATCAGCTGATTTTAACTATGCCGGAGACGATGAGTGAGGAACGCAGAAATATTTTGAAGGCATATGGAGCAGATCTGGTGCTGACTCCGGGAAATGAAGGAATGGCTGGTGCGATTAAAAAAGCAGAAGAACTATCGAAAGAGATTTCAGGAAGCTTTATTCCCGGTCAGTTTGTGAATCCTGCAAATGCACAGGCACATTATGAGACGACGGGACCGGAGATCTGGGAGGACAGCGAAGGGCAGGTAGATCTTTTTATTGCAGGTGTAGGAACCGGCGGAACCTTGACAGGAGTCGGCAGATATCTGAAAGAACAGAATCCGCAGATTCAGGTAGTAGCACTGGAACCAGAGCATTCACCGGTGTTATCTGGTGGTCAGGCAGGTGCACATGGGCTGCAGGGGATCGGTGGAGGATTTGTGCCGGAGGTGCTGGATACGAACCTGTATGATGAGATTTATCTTGCAACAGAGGAAGAAGCATATCGGGCAGCCAGGCTTCTGGCGAAAAAGGAAGGAATGCTGGTTGGTATTACATCCGGCGCGGCACTTTCTGCTGCGATTGCATATGCCAGAAGAGACGAATATGAAGGAAAGACGATTGTGGCACTTTTGCCGGACAGTGGAGATCGATATTATTCTACTCCGTTATTCAGGGAATAGTTGTTTATGATGAGTTTATATATTCATATCAAAATATGGATAGGAAAAATTTAAGAGGAGTTATCAATTATGAGAGAAAAGTACAGGCGTTTTATGTATGGAAGATATGGTCAGAATGGTCCGGATCAGTTGTACCGTTTCCTGACATGGGTAGTTTTGGTGTGTATTGTACTGAATTGGTTTGTAAAAAGTTCTTTTCTGTATTATGTAGTATGGTTTCTGGTGATCTATTCCCTGTACAGACATTTTTCAAAGAATTATCAGGCAAGATATGCGGAAAATCAGAAATATCTGCAGATGACGGCAAAGTTCCGTTATTGCCTGGAACAGCAGAAAAAGCTGGCAGGAGAGAGAAAATATCATCATATTTATACTTGTCCGAAATGTAAGCAGAAGATTCGGATTCCGAAAGGAAAAGGAAAAATTATGGTTCGTTGTCCGAAATGTTATCATGAATTCCAGAAGAGGAGTTAATCTATGTTTGGATACATTGTTGTGCATCAGGCTGAATTGAAGGTGCGGGAATATGAGACGTATCGTTCCAGTTATTGCGGACTGTGCCGCAGTTTGAAAAAAAGGCATGGACGAATCGGACAGATGACACTCAGCTTTGATATGACATTTATAGCACTTTTGTTGTCTGGCCTGTATGAACCTCATACAGTGACGGGATGCGGCAGATGTCTGGCACATCCATGGCAAAAGCATCATTACCGGGAAAATCCATATTATGATTATGCGGCAGATATGAATGTTCTGCTTACTTATTATAAATGTCTGGATGACTGGAAAGATGACAGACGGATTCGGGGGCTTATTCTGGCAAAAGTTTTGCAGGGGAAAATGCGGAAGATCCATAAGATGTATCCTGAAAAAACAGAGAAGGTTCGTTGTCTTTTGCAGGAACTGGGAGAACTTGAGAATAAGAATATTTATGATATTGATAAAACTGCTGGATTTTTTGGTGAGATTATGGCAGAATTGTTCGTGTGCCGCAGTGATGAGTGGGAAAGAAAGCTGCGGCGCATGGGATTTTTCTTCGGAAAATTTATTTATCTGATGGATGCGTATGAGGATATCGAAGATGATTTGAAACAGGGACGATACAATCCTCTGGCAGAATTATATAAAAAAGATAGTTTTGAGCGGGAATCTCAGGAAATCTTGAAAATGATGATGGCAGAGACTTCCAGGACATTTGAACAGCTTCCAATCCTGGAGGATGTGGAGATCCTGCGTAATATATTGTATGCTGGTGTCTGGACCCGCTATGGGCAGATTCGGTGCAGGAGAAAGGAAACAGAAAAAGAATCATGATGATGGATCCATATGAGGTACTGGGTCTGAAACGAGGTGCCTCGGACGAAGAAATAAAAAAGGCATATCGCATGATGAGCCGTAAATATCATCCGGATGCGAATGTGAATAATCCGAATGCTGCTTTGGCAGAGGAGAAATTTAAACAGGTACAGGCTGCCTATGAGCAGATTATGAGAGAGAAGGAACAGGGCTATTCCAATTATGGAAGTACGAATGCTTATGGTGGTTTTGGCAGCAGCTATGGCAGTTATCAGCAGAGGAGTTCATCAGGGCAGAGCGATGAATACAGCAATTATTTGAACGCTGCGATGAATTATATTCGTGCAGGTCGCTATAATGAGGCATTAAATGTTCTTTCCAATATCCAGCAAAAAGGTGCACAGTGGTATTATATGAGTGCGATCGCGAATAACGGTCTTGGCAACAATGTAGTGGCTCTGGAGCACGCCAGACGTGCAGTGGAACTGGAACCGAATCGTATGGAATATCAGATGCTTCTCCAGCAGCTTCAAGGTGGGGGCAGCTGGTATGATCAGATGAGTTCTCCTTACGGCGGTATGACCATTATGGGAAATGATCTTTGCTGCAGACTTTGTCTGATCAATATGTTCTGTAATATGTGCTGCTGCGGAGCACCAGGAGGCGTTTGCTGCTGTTGATGAAAAAAGTCCGGGAAAGCCTTGTGGCACCCGGACTTAGATAATTTCATACTGGAGCATCTCGTAATGCAGTCTGGTTCCTTCCATGATCTCAGGAGGGAGAAGTGCTCTTGCAACACATTTTAATTCTGCATCAGGATCATCCAGTCGTTTGAGCATGGCGTAATCGCCATCGATGGTTTCTACGGTATAATCACAAGTTAAAAGTACCATATGCTCTCCTTTTTCGTATAAATCTTTCTTTCAATATACGATACAGGGGTGACACTGTCAAATGTTTTGTGATATGATGTGTTGTACATGAGTCTGGAGAAGAGAGATTGAGGATAATTATGAAAAAATACATAAGAAGTGTTTCCAGTGCCTTGTTTTTGGGTATCTTGTTGACGCTGGGAATGAACAGAATGGAAGTATATGCGACAGAACCGATACCGGTTGCTGACCCGAATGTGGTGACAGAAGTACCAGTGCAGCAGCCGACAGTACCGGCTGCGCGGCCGAAGAGAAAAGAAGATATCTTGACGGTACAGGTGAAAGCAGATATTGAAAGTATGCTGAAAGAAGATACTCAGGATGCGATCATGAATGGATATCTGAGTCTTTTGAATAAAGATTATATCTTACACGATGAACTGGAGATGGATCTGGTTGGTATTGGGAATGGTCATCAGCTGGAGCCTCTGGCAGCAGAGAAGATTACACAGCTGGTAAAGGATGCACAGAAAGAACGTCTTTATATCAATATCACTTCTTCGTATCGTACCTATCTCAAGCAGGTTGAACTGTTCAAGAACAAAATCGAACGGTTGGAAAAAGAAGGATATACCCATGAAGAGGCGGTCAAAGAAGCTGCCACCGTTGTGGCAGTCCCTGGAACCAGTGAGCATCATCTGGGATTGACGGTGGATTTTGTGACAGGAAGATATAAGAAACTGGATGAAGGAATCCGCAATACCAATGAATATAAGTGGGTGGAGGAGCATGCCTGGGAATATGGCTATATCATCCGTTACCCGCAGGGAAAATCCGATATTACCGGAATCATTACCGAGCCATGGCATCTTCGGTATGTAGGTATTCCGGCAGCAAAATTGATCCATGACAGAGGGATCTGTCTGGAAGAGTTTTTAGGAGTGGCGTACGATGATCAAAAAGATGGAGTTTCGTATGGAGCGGGCTGGATTAATACAGGTCGGTGATAAAGTAAGTCTAAAGGAAGATACTTCCAGTACGATGGCAGGAATTATGTATTATTATACGATCCGTGATGCAGTTGCCATGTCAAACAATATCAAGCAGCGTTTAAAGAATCTGGAGGGAATTGTCAGTGCGATTGATGCGAAGGAAAGTTACTGGACAGTTACCGTTGATATTGATGAGCAATAGTGGTATGATATAAAAAGATGCGTTCAGCAAATTTTAGAAAACAGGTGAGAAATTATGCCAATTAGAATTCAGAATGATTTACCCGCAAAAGAAATACTGGAGAGAGAGAATATCTTCGTGATGGATGAAAGCCGTGCACTGGCACAGGAGATCCGTCCATTGAAGGTGGGCATTCTGAATTTGATGCCTTTGAAAGAAGATACAGAGCTGCAGCTTCTTCGCAGCTTTTCCAATACTCCGCTGCAGGTAGATGTGACTTTTATTACTGTCAGCAATCATGAGTCCAAGAATACGGCACAGAGCCATTTGAATAAATTTTATCAGACTTTTGAGGAAGTTCGTAAAAAACGTTTTGATGGTCTGATCATTACTGGTGCACCGGTAGAACATATGAAGTTTGAAGATGTGGATTACTGGACAGAATTGAGAGAAATCTTTGCCTGGTGTGAATCCCATGTAACTTCGACTTTGTACATATGCTGGGGGGCACAGGCGGCACTTTACTACTATTATGGATTAAATAAGACGTTGCTGCCACAGAAGCTGTTTGGACTGTACTCTCATAAGGTGCTGAACCGTAAAGAGCCTCTGGTGCGAGGTTTTGACGATTATTTTGTAGCACCTCATTCCAGACATACAACGATTCCGACAGAAGATATCGCAGCCTGTGAGGATCTGAAGATCATGGCAGAGTCTGAAGAGGCGGGTGTATTCCTGTGTATGGCAGAAGGCGGCAAGAAGATCTTTGTCATGGGTCATCCGGAGTATGATCGTGTGACATTATCCAAAGAGTACCGCAGAGATAAGGACAAGGGACTGGACATTCAGGTTCCGAAGGGATATTATCCGGGAGATGATGATACCCAGCGTCCGGCGCTCATGTGGAGAGCTCATGCGAATACATTGTATACCAACTGGCTGAATTATTATGTTTACCAGCTGACACCTTATATCTGGGAAGATGATAAATAAAATATATTTTCAGGCATGAAATAAGCCCGTGATCCGTTGTAGAAATATGCGTGATCATGGGCTTATGTATTATGCGATCTGATTAAGAGTATCTTTTACTTTACGAACTTCATTTTCGAGATGATTGACACGAATCAGAAGCAGTTCTTTTTCGCTTTCAATCTTAAGCGCATTATCCAATTTACGGTTTAAATCAAAATGACCTTCTGCAATAAGCCTGATATTTCGGTTTGTTTCATGCTCCAGAGTGAGCTGAATATCCTTAATATTTTGCCACATGTTTTTGCTGTCTTTTTGCAGGTCTTTGATATCCTGCTGTATGTTTTTGCTGTCTTTTTGCAGGTCTTTGATATCTTTTTGCATGGGTTTTAAGAGTTCCGCGATTGCCTGTAAATCTTCGGTTGTTAATGCCATCGTATCACGCCCCTTTATGTTTAGTACAAATAGTATATCATATGCATAGCAGCAAGTCTATGAGATCATCAGGGTTCCGGGTGTAAAAGTTACCCACATAGATATTTTATATGTTATACTTTAGTTACATCTTTGTAAATGAGGAAACAGTTATCATACGAGGGAAAATATATATGGACAAGAAAATAGAACGAATTGATTTATTTCATTTGCCTTTTTATCAAAAAGAGGCCTTTACCGGATCTGACCGGGGTATTCGCTTCTGGATTGGGAAAACAGAGATACCAAAAGCAGGCTCGGAAGAAGAAAAAGAGATTGTGCTTCGGGTGATCGTTTGGCCGGAGCCTTTTGCATTAAAGCATACAGACGATTCAAAAAAGGTGAAGAAGGATTTTCCTTTTTCGGAGGAAGGATTGGATATGGTGTATGATTGGATACTGGGGGAAGGAAGGCAGTATGTTCTACAGGTCTGAAAAAGTAAAATATTAAAAAATCTCCATCATATAATGATAAAATGAAGGAGATGCTTATGAGAGCATTTGACTATACTACAAATCCAGAGAAGCTGTTGACTCCAGAAATTGTTCAGATGGTTGGAAGTATTCATGAGCATATAAGTATTTCAAATTTTATGGGATATTTAAAGGGAAAAAGCACATTGATGATTTACGATAGGCATCCAGAATTGCAAAGTAAATGGGATAAAGCATTTTGGGCACGAGGCTATTATGTTGAAACGGTTGGTAATATCACTGACGAAGCTGTACAAAAGTATATAAAAGAGCAAGCAGAGGAATCAAGGAAAGAAGATTCCCATAGTACCGTTTTATAACGGACCAGTAAAAGTTCTTGTGACACTGCCCTTTGAGGCAAGCAGTAAGAAAGCCCTTTGGAGGGCTAATAACAAACCACCAGTTGAACTGGTGGTTGCTGACTGAATTTGTGGAGGAGTTTTCGTATGTGGATATGTCCAAAATGCAGAAGAGAATTTAAAAGAACAAATCAGGGGCATTATTGTGGTAAGGCTCCTGAGAACGTAGATGAATATATAGAATCACAGATTCCAGAAGCACGGGCGCATATTGTAGAATTAAGAAACATTATTCAAAGTTGTGTTCCAGAAGTCATGGAACAGATTGCCTGGAGTATGCCAGTATATAAAAAAGACAAGATTTCAATATCTTTTGCTGCCTGTAATAAACACATTAGCTTTTACATAGAGGCTAATATTTTAGAAATATTCAAGCCGCAGTTAAGTGAATTTACAATAAAGAAGAATGCAATATATTTGCCATACGAAAAGGAATTACCGCTAAAAGTAATTGAAAAAATTGTAAAACAAAGCTTTGAAACAAAGTGACAGATTTCAGTTTGTCATAATAAAATATGGATAAAAAGAGATCCGCCCATTTTTGAAAATGGACGGAAAATCTTTTTATAAAGCCTTAACCTAGTGATATTGGGCGATGTGCCCCTGTTTTTTGTAAGGATATTGAAATCAATTTTAAATTAGCCTAAGATTATTTATGGATATCCCCATCATAAGAAAATTTGAAAGTGAGATGCGGCTGCATGAATAAAGAAGAATTACATGATTTCATAGAAAAACAGCAACCCAATATATGTCAAATCGTAGCAATCAAGGATAATAAGATTGTTTATAGTGATAATTGGAATCATTACAAGAAAGACGATTGCACACATATCATGTCTGCTACAAAAAGTATCATGTCTTTACTGATTGGAATTGCCGTAGATAAAGGGCAAATAGGAAGTATTGATGATAAAGTTTTGGATTATTTCCCTGATTATAAAGTGAAAAGAGGGGAAAAAACAATTTATGAAATAACCATAAAACACTTGTTGACTATGAGGGCACCATATAAATGTAAAGGCGACCCTTGGACGAAGGTGTGTTCAAGTGACAATTGGACATATGCATCACTTGATTTTTTGGGAGGCAGAAAAGGCCTGACAGATGAGTTTAATTATCAAACAGTATGTCTTCATATACTCTCAGGAATTTTATATAAAGCAACAAATATGAAAACGGTAGATTATGCGAACACATATCTATTTGCTCCATTAGACATTAAGATGCATAAAAATTATTTAGCAGAATCGGCAGAAGAACATAAACAATTTACAATTGGGAAGTTACCCAAAGAGAATATTTGGTTTTGTGATACTGAGGGATTAGGAACTCCTGGATATGGACTTTGTATGTCTGCAGAGGATATGGCTAAAATAGGATTACTATGCCTGAATAAAGGTATTTATGATAAGAAACAAATAATATCTTCAACGTGGATAGAAGAAATGACAAGACCCAGAATTGTGGAAAGTAGTCAGTTTAGAGGCATGGAATATGGTTATTTGTGGTGGATTATTGATCGTAAAAAGAATATATATGCTGCTATTGGAAATAGCGGTAATGTTATTTACATCAATTCAGAAAAGAATATCGTAATATCTGTATCATCCTATTTTAAACCGACCATATTCGATAGGGTTGATTTTATTCAGGAATATATGGAACCGTATATTTGTGAGATATAAAATATTGTCCTTAATGACAATCACTCGTGTCAGATTCGCCAATCGTTCGGGATGGAAAACTGGTGGGGCGGTGACGCATATGCTGGTATAGGAATACAGTCAAAAGCTGGTCGTTATGGAGGAATTTATGCCCATTCAGATTTTGAATAGGATTATTTTTATGCTATAGACCGCAAGAATTATTAAAAGAGAAATTCAAGGTTTTGCTATAATTCTATTAAGAAGAGGAGGAATGGCATGTGGATGACCATGTAGATGATATAGAGGTTGTCATTGAGTATATTGAAACTCATCTTAATGGTAAATTAGATTTGGAGCGGGTTACGGAAGCTGTTCATTATTCTAAGTACCATTTACATCGACTGTTTACCAGTATAGTAGGTATGACCATTCATGCTTATGTTCAGCGTCGTCAGTTGACCGAAGCTGCGAAATTATTGGTATTTTCGGATAAGCCAATTATCGAAGTTTCATTTATCTGTGGATATGAAAGCCAGCAGGCATTTTCGTCTGCTTTTAAGTCTATGTATAAAATTCCGCCTTCGCAGTATCGAGATAACGGAACATTTTACCCATTGCAATTGAGATTTGTTTTACATAGAAATCTGGCAAAAAGAAATTTTACAAAAGATGATATTTGCCTGGCTAAGAAAGTGGATATTACAGATTGGATGAATTTAATGAGATTGGTGATAGATGGATACCCAGTAATGAATGAAGCAGACTATTTGAACGAGATAACGAAGTGTATAAAGGAAAATAGAGCGCTCGTTTTAAGAGATGACAATATTTTGATTGGAGCAATGGCTTTTTCATATCAATCTGGTAGTATTGAGTTTTTAGGGATACACCCTCAATATCGAAAGAAAGATATCCATAAACTGTTTTTAGACGTACTTATGGAAAAATATTTACCCGGAAAAGAAATAAATATGACCACATATCGGGATGGTGATAAAGCCGATACAGGCCATCGAGATCTATTAAAGAGGCTTGGTTTTGCAGAAAAAGAATTGTTGATAGAATTTGGTTATCCCACACAACGATTTGCCCTATCTCCGGAAACTAAGGAGGATACAACAAAATGACAAGAGAGGTTAATCCGAAAGATACAACCAGAGCCTCAGCATATGAACTTTGGATGAAAGCTCCTAATCCAATGGTTACATTTTTCAAAACGTTGGATGTGACAAACCTTATCCGTGTATCAAAAAAGAAAGAAATGAAATTTAATATGCTTCTCAACTATTGTATTGGAAAAGCGGCTGTTACTGTAAAAGAATTTTATATACTTCCTGTTGGCGAAAAATTGATACAATACGAAACGATTGCGGTCAATACAATTGTAAAAAATAAAGATGGTGAAGTGAGTTCCTGTGATATCCTGTATACAGATGATTTGGTAAAATTTAATCAGGAATATCTTAAATACACAGTACGGGTAGCTGAGACTTCTCAAGATAGGGATCTGTCAGATGACAGTATGGTAATTGGTACATCTGCGATTATAGATATTGAAATTGACGGTGCCATTGGTATGAATAGTGGAATCTTTAATAATCCGTTTGTGATTTGGGGGAAATACAGAAGAAAAATATTCAGATATTATCTTCCTATATCATTTCAGTTTCATCATACACAAATGGATGGAGCTCATGCTGGCAGATTTTTGGAGAATCTGCAAAATGAGATTAACAGTCTATAAAATGGAGAGTTATACTTATATGATTTTTGAAAACAAATTTCGCCTCTGTTAATTTTTTCAGTTCATGTTATAATGGTATCAAATAACAGAGAAATGTCTTTTCGATGACTGTGAAAGAAGTGTAATTGATGAAAATTAATACAAAAGAAATGTCTTATGAAGATGTGTTGAAATTACCCCGATTGCAGCACAAGAACCCACTGAAACCACAAATGTGGCTGGCTACCATTGTTCGCATTGTGTGTGCCCCTACCTTGTGGAAGACAAAATTCACATATACGACAGAACGTATGGAGCTGGTGAGGGATCAGCCGTGTTTGATTCTGATGAACCATTCAAGTTTCACAGACATGAAGCTTGCATTCGGAATTTTTTATCCTCAAAAACTGGGAATTGTTACATCTGTGGATGGTATGACCGGAATTTTAGGAAAGCTGATGCGGCTGCTTGGATGTACACCGACCCGTAAATATGTTACCGATATGCAGTTGATCAAGGATATCAACTATATGCTGAAGAAAAACAAGACCAGTGTTTTGATGTATCCGGAAGCAGGATATTCCTTTGATGGTTGTGCCACGACGATGCCGAAACATCTGGGAGTGTTGCTGAAACGTCTGGGGGTTCCAGTTGTAACTGTGATCACACAGGGAGCCTTCCACAGAGATCCGCTGTATAATATGCTTCAGATACGTGATGTGAAAGTCAGTGCACATGTGAAATGTATTGCGACAGCAGAAGAAGTGAAAGAAAAGTCAGCGGATGAGCTGGATGCATTGCTTGCAGAGGTCTTTTCGTTTGATAATTTTGCATGGCAAAGAGATAATCGGATTTCTGTTGATGTACCTTTCCGTGCAGATGGACTTCACAGGGTTCTTTATAAATGTCCTCGCTGTGGTGCTGAAAATCAGATGGAGGGAAAAGGAATCCATTTAACCTGTCATGCATGTAAAACACAGTGGACAATGGATGAATATGGACAGTTATCCGCGGATGAAGGAATTACAGAATATCCACATATTCCTGACTGGTATCAATGGCAGCGGGAATGTATCAGAACAGAACTGGAAAATGGTACATATCTGTTGGATACGGATGTAGAGGTTGCTGTTCAGGTCAATTTGAATGCCATATGCAAGATTGGAACCGGTCATCTTACACATACAACGGATGGATTCCACCTGGTAGGAGCGGGAGGCAAACTGGATTATCATCAGTCTCCGGTATTTTCACATACCTTATATTCGGATTTTTACTGGTATGAAATTGGTGATGTAATTGGAATTGGTGACAATGAGTTTTCTTATTTCTGCTTTCCGAAGGAAAATGTCTCTGTGTGTAAAGCCCGCCTGGCGACAGAAGAGTTGTATAAGATGAAAAAGAAACGCAGGAGAGAATAAGGGGATTTTTAACTATCCCCGAATCTCCGACAGTCCGGCTGCCCCTGTTACCAATATGGTTCCAACAATAAACATGGGTGTGATGGGATCACCCAGTATCAGAATGGACAGACCGGCACCAAAGACGCTCTCGAAGGACAAAAGGATTCCGCTTGTGGAGGTGCTGACATACCGTTGTCCGTAGACACTCAGAAAATATGGTATGATCGTACACATGACAGCCAGAAAGATGATACCGGACAGTACGTCGGATGGTATCTGTGTTGGGACAGGACCAGTGAATAAGGCAAAACCCCATGCCAGGATTCCTGCAAAACTGATCTGTAGTACATTGAGCAGGATGGGATCATCCTCTCTGGCATAAATTCCCGTATATACAATGTGGACAGCATAGCAGACCGTTGTCAGACAGGAGATCGCATCTCCGATATTCAGACTGCTGATATCCGAACAGAGAATACAAGTAAGACCAACCATACAGACGATGGACGCAAGTACCTCGTATCTGGTTGGTCTTTTTTTTACGATTATATAATAGACCAGCGGCAGGATGATCATGTATCCGGCACAGATGAATGCAGATTTGGAAGCACTTGTATACTGCAGACCAATCGTATAGAAGAAAAACTCAAAATACAGAATGATTCCAAGCTTGATTCCGTGTTTGAGGGTTTCTTTTTTTGCGTGTAAAAGACGTCTGAAAAAGAGCAGACAAAGAATAATCCCTGCCATCGAGAAGCGGAATGCAAGAAGGTAATAGGGACTGAACTGATCCAGAATCTGTTTGATAAAACAGAAGGCGGATCCCCAAGTAAGGGCAGCCAGTAAAAGCGTAAAAACTGGCAACATAATGATCATCTCCTTTGTACAATATGGTCATGAAAAATGGAAGGCTCATGCCTCCCACTTTTCATCGCAAACACATTTTATACAACAAAAGCAATACTTCTGATGTTGACTTTATGTTGTTATTTTATTATAGTTTAATAAACAAGTAAAATTCAATGTTTTCATGTGTCGAATGAAAATATTTCAAGGAGAAATATATGACTTTATTATCCTATCAAGTATTTATGGCGGTTGTGGAACAGGAGAGTTTTCAAAAAGCGGCACAGATTCTGCAGTTGACGCCGTCAGCCATCAGTCACGCAGTCGCATCGATGGAGGCAGAACTAGGCTCAGCGTTGTTTGTCCGGAGCAGGCAGGGCGTATATTTGACGAATTATGGAAAAGAATTATTCCCTTATATCAAGAATGTACTGAACAGTGATGAATATCTGCAGCAGGCGATTGCACAGTTTCAGGGAGTGCAAAAAGGAGTTGTGCGAATCGGAATATTTAACAGTGCCTGCGTGGAGTGGATGCCCAGTCTTTTGAAAGATTTTGAAAAGGAATATCCGAATGTGCGGCTTCATATTTATCAGGGTACTTATGATGATATTTATCATTGGCTGAAAGATGGAGTGGTGGATCTCGGGTTTTTATCCTCCTGCAGTGTTGGGGATCTTGCCTATGAACCGATTTATCAGGATCGCATTGTATGTGTAGTTCCGAAAGGTTTTCAGCCAGAAAATCCAGGATATGTGACCGTGGATGAATTGAAAAAGCAGCGTTTTGTAACGCAGCGCGAAGGCTGTGATGCAGATGTAAATCATTTTATGAAAAAGTATGGGCTTTCTGCAGGAGGGAGAAGCTATATCGTAGATGATATGTCCGCGATTGCACTGGTTATGGGTGGATATGGTGTCTGTCTGGTACCGGAACTGGTGATTCGTAATATTTCATTCCCGATAGATGTCTATCCATTGGATGTAGAGGAAAAAAGAACGATCGTACTGGCATCTGTTCGCTCAGATATCCTTGCGCCGGCGGTGCAGAGGATGTATGATTATATTATCAAACGTTTTAAAGACGGAATAGACAGAATGGAGTTTTAGATCATGTATCAGTACATCTTTTTTGATCTGGATGGGACGTTGACCGATCCGCGTGAGGGCATTACAAAAAGTGTACAGTATGCTCTGGCAAGGATGGGAATTGATGAACCGGATCTGAAAAAACTGGAGCCGTTCATTGGACCGCCTCTGATTGATTCTTTTCAGGAATATTATGGATTTACACCGGAACAGGCAAAAATGGGGGTATCCTATTATCGGGAGTATTTTAAACCGACCGGTCTGTATCTGAACGAACTGTTTGAGGGTGTGCCAAAGATGCTGCAGTCTATGAAGGAAAGTGGAAAAGTCGCAGCGATTGCATCTTCTAAGCCGGAGCCTTTTGTGCGTCAGATACTGGAGCATTTTCAGATCCTTTCTTATTTTGATTATGTGTGCGGAAGTACATTGGATGAGACACGAACCAGGAAGGAGGAAGTGATTGAGGAACTGCTCCGCAGAATGCAGCTTTCAGAATCAGAGAAAAAGAAGATTTTGATGGTCGGAGATCGGAAACATGATGTAGAAGGAGCTGGATACTTTGGAATTCCATGTCTGGGCGTACGAATGGGATTTGCAGCAGAGGGTGAGCTGGAAGCAGCAGGTGCGATTGCAGTTGTGGATAGTATGGAAGAAGTAGAAGCTTTTATATTACAGGCATAAAAACAGAAGAAGGGGGCAAATACAATGTTAAAAAACAGAATTTTAGCGGAAAAACCATCAGAAGAAGAATTAAAGAGCCGATTAAAGGCAGCCAGAGAGAAGCTGGCGGTGCAGCAGATGCAGATCAAGGAGCATAAGCTTCCAGTATTGGTTCTGCTGGAAGGATGGGGAACTTCAGGCAAAGGCAGTACGATAGGGCAGGTGATCCGCAATATTGATCCGCGTTTCTTTAAAGTGGCGTCTATGGAAAAGATGCGGGAAGAAGATGGAAGAAAACCGTTTTTATGGAGATATTTTGCAGAGATTCCGGAAGCCGGTAAATTTGTATTCATGGATTCCGGCTGGATGGATGAGGTGACCAGACATCGGCTGCAGGGGACGATGGACGATGAGACCTATGATATGCGGATTGCCAGTATTCGGCGTTTTGAGCGTCAGCTTACGGATAATGGATATCTGGTGATGAAATTTTTCCTTCATATCAGTGAAAAGGAACAGAAAAAACGAATCAATGCACTTTCCAAGGACATCGATACCAAATGGCGTGTGAATGATACTGACAAATGGCAGAATAAGCATTATGAAAAATGCTTTGGCATCTTTGACCGATATCTGGATGCAACGGATTCGCCGTCTGTTCCGTGGTATGTAATTGATGCTGTGTCGAAAAAGTGGGCTGAACTCCAGGTGTTGGAGATCCTGACGGAGGGTATTGATATTGCGATGCAGAACCGTTCGGTTGCAGTGCCGATCCTGCAGAATGTATTTCCTCTTCAGAAGATGCCGAAGCTGAGTGAGATTTCGCTCCAGAATAAGACGATCGGTGATGAGGCGTATAAAGAAGAACTGAAACGTCTGCAGGATCATCTAAGAGATCTTCACAATCGCCTTTACCGGAAACGTATACCGGTGATCATTGCTTATGAAGGATGGGATGCAGCCGGAAAAGGCGGCAATATCAAGCGTATTACAGAGGCATTGGATCCAAGAGGATATGAAGTACACCCGATTGCCAGCCCGGAGCCGAAAGAAAAGGCGAGACATTATCTGTGGAGATTTTTTACCAGACTCCCTCGGACCGGGCATATTGCGATCTTTGACCGTACCTGGTATGGCCGCGTAATGGTGGAGCGTCTGGAAGGCTTCTGCAGCGAGAATGACTGGAAGCGTGCCTACAATGAGATCAATGAATTTGAAAAGGAACTGGCAGACTGGGGAGCTGTGATTATCAAGTTCTGGGTGCACATTGATAAAGAAACGCAGCTGGAGCGTTTTACACTGAGACAGAATACACCGGAGAAGCAGTGGAAGATCACGGAGGAAGACTGGCGTAATCGTGAGAAATGGGATGTCTATGAGAATGCGATTGATGAGATGATCCAGAAAACCAGTACAACGTATGCTCCGTGGCATATCCTGGAATCCGTGGACAAAAAATATGCACGAATCAAGGCATTAAAGATCGTGATTGAAGAGCTGGAGAAGGTACTGTAGATGAAGATATCCAAAGTAGATCATGCAAGGACCGCTGTGGGAAAAAAAGAACAGGAAACTAAAGGGATTATTTATACCTGTCCGCAGAGGGAAGAAGCAAACTTTGATCTGGAACAGCATGTGCAGCGAAGAAATCAGCAGGCACAGAGAATGTATGCGGTTTTGTTGTCTAAAAATCAGACAACAAAAGATAAGAAAGAAAAAAGATTCAGCAATCAGGTCATCCGGTATTTTAACCGGATGATCTGTACGTTGATCAGAAAAGAACAGCCGGTGGAAGGGAAACTGCGTTTTCTGGAGATTTTGCGAAGCTGGGAGCTCTTTACAGAGAAAGGACAGGAGAAAAAGCTTTCCATTGAACAGCTGCCTTTGACAAAGATAGCAGCTGCAGATCAGCTGGATGTGGAGCAGATCACAGGTGTGATCGTAGATGAATGTCTAAAGAACAGCTTGCGGGTGCGGTGTTCTATACAGAAGTCAGATGCATCGGTGTATATACCCGATGTTATGAAAAAGCTGCTGCTGGCTTTTTGCAGTGGTTCTGATTATCTCCGGATGCTGAGAGAGATTCCGACAGAGGAAAAAAGAGCACTGCTTTTGACTCTGGAAAAGGATTATAGAAAAGCAGAACAAGTTCCATTGATCGTAAAATCGATCGATCATCAAAGCGTAAAAGTACAGAGGAAAACAGAGGGAGATATTTGTCTTCTTCAGCTTTCCAGTGCAGAAAAGGAAAAGAAAAAATATATTTTTGAATTTATCAAAAAGTATGCTGAAGCAGAAGAACAGGAAAGACAGGAACTGTTGTGCGGATTCCGCAGACTGTTGCTGTTGTTTTATTGCGGAGAAGATGTATATCGCGCATCCATGCTTCAGGAAAATGGAGTTACGGCATGGAGTTTTGGAAAACTGAGACCTTCAAAAGAAGAGACTTTCAGTGAGAGAGTGATTGAGCTTTTGAAGGAAAAGAAACAGGCGGACAACAACAAAAGCAGAGCGATCCATGATCAGATTCGATTGGCAGTCAGAGAAGAACTTCGGAGCAGATATTTTCGTAGCAAAAATGTGAATGGAATTGATGAGAGAGCGTTGTTCTGGCTGACCTATATTGAGGAATATACCGAACAGATGCTTGTTGGAAAAAGCCATTTAAAGCCGGAAAAATTGTTGATTTCTTATTTATGTGATCATACATGGAAAGCCTGGCTGGCTTATATTGCAATGAAATATGTCGATATGGGAAAAGCGGTGTATCATTTTGTTCTGCCGAAAGCAGAAGAATTGCAGGGACAGAAAGAGATCTGTATCCGGGATGTGCGTGAAAACTTTCAGGATGGAATTTCCAGCTTTGACTATGAACGGATCAAGGCTCAGGAAACATTGGAGAGGGAGATATCGATCGATGTATCTTTTGCCGTCAACAATTTCGCAAGGGCTGTCTGTTTGCCGGAGACACTGCAGAAAAGAGGAAAAGAAGATGTTCTTCTGTGTGATTTAAAATTACGGAAGGATGCAAAAAAGAGAATTTTCCGATTCTTTGGTGGGATCAGTCAGTGGAAGGAAGCAGAACTTTATCAAGAGAGGCGATTGGCGGATGCATGCAAACAGGCATTAAGCACGATTCGTAACAGTACCTATCATTATGCGGGGGCATTGGAAGATCAGAATTATGTACCAGATCCGATACTGGAGCAGATGTTTCAGAAAGAACATCTGGAGGTGGCAGATATGTATCGAAGGAGATACTGCAGTAATAATGTTCCGTACTTTTATGAGGAAGAAGCGGTCTGCCGTATGATGGATTACATATATAGTACATCCATAGATTATCGTCCGTCTCAGTTTCCGACTTTTGAACGATTGATCAATAAATCCAATGTGATGGAATTTGTGGAACAGTTTGTGGATGCTGACAGTCTTCGAAGTATACAGGAGATTTCTCGTGAAGGAGTGATGGATCAGTTTAAGGCTTCTCTGTATTTTGTGTTGAAGGAAATCTATTATTATGGATTTATATACGAGCAGAATGCATTGGAACGATTTCAATCAGTGCTTAGTCAGCGTCAGCCTAAAAAAGAGGAAGAACGTGCAACGATAGATTTTCAGAGAAGGATTTCTGTATTGCTCCAGGAAGAAGATATCACTCTTGGAAGACTTTGTCAGCAGATTATGACCGATTACAATATGCAGAATCAGGGCAAAAAGGAGGTAAGACTGTCCAATTCGGAAAATGAAGAGATTTATCAGCATTATCGTATGCTGCTGTATGTATGCATAAAGCAGGCTTTTTTTGAATATCTGAAAGAAAAAGAAGTATTTGGATTTTTAAGAATCCCGAAGTTCAGAGAGATTAAGATTGACGAACGGAAGTTTTATCAGGAGAGCCAGATTCGTGTTTACGGCAGTATGGAGAACCGGATGAAGCAGCAGCCGGAATTATATGCATGGCATGTATTTGCACATTTTCTGAATCCAAGATATCTGAATCTGCTGATAGGAAGTATCAAAAGTTACATACAATATGTGGATGATATTGACAGGAGAGCAAAAAGTACAGGTAATCGGATCGACTGTCGTGCAGAAGAAAAGATTCAATGGTACCAGGAAATCCTGCAGGTACTGAAATTTTGTGGTCTTTTCTGTGGAAATGTGACGAACAAGTGGACAGATTATTTTGAAAATGAGGAAGACTACGCAGAATGTCTGTCGGGATTTGTGGATGCTGATCAGAAAATGGGAATCTATTATGATGCAGTGAATCCCGTAGTTAATAAAAATATGGTTCGGGCAATGATGTATGGTAATCTGGAACTGTTGTCTGTATGTATGGAAAAAGTGACAGAAACTGAAATTCAGGAATATCATCAAAGAGAATATAGATTGCAGGAGGTCTTTCAAAGAGGCAGCTGCAGAAGTGAAGAAGAACAGCGAGAGTTAAGATATTTCCAGAATCAGAAGAACCGAATCGAACTTTTAGATGTGATGATTTATTCTCAGATGCTCAGTGATCTTGTCGGTCAGTTGGTTTCCTGGAGTTACTTAAGAGAACGTGATTTGATGTATTTTCAGCTTGGTATTCATTACTGCAGACTTTTTTACAGTGATAAGATAGAAAAAGGACACAGGTTCCGGGTACTGAAAGGTGATCATATCCATATACAGGAAGGGGCACTGCTTTATCAGATCGCTGCACTGTATACTTATGCATTGCCTGTGTATGTTGTAGATAAGAATGGACAGGCAGTACTTCCGATGAAAAAAGCAAACAGTACCGGTGCCAGCATCACGGCTTTTTATCACGGTTATTGCCAGAATGATGCTTCTGTCTATGAGATGGGATTGTGTTTATTTGAAAACATGAAAGAACATAGAGCTATCGTGGAGACGAGAGACTATATTGATCATTCCAAGTATTTTTCTACGAGGAGTCGAAGTATTCTGGAGCTTTACAGCGAGGTATTTGATCGTTTCTTTACCTATGATATCAAATTAAAGAAGAGTGTATCCTATATATTAAAAAATATATTATCCAGATATGCAGTATTTGTAAATACATCTCTGGACAGCGATGCAGAAAAAGTATATCAGATGGGAGCGGAGAAGATAACCAAAAAAGCGGCTAATATCAGGATCGGTGACCATGGCTTGAAGTCGGATGTATTTCAGTACAGGATGGCAGATGGCCAAGTTGTTCGTGCACCGGTCAGAGATGAGATTTTTCTGCGGCAGCTCAAAAGAATTCTCGAATATAAAAAATGTTGATTTATGTACTTGCATTTATGTATGTTTGGTGTATACTTAGCATTACAACGAGAAGAACCCAAGAAAGTGGGTAATAATTTTCATATTTTTTCCTCCTATAGTAAAAAAGGTTTACAGAGAAAAACCTGAACTGGGAGAAGATGTTTTGGCTACATATAGTTTTATTTATCAACAGTACAATTTCATAAGCCGAGCAGGAGGAATGCTATGAGTATTGCTTTCGGGCAGAGAACTATGGAGATCGATGCGGTCGCTACAGGCAGACGGATTCAGGAGATTCGTAAGCAGAAGGGACTGCGGGTTGTTGATATCAGTGACTATCTGGGGTTCTATGAGCCGCAGGCGGTCTATAAATGGTTGAGAGGCGAATGTCTGCCAACGCTGCAGAATATGTATCAGCTGAGTCTGCTTTTCGGGACAACGATCGATGACATTATCCGATGTTCAGAGACGAAGACGAGAAGCTGCGAGTCAGTGACAAGAGCAGAGAAAAGACGGGGAGATGACGGAAGGTCATCTTCCCTTTCTGTTTTTTTGCAGAAGTACTTGAAGAAAAGATAGGGATATTATGTGGAAAATTGTTGAAATAGAAGTGCGAAAATGTTAAAATTGTTATGAAATTTATACAATAAAATGATAAAGGATCCATTGATGTATTTGTTATTTTTGATAAAGGTGATACTTCTGTAGTATTAAGTGATTAGGCTTGAAAGCTGTAGTGAAGAGATTTGGAAACTGATTTGCAGAATGGTTCAGACTGGCAATGAAGTTTATCCGACCTTCATGAAGGGTCTTTGGACATAATATAAAGATTTTAAAGCTGTTATGGCGATCTTGTCCATATATGGAGAGAGTGGCTATAACAGTTTTTTTGAGAGGAGAAAAAAGATGCTGACATTTTCGCTGGATGAATATGGGGATTTTGAAGGAATAAAAAATGGAAATGAACCGATCTATATCGCTGGCTTGATTTATGATGATGCAGATGACGATAGGGATACCGGCATTGAAAGAAATCGAATCAAAGCTTACTATCAGGCGGTGATCGCGGAAGCTGCAATTGGTGCAGTAAATGCTTCGGAATTTACATACCCGGAAGCACTTCATTCTAATGGGAATCGTGTGAGGGATTATCAGGTTGTCCGTCCGGTGAAGGAACTGGTTCGGATCACGCTGAGAGAATTTATCCGACATGGTACTTACAGAGGCAATAAGCTGACCTGGGTAAATCGTCAGGGTATTACCAGAGATTTTGTAGACCGAAAAGGTCAGTATCATATTTTTGTGATTTTAAAAAGTGATAAGGGGATGACACGTCTGCTTGGTGCGAATGCAGGGATTCTGGCAAAGGATGACTTTGCCAGCAATCTGTATTTTCATATGGCAGATGAAATGATTGCCCGTCTGATCTTTTATAATCCGGTGATTCGGGAAGTGAAGGATGTCTGGCTGGATATTGCTACCCGAACCAGTGCCAATATGGAACCGTCCGATCCTATGGTCAGTGAATATAAGAGACAGGGATATCGGGCAAATAAATGTGATGAGAATGATCCGAACAGTAAAGTTTATTTCAGTCTGACGAATCCGGATGTGTATCGTTCCGTCATTGCAGAGGAGATCATCGATGCAGATCGTCCGGATCTTGTGATCTCCAGTTTTCATGTAACTTCGATTATGTATCGGTCAGGAATAAAAGGAATGGAATTTCTGTATATGGCAGATAGTATTTGTTCGGTACTTGGATTTGATATAGACGGCACAACCGCAGACGAATGGCTGAACTGTATTATGAGCAGAACCAGTGTAATCACTGGAAGAACGGATAATCTGATCTTTGGATACGATGAAATCGATGCCGTCTATGCAAAGGCATGGGCAAAATACAAAGATGGCGATTATTATAAAGCTCTCAGTATTGCCTTTGATGCCTGCAAGTATGAGGGTGCGTTTGCAGAGCTTTATAAGCAGATTTGGTTTAAAAAACTGGAAGAGCGGATTCTGGAGCAGCCGGAGATCACTGCTTTTAATATGGCAGTCCGTAAGCTGTATGAAACACTGAATAACAATACGCTGGATCAGGATAAATGTTTTTACATATTGAATGTATTAGAACGAATGGTTCCGAAGCTGGAAGGAAGATTTCGCAGTCCGGAGGCAAAAAGAATCCTGTATACATTATATGATACGGGTGTAACAGCCTGCTGCCATATTGGTGACAGTAAAAAAGCAGAGGTGTATTTTGAAAAATGTACAGAAAGTTCCAGTCTGGTCAGTCTGGAGGATTACCTGAATACCAGGAATAAAATGGTTGTATACTGCTGCGATTATTTTGAACTGGAACGGGCGGAAGAACTGTCGGATGAAAATCTGATCTACCAGGATCTGCTGTCTGACCTAAAAAAAGATATTCGTCTTCCAGGAGTAAGAGAAGATGGTTATTTGTCTATGGGAAAGGCACTCAGTCAGAGGGCACAGGTCTATGCATTCCAAAGAGATGAGCGTGCAGAAGAAGCGTTTCGGAAGGCACTGGAGCATTTTGAAAAAGGTTCGGCGAATTATAAGATCAGCCAGTCATATTTGATGCATTATTATCTGGATACTGCGCAGGAAGAAGCCTATTGTGCAGAGGCAGAGATCTATTTTGATGGAAGAAATCATTTGACGGAGCAGTTAAAATATATTCTGGAGGAAGGTTCCAGACATGATCCATTGATTAACATGAAATATGCCTTGTATGTATGGATCAGAGGTCTGTATCTCTTCCGGATGAAGGAGGTTTCGGACAGATTGTGGATGGATCTGCAGAAAATAGAAAAGAAATTCGGGAAGAAGATTGGCAACAAAGACTGGAAGCTTACCGGACATCCGGCTGAGTTGATTTTTAAATATATGAAACTGATTGCGATGGTAAGACAGGAACCGGAATTGGAACAGATGTATGCAGAACGGATGGAAAATTGTCTGATCTATTATGGACCAACTGAGGATGCGATCCGTCGTTTTGGAGAGATTGAGATTCTGCATACAAAAGGAGATTTTATGCAGCGGGATGAATGGTCAGAAGAACTTTGTTGTTTTCTTAGAGATCGATTTTCCATTTTTAAAGATATGGAGATTCCAGAAGATGGAGAAGTACGTTATCAGTGGCTGCAGGATCAGATGACGTTTATGTATCGATAAAAGCATGATTGATGGAGAAAAGAGATGAAAGAATGTGTGAAATTCAGATATGTATATGAAAGGTATGGAACCATCGTACCGGAGAATATCCTTCTGAATGATATATGGGTTGATATTGGGAATGCGGAACGGGAAGGTGTATTCGATCATCATCAGTATGGTGGATTGAAAAGTGCTTTTGAATGTGTGCTGATGTATCCGGAGGGGCTTAAGGGAATACGAACATATCTGGATTCTTATCAGGGAACAGAACCAGAGGTTGTTCTTCATATGCATGTATATCCAGATTTGGATTGTATCATGTCTGCTTATATGGTACAGAAACTGATCCGCACAGGGAAATCGCATTTAAATGAGATTTTTTCTGCACATACGATAGAGAAGCTGCAGGAATATGTGAATGAGATCGATGCGGGAAAAAGAAAAGTGGTATCGGATTTAACACTGTATGCGTATTTGTGCAGAATAGGTCTTGGAGAGCGGGATGTATGGAAAAGAAGTCAGCAGATTTTGAATGAAGGTCTGATACTGGTGGATCTGGCTGTTCAGGTGCTGGAAAAAGCAGAACGGGATATTGATCTGTTCACGGAGCCGCTGGAGTCCTATATGGATATTACAAAACTGAATGGCTATGATACAGCAAGGAGAGATCTGGAACTGTCGAAAGAGCATTACAGAGAGGACAAAGAGGCAAATCGTGTTGTTCTGAAATCGATTAATCTCTGGAATAAGGAAGAAGCATGTATAAAACCGGTAAAGGCGGCAATCTGGAAAGAACTTCCCTCCGGTGAAGATGGATATGTATTTGCACGAGATCTGGATGACTGCATCCTGACGGTATATCCATATGATATTCGCCAGGAAGATGATACTTCCATGTCCAGGGTGACCAGAGCAGTTATTTCGCTGAATCCGAATATGAAAGAATCGGAATCCTATACGCTTCTGCCGGTGGCAGAGATGCTGGAGCAGTGTGAACAGCTGGAAGAAAATATTCTGTTTGAGAAAACAGGAAATTACCGAAGAGATCACAGTCATTCCAGAGAAAAAAGAGGTCGATTTTCAGAAGTTCCTTTTTCCAGTACGAATGATCCGTGGTATATATCAGAGAAAGAGGATATTATAGATTCTCCCCGTATCAAGTCACTGCTTTCCTATGAGCACCTGCTGAATATCATTGAGAATGATTCTGCTATGGCAAAATCAGCTGTTATGATTCGGTTTTATAAAGAGAATGAGAGCATTCAAACAGAGCAGGTGGCAGGTTACACAGAAGTCAGCTTTGGAGAGCTGTATCAATTGGCTCAGAAGCAGGTCTGTGAATTTCAGAATAGAGAACAGTCAGAGTATTTACTGACCATTGTCAAGATTGATTCGTCTATGCTGAAATACAGCAATGCGATACTGAAAACCTGCTGTTTGAATATGGTTGGGAAAAATGGTTCCAGAATGAGTGACGATAATCTTCTTTATCTGGATTATCGTACTTGTTTGTATACTGATCAGGTTGTTACGGTTCTGGCTATGGCAGATACAGAGAGCTCTGTTGCACAGAGATTAGTGGCTGACCAGGTATTGAATTCCAGAATCTGTGCGGATCTGAAACATATTCTGGAGCATCGACAGGAGCTTCGTTCAATTGGAGTAAGTCTGTCAGAGAAAATCCGAACGATCGGAGAGACGGACGGAGAGATAGAGATGTTCAATAGAAGGCTTGTACATTTGAATACAAGGATTCAGATAGATGATCTGATTCTTGATCCGGTGGAGCAGGAGGTTTATTCCTTTATAAAAGCAAATCTTGGCATTGTACCTTTAAAAGAATCTGTGATCACTTCGGCAGAGCTTCTGATCAAAAATGCGGAACAAAAAAGGGACCGGGATATGGAAGCAGCTCGGAATGAACGGGAAAAAAGAGAGAAACAGGCTGAAAAAGCGGAGCGCCGCAGAGATAAACAGCTTCAGGCGATCATGGGATGGTTTACGTTGTTGGGGATTGCCTCAGCATTCAATGATGGATTTGATTTTATTTCCAAGATGGATGCAGGTACATCGTGGAGCCAATTGTCCCCAGGGGGAAGATATGTAGGATATATTTTCCTGACTGTCATTGTTGTAATTTTTCTGGCGGCACTGGTCTATACGCTGAAGACAACGATATCTGCCTGGAAAGACAAAGACTGATCGGGAAGTGAAAGGAAGATAAAGGATGCGATGTCCATATTGTGAGACAGAGAATCAGGACGGTGAGCTGTTTTGTATAGACTGCGGTCGTCCGTTAAAGAAAATCATAAAGAAGAAAAAAACAAAAAAGAAATACAAGGAGAGTCCAGAGGGAGATATGGTCTGCAGTTCTCCATGTGCCATCATAGAAAGCGAAGATATGGATGGTTTTCTGAAATTTCCAGACAGGCAGATCTATCAGGATGGAGAATATGAACTGATATTTTACAGGACGGCAGGCATGAACCTTGTGGAGTATCTTGAACAGAACCAGGACAGTCTTTCGCAAAGCTACATAGATCTGGAAAATCGATTGCTCGCCATCCTGGGTCATGTGCAAAAGATGAAGCTGATCATCGGAAGCTTTGATCTGGAAGATCTGTATCTGCCGGATGGAGAACCTTCTTTGATGCAGTTGAGAGTCGTACGTCCGTTTCTAGAAGATGGGGAGATGCCTGAAAAGTACGAGTGCGGAGAATTAGCAGCACCGGAGGTCAGAAACAGGGATCTTCCATATGTCGGAAAAAGGACAGATGTCTATCTGGCAGCGATTCTGTTTAATCGTCTGATCATTGGAGATAAATATTCAGCGGGAAATATCGACAGTCAGTTGTTCTGGGCATATCACTATACAAATGCTGCTTTTGAAAAAAGATATCGAAAATTCCATCATTGGCTTGGAAATGGATTGAGTATGTTTCCGGCGAAGCGCATGAGGGATATCAAAAACTGTCTGATCTCATTTGAAAAATGCTGCATTTTGGAAAATAGTTGTCTGAGAAGTGATCTGAGAATTTGTGATGTACTGGAGACCAATGTGGGAAAAGGCAAAAAAGCGGTCATGAAGGATGCTGGACGCCTGGAAGAAGAGTGGAATGAAGATGCTATTGAAAAATGGCAATGTAAAGAAAAGAATCTGACAGCCTACCTTCTTGCAGATGGAATCTCCAATTGCAGTATTGGTTCGGGATATCTGGCATCAAATATCATTCGGGAGAATTTTAAGTCGGTATTAACGGATTTTGTTGATGAAACGTTTGAGGATCTGACTTATGATCTGGTAGAAGAGATCGTCTATCGGATTGTGGAAAAAAGTAATGCGGATATCTGGAAGAAAGCCTGTGAATATCCGCAGCAGTCAGGCAGTATCATGGGCAGCACCTTTCTGTTCCTGCTGATCTATGAAGGAGTGCTGTATTCCTACAGTATGGGAGATTCCTGCCTGTATCTGGTGCGGCGGGGGAATGCGATTCCATTAAACAGTCCGGATAATGCCGGCTTTACCGCGTTGAAAGCAGGTAAAAGCTATGCGGAATATAGGCAGATGGAAGGGCGGGACAGTATTGCCTTGTATATCGGCGGCGAATATGCAAGAACACAGTCTGATTACTACCAACAAAGGCCGATCGATACGCTGTGTCTGCAGGAAGAGGATGTGATTCTTGCGGCATCGGATGGAGTCATCGACTATTTTGGAACAAAGCTGTCGGATACCAGGTGGGATAAAGAGACCGCACTGGTGAAATATCTAAGTGATAAAAACAAAACAATAGAGCAGAAAGC
>JAFYTM010000186.1 GCA_017558865.1 Lachnospiraceae bacterium
GTATCAGCCTGTACGATCTGTTCCATCTCTTCCGGGTAAGGTGCAGATGGGAACAATGTTGGACTTATGTAACGCACACAGGTTCCGCAGCTGCTGCTTAAGTTTCTTGGAACCGGCATAACACGGGCTTCAATCTGATTCTCCTGACACAGTTTTTTAAAGCGAATCGCTCCAAAATGAGAAAAAAAGGTTGCAATATAGATCATTCTTATTTGTCGATGGAGAGTGTGTATTCTCCATTTTCTTCCTTATAGCTTACCTTATATCCCTGATGTTCTGCATAACGGGTTACATTCTCGCGGGATGTCGGGTTATCTACTATCATATCATAATGTGCTTCTTTTGTCTCCATTGCTTTTTTGATCATAATAACCGGTTCCGGACAGGAAAGTCCTCTTGCGTCAATTAACTTCATAAAATTTTCTCCTATTCACTTTTCTTAAAGGTATTGATACATGCGATGACCGTCACAACGACAAGTCCAATGATGACAGCGATCTGACCATTTGGTGTAGGACCCTTTCCGCTGGAAGCCAGTCCAAAGTTGTGGCAGAAAGCAGCACCAACCATCATACCGATGACAGTAATGGCACTGTCGGTATTGCCTTCACCTGCCAGAACAAGCTGACGAAGCGGGCAGCCGCCAAGCAGTACACATCCAAAACCGGCCAGCATCATGCCAAGGAAGTTCCAAAGCCCGTCTACATGGGCAACCGGCTGCTCTGCAAATCCCATCTTAAAATAACCAAGGATCAGATTGGCAATAAATGCGCTGACACCAACTGCCAAAAATCCAGCCAGCAGCTTCCATTCGCGGAACAGAACTGCGTCACGAAGACCGCCGACCATACAAAGACGGGTTTTCTGAGCGAGAGCACCTACGATCAGACCAGCAGCAAGGCTGATGATGACTGGAGCGTGTTTTCCGCCAGGACCTGCATCTGCCGCAGAAAAATAGATAAATGCCGGTGCAGCTACTAAAAACACCAGTAATACAACCTGGATTACCGGGAAAGTAGTTCCTTCCAGAACCTGAAGCTTATAGGTTCTTTTCAGGGTATAGCCTTTGTTCAGGAAAAAGATTCCGACACCAATTCCTGCAAAGAAGCCAAGGAAACCAAAGATTGCATTCAGGTCACCGCCAGCCAGACGAAGGATCATACGGAATGGGCATCCAAGGAACATCAAACATCCGATCATAACAAGGAAACCAAGAATAAATCTGGTCATCGGTGCACTGCCGCCTCGTGGCAGGAATTCTTTGTTCAAAGATGCAATCAAAAAGCTTCCCAGAACCAGTCCGATGATCTCAGGACGGATGTACTGAACGGCTGCTGCTGTATGCAGACCGAGTGCTCCGGAAGTATCGCGCAGAAAACAGGCGATACAAAAGCCCATGTTGGCAGGATTGCCAAAGAAGACAAGCAGAGCGGCAATGATACCAATAAGGCCGCCTGCCAGGATGATAGTAGTTTTTTCGTTTTTCATTTGTAACTCCTCCTGGATAATAATTCAATCCCAGTATATCACTTTGATATTTTTTCCTCCAATCAGAATTATTTATAATTAAAATAGTTCTATTTGCTTTATGAATAATTCTGTGATAAACTGGTCACAACAGCAGGAGGTTGAGCATATGAAGCGTACGATTTATCTGGATAATGCCAGCACGACATTTCCCAAACCGCGGGAAGTGGCGGATGCGGTATATGAATATATGACTCAGATGGGAAGTAATATCAATCGGGGATGCTATGATCGAGCTTATCGTCTGGAGGAAGTGGTACTGGAGACCCGGGAGATGCTTTGTGAGATGTTTGGCGGACCAGATTGTCGCAATATGATCTTTACCAAAAACGTGACAGAGAGCCTGAATGTGATTCTGAAAGGATTTTTAAAGCCGGGTGACCATGTGCTGGTGTCTTCTATGGAACATAATGCAGTGATGCGTCCATTGGTACAGCTGCAAAAGCAGGGAGTAGAGATTGACCGGATTCTGTGCAATGAATACGGAGAACTATGTGTGGAAGTTTTGCCAGGACTTATAAAAGAAAATACAAAGGCAATCGTGATGATGCATGCAAGCAATGTATGCGGAACCATGATGCCGATTCAAAAAGTAGGTGCATTTTGCAGAGATCATGGACTGAAATTTATTGTGGATGCGGCACAGACAGCCGGTGTGTGTGATGTTCATATGAAAGAGATGTATATTGATGCGTTGGCTTTTACCGGGCATAAAGGATTGATGGCACCGCAGGGAATTGGAGGGTTTATCCTTCAGGATGAAATGGTTCCCCTTTTAGAACCATTACTGTCCGGTGGAACCGGAAGCATCAGCCATACTGAAGAGGTACCAGAGTTTATGCCGGATCGTTTTGAACCGGGAACGATGAACCTTCCTGGTATTGTGGGACTTCATGCAGCACTTTTGTGGATGCAGCATACGGGAACAGAGAATATCAAAGAGCATGAACTGGCATTGACAGCTAGGTTTCTGGAAGGACTTCGAAGGATTGATGCGGAAGGGGAAAATATTCGTATCGTAGGAAGACCGGACATACAGAATCGTACAGGGGTAGTATCGATCCAGACTTTACATGAGGATATTTCAGAAGTGGCCTATCGTCTGGATGCAGAGTACGGCATTATGACAAGGGTGGGGCTGCATTGCGCACCTTCGGCACATCGTACCCTGGGAACTTATCCAACGGGAACGATTCGCTTCTCTTTTGGGTGGTGGAATTCTAGTCAGGAAGTAGAGACTGCTCTGAAAGCGCTTAAAATTATTTTAGAAATGTGAGAATGGTATGGAATTTAAACA
>JAFYTM010000187.1 GCA_017558865.1 Lachnospiraceae bacterium
ATGGTTAAGCCAGTGATGGATTTTGTTGGTGCATTTGGGGATTATGAAAATGATTTATTAGGTAGAGTGGATGCGATTGACGAGAGCATACAGAACGCATCAAATACGATGGAAGAATATATTAGCAATCCTGAAGAGATTTTAAGCGGTGCTCTTGCAGTGGTAAAGAGTGAAGTGAGAGAACAAGCATTTACCTGGGTAGTCGGCGGAATCACCAGAGGATGCATCAAAGAATCTCTGGAAAAGGTAACAGATAAACCTGACGAATATTTGAAAAATATCGGGGTCATAGACGGCATGGCGGGGCTGGATTTTTCCCAGTCAAAATGGATGACAAACACGCCAGAAGATGGTAAGGGCAATGTAGACATTGTGGTGACTTACAAGCTGAAAAATCTGCTGTTTCCTGATTTTGATTTTGGGGAATATGAATTCTGTCAGTGTGCATCCACATGCATTTGGTAATGGAGAGATACGATGGGTGATGTAATTGGATGGTTGGAAGAACAGTGGAAGCAGAAAGGATTCCGGGTATTTGCCGTGTTCACAGCAGCATTGACGGTGATCATGGCAGTCGAATTTTATCTGTTTGCATATGGAATGTTGAAGATATGCCGGTATCTGATTCTTCTGTGGGTTCTTTTCGGCGTTGCCTGGATTGACCAGCAGAGCAAACGGATACCGAATCAGGCAGTGTTGAGTCTGTTGGTTATAAGGACGGTCGTTTTGCTCATGGAATGTCTGGTGTATCGGGAGTATTGGCTGAGTATCGTGATAGATGCCGGGAGTGGATTTTTTTTCGGAGGCGGAATGTTTCTGTTCTGTTATCTGATTACACGAGGCGGTGTCGGGGCAGGAGATGTGAAGCTGTTTGCTGCACTTGGATACCAGCTTGGAGCAGGGGCGATCTTTACAACGATCTTTTTGACGGTTGTGATCGCAGCAGCCTATTGTCTTGTGGCACTGGTTAGAAAAAAGACAGGAATGAAGCAGGAGATTGCATTTGCACCGTTTATTTTTGCAGGGACAGTACTGACGATGATGCTTGGAGTATAGAGGTTGAATATGAAGAGAAATTTGATATTGGTTTTCTGTTTGCTTTTGGGACTGGCATGGTATACCGCTGTCTCAGAGGCAATCAATAATCCGAAGGAAGTAGAAGAACATCTGGCAAAAGCAGCCGAATACGAAGAAAAGGGAATCTATGTAGATGCGATTACGGAATATGAAGGCGCACTGCAATATGAGCCGGAGAATATAGAGATTTCTTTAAAGATGGCAAATGCTTATCTGCAGACAGGAAGCAGTAAGAAATTTGTATCCATTTGTAAGAGTATAGCAGAGCGGTATCCGGAGGATCGGTCCGCTCTGGACTGCCTGATGGAATATTATGAAGGTAAAAAGGATGAGGCTTCCGCAGTGAAATATGTAAGTCAGTTCAAGGAAATGTATCCGGAACATGAAGGTGCACAGGGATGGATGATCCGTCTGCAGGGAAGCTATGAAGAGCTGTATTGTCGCTATGAAGAATTTAGTGAGATCTATCACAACAGTATGGTCGTAAAGCAGGAAGGTAAATATGGTCTGACGGACAGTCTGGGAGAAGAACTTGTCAGTCCAGAATATGACATGGCATATCCTTATTCGGAGGATGGTCTGGCACTGGTTCAAAAGGATGGAAAGTATCTTTACATAGATGAAGATGGTCAGACGAGACTTGTTGTGGATGAGATTTACAGCAATCCGGGGATGATGGAATCTGACCGGACAGCAGTATCTATGAATGGAATGTATGGATATCTGGATGAAAAGCTGGAACCGGTGACGGAATTTATATGGGAAGAGCTGACCTTGATCTCCGACGGTATGGGAGCTGCAAAAAAAGACGGAAAATGGGCGCTTGTCAATAAGAATGGAAAGGAAAAAACAGAGTATCTCTATGAAGATGTCATTCGTGATCTCTATGGTTTTTGTTCCAGACAGGGAAGGGTCTTTGTCAAAGAGCAGGGAACATATCGAGTGGTAAATAAAAAGGGAGAGGCTGTAAGTGATCTTGTCTTTGAAAATGCGAGATGTTTTTCTGATGACGGATATGCAGCAGTCTGTAACGATGGCAAATGGGGATTCGTCAATACAGATGGTGAGCTGATGATCGATTATCAATATGAGGATGCCAGATCTTTTCATAATGGATTTGCAGAGGTTTGTATGCAGGGCAAATGGGGATATATTGATACACAGGGAAATGTAGCAGTAGATTCTGTGTTTGAAATAGTAACTGCTATGTCGGAAAAAGGAACGGCTGCTGTGAAACAGGAAGAATGGACGCTGATTCAGTTGAATCTGTTCCGATAAACGATGGAGGACTGCATAAGATGAATTTTAAATATGAAGTACAGGGAGAGACAGAATTTCTGATCTGTCAGAAAGAGGAAACAGATAGTATTGATTCCATGTATATGGGAATGATCTCCAATAACAGGATCGAGGGACTGGCTCCTTTTATCTATGTACAGATGGATAATACTGTCTTCTTTAAATATAACATATCAGGAAAAATCAGTGTGGAGCAGTATTTTTCAGGAGTTGTTCAAAAAAGACGGCTTCTGCAAGTGTTGAAAAGCATGGCTGATGCACTGATTCTTGCAGAAGAATATATGCTGGAACCGTCTTCGTTTATTCTGGATTCTTCCTATATTTATGTGAATCCAAATACGGCAGAGGTTGCTTTTATTGTCCTGCCGGTGATCAGGGATTCCTCATTGTCTTTAAAGGATTTTATGAAAAGTCTGGTGTTTGGGATTCAGGTCGATCAGACAGAGGACTGCTCTTATTTTGCTGCGCTGATCAGCTTTTTAAATGCAAAACAGTTCTTTTCCATACAGGATTTTAAGCAGCAGATTGATAAGCTTTTACAGGGTAATCGACCAGAACCAGCGGTAAAGATACCTCCTGTAAGAGAAGAGACTGTGAGCAGGCCAGAGCCTGTATCGGTATCCATTCCGGATGTTTCTTTTCAGCAGGTCAGCAGGAATGTGCCGAACAGTATTCCTCTTCCGGTGGAGGAGGTAAAACCGGAGGTCTGGAATCCAATACCGGAAGATAAACCGGAAAAGAAAGGGCTTTTTTCAAGAAAAAAAGAGAAAAAAGAAAAAGAGAAGAAAGAAAAGAAGGAAAAGAAACCTCTTTTCGGGAAAAAGACAAAAGAAGAGAAATCAAAAGTACCGTCCGGAAATCTTGGCGGTCTGGCAATCCCGGGAATGGATATTCCAGGACAGCCGTCTGTGCCGAAACCGGAAAAACCGGCAGAGTCACAGTCAATATCAATGTCAATGGGACAGCCTGTTCAGGGGCGCTCTTCTGTGCCGGTGCAGCAGGTTGCCATGCAGAAACATACAGTAGAACGGCAGGATTTTGGTGGTACGGTTGATCTTCGTGCATTGTCAGAGGGTACGACTGTTCTTACAGGAACAACGGTACTGACAGAGCCTAAGCAGAATCTTCCGTTTTTAACCAACCTGAAAACAAGAGAACGGTTTGTGATTAGTAAAGAAGCATCCCGCATTGGAAAAGATCCGATGCGAAATGATTTTTGTATTCAGGGAAACAGTGCGGTGAGCAGAGAGCACGCAGTCATTCATTTCCAGAATGGTCAGGTCTTTGTTATGGATAATCATTCCACGAATGGTACTTATGTAAATGGACGGAAACTTTCCGCTGGAGAAGTATCAGAGGCTTTGCAGCATGGAACCAGAGTTATGCTGGGAGATGAGGAACTGGAGTACAGGACATATGAATGAGGGAATTAGATGAATTATTTATTGGCATGTCATACGGATACAGGTATCCGTAAAGAGACAAATCAGGATTCGCTTCTGATGAAAAGAGCAATCTGTGATGGAGAACAGCTTGTACTGGCAGTTATGTGCGATGGTATGGGCGGTCTGGAAAAAGGGGAGCTGGCAAGTGCTTCTCTGGTAAAAGCATTTTCCAAATGGTTTGAACAGGAGTTGCCGGATCTTATGTCATCGACCCAACTTGAGACTGAGATATTGAAGTCCTGGGATCATCTGATCAAACAGATGAATCAGAAAATCAGTGATTATGGCAGAAATCATGGTTTGAAACTGGGAACGACATTGACGGCAATGCTTTTTATTGGAAAGGTCTACTATATTGCCCATGTGGGTGACAGCAGAGCCTATGAGTTGACGGATACGATCTATCAATTAACCAAGGATCAGACACTGGTCCAGCGGGAAGTGGATCAGGGGAAACTCACCCCAGAACAGGCAGAGACGGATTCCAGAAGAAGTGTGCTTCTGCAGTGTGTAGGAGCGTTGGATGAAGTAGAGCCGGTCTATATCAAGGGAGAGATCCGCCAGGATGCGGTATATATGCTCTGTTGTGATGGGTTTCGCCATGTGCTTTCAGGCAATGAGATGTATCAGGCTTTTCACCCGGCAAGTTTGCTGGATGAATCCACCATGGAATCACGCTGCAGGCAGTTGGTGGAATTAAATAAAGAACGTGGAGAACTGGATAATATTTCAGTGCTCGTAATACGTACCTGGCAGGGAGAAGAGTAATGCTGGAAATAGGTTCTGTTGTTGATGAAAAATATAAAATACTGAACGTGATCGGCAAGGGAGGCATGAGTGTCGTCTATCTTGCCATGAACGAAAAAGCGAATAAACCGTGGGCGATCAAAGAGGTCATCAAAAATGACTATAAAGATTTTAATGTAGATAAAAAAGAGATTGAGATGATGAAGAAGCTGAAGCACTCACATCTTCCGAGTATTATCGATGTGATTGAGGGCGGCAATTCTCTTTTGATCGTTATGGATTATGTAGAAGGAAGATCGCTGGATGATCTGTTTGTAGAGCATGGAGCACAGCCGCAGGATACGGTCATTGACTGGGCAAAGCAGCTCTGTGATGTGCTTTCGTATCTGCATTCCCAGAATCCACCGATCATCTACCGCGATATGAAGCCGGCCAATGTAATGCTTCGGCCGGATGGTAATGTGATGCTGATTGATTTTGGAGCGGCAAGAGAATACAAGCCGCAAAATCTGAAGGATACGATCTCTCTTGGAACCAGAGGCTATGCGGCACCGGAACAGTATCGGGAGGATGGACAGAGCGATGCACGTACGGATATTTATTGTCTGGGTGTCATGCTGTTCCAGCTGCTGACAGGAATGAATCCTCATGAACTGCAGCCGATCCGGAATATCAAGCCGGAATTGTCCTCAGGTCTGGAAGCGATTATCGCAAAGTGTACACAGGTTAATAAAGAAGATCGTTATCAGTCCTGCGCGGAGCTTTTATATGCACTGGAGCATTACTGGGAGCTGGATTCTGCTTACCGTAAGCAGCAGAAAAAGAAACTGATCACATTTCTCGTTCCGGCAGGAATGTCCGTGTTCTTTGGAATCGGTGCATTGGCATTTGGTATGCTGGAATCCAGAACAAGGAGCAGTAATTACGATGCTTATCTTCTTGCAGCGCAGAATTCAACGACAAAGGAAGATGAGATTGAAAATTTTCAGAGAGCGATCCGGCTGAATCCTTCCAGAGAGGAAGGATATCTGGAACTTCTGGCGGATGGTTTTTTGGACGATAATTTGCTGTCTGTGGAAGAGAGTGAACAGCTTCGAGCCATTCTGATTGATTACGGAGATGGAAATCAGACGAATGAAAGAACATTCCAGAGTAACCAGGAGGGTTATGAGCGTTTTGCATACGAAGCTGGAATTGCATACTATTATAAGTTTGAAGAAAAGAGCAATAAAAAGAATGCAAAAGGCTATTTTGAGATAGCGGCTGATTCGGAATATCTGGAAAGCTATCAGACAGAGCGGGCGAAAAGGCTGTATAAAATATCAGAGTATTATTCCAAAGTAGGAATTGTGGATGAAGCAGGAGATGCTTCGGTTACTTATCGGGATTACTGGAATGATCTGGTTGCATTATCGGGAGGAAATCTGGTAGAGATGGACAATGCGCGTACAGCTCTGGTCATGTATGAAGAACTGGTAAGCCAGATGATCTCAAGAACTACGGAATTTAAAAATGCAGGAGTAGAACAGCAGGAGATGCTTTTGCAGTTGGAACAGATCAAGGAACACCTGGACAGTGATTTTTCCAGTCTGGATGAAAGCAATCGGGCTGTCCTGGAAGAAGAGATGCAGGTTCTTCTGGAAGATATGAAAAAAGCAGAACGTATGGTGGAATCTGCTTATCGTCAGACAGGGGAGGTGGAATCGTAATGGAACAGATTTCAGTTCAGCTTGAATTATTTCATATATTATACC
>JAFYTM010000018.1 GCA_017558865.1 Lachnospiraceae bacterium
GAATATGAATGATTATATATCTGTGAAGTTTCCGGATGCGTTCCGTATGGCATCTACAGTCTGCAGTTATCTGGAAAAATATCTGAAAAAATCTCTGGATGAAGTTGAGATCGGATATTTGGCAATGCATATTGAAAGGGTAATGTCAGAGATGGAATAAACGAGGAGGGAAAGGGGATGGAATCTATATGATTATAAGAGAAGGAAAAAGTGTATTCAAAGGTGTTGCGATCGGCAGCATTTTTGTGTACAAAAAAGCTGGAAAAGCTGTCAACAAAGAGACAGTGGAAAATCCGGCAGCTGAGCTGAAGCGTTTTGAAGCGGCAAAAGCGAAAGCGATGGAACAGCTCAAGGGTCTTTACGAAAAAGCATTGCGTGATGTGGGCGAAGAGGAAGCGATGATCTTCGATGTGCATCAGATGCTTTTGGATGACCTGGATTACAATGATTCGATCAAGGGTATTATTGAAAGCGAACAGATGAATGCGGAGTATGCCGTATTCATGACCTGTGAGCAGTTTGCAGCCATGTTCCTGAGTATGGATGACGATTACATGAGAGGCCGTGCGGCTGATATCAAAGATATTTCTGAACGTGTAATCTCCATTCTAAATGGAACACAGGTGAGTCCGGAGGCTATGCCGGAGCCGGTGATCATTGTGGCAGAGGATCTGGCTCCAAGTGAAACCGTACAGTTTGAGAAAGACAAGTTGCTGGCGCTGGTTACCCAGAAAGGTTCTGCGAATTCACACACTGCGATCCTGGCAAGGACCATGAATATTCCGTCTTTAGTAACAACAGATATTGAGATTGATCAGGAATATCATGGAAGAATGTCAGTGGTTGACGGTTTTGCAGGGCTTCTTTATATTGATCCGGATGAGATTACTCTGACGAAGCTGCAGGAGAAGAAGAGACGTGCAGATGAGCAGAGAGCGCTTCTTCAGGAGATGAAAGGCAAAGAGACGGTGACTCAGAGCGGTAAACATATCCACCTGTATTCCAATATTGGTGGACCGCAGGATGTGGATGCAGTTCTGGAGAATGATTCCGAAGGTATCGGCCTTTTCAGAAGTGAGTTCCTGTATCTTGGCCGTGACAGTTATCCGACCGAGGAAGAACAGTTTGAAGCTTATAAGAACGTAGTATCCCGTATGAACGGTAAGAAAGTCATCATTCGTACGCTGGATATCGGAGCGGATAAACAGGCAGACTATTTTGAGATTCCGACAGAAGAGAATCCGGCACTTGGATTCCGTGCGATCCGTATCTGCCTGACCAGAGAAGAAGTATTTAAGACTCAGTTAAGAGCACTGTATCGAGCTTCTGCATTTGGTACATTGTCTATCATGTTTCCGATGATCATCTCTGTGAAAGAAGTTCTGAGGATCAAAGAGATCGTGGAAGAAGTGAAACTGGAGCTGGATCGCTCTGATATTGCTTATGGCAATGTGGAGCTTGGCATCATGATCGAGACTCCGGCAGCTGCCGTGATCAGTGATCTGCTTGCACCGCATGTGGACTTCTTCAGTATCGGAAGCAACGACCTGAGTCAGTACACACTGGCGATTGATCGTCAGAATCAATCTTTGGATAACTTCTTTGATCCACATCATGAAGCAATTCTCCGTCTGATCCAGATGACGATCGAGAATGCACATAAGAACGGTGCATGGTGTGGTATCTGTGGAGAGCTTGGTGCAGATATGGAACTGACAGCGAAATTTATTCAGATGGGTATTGATGAGCTGTCTGTGTCTCCGGGATATACACTGGAGCTGCGCAAGCACATTAGAGAATGTTAGGAACATAAATATAATATATAAGAAAAAGGTGTAAGGTCCGTAAGATGATTCTTGAAAGACATTACACCTTTTATTTTGGAATAAGTTATCCCTTTATACTGGATTTTTGTTATATATTCAGGTATTATAATGTAATAGCAGTTTTATAAGATACCATATCGAGGTGATTCATGGTGAAGCAATATGGCAAATGTCCGCTTGTAAAACCCGTTTGAATCGTATATAATAGACGCGTTATTATAAAGGAATGAATTTGCTGGAGGAGATAAATGTTATGTCAAAAGTACGTACAAGATTTGCGCCGAGTCCAACCGGACGTATGCACGTTGGTAATCTGAGAACGGCGTTATATGCATATTTGATTGCAAAGCATGAGGGAGGAGATTTTCTTCTCCGTATTGAGGATACGGACCAGGAGCGTCTGGTAGAAGGAGCAGTGGATATTATCTACCGTACCTTGCAGGCGACAGGCTTGATCCATGATGAAGGTCCGGATAAGGATGGCGGAGTTGGACCTTATGTTCAGAGTGAGCGTCAGGCAGCAGGCATCTATCTGGAGTATGCAAAACAGCTCGTAGAAAAAGGAGAAGCATACTATTGCTTCTGCGATAAAGAACGTCTGGAAAGTCTTCGTCAGGAAGTTGCAGGCAAGGAGATTATGATCTATGATAAGCATTGTCTGAAACTGTCCAAAGAAGAAGTAGAAGCAAAGCTGGCAGCAGGTGTTCCATATGTGATTCGTCAGAATAATCCACAGACGGGAACAACTACCTTCCATGATGATATCTATGGAGATATTACGGTGGACAATGCGGAACTGGATGATATGGTTCTGATTAAATCCGATGGATATCCGACTTACAATTTTGCGAACGTAGTGGATGATCATCTGATGGGTATCACACATGTAGTTCGTGGTAATGAGTATCTTTCTTCTTCACCGAAATACAATCGTCTGTATGAAGCTTTTGGATGGGAAGTTCCGGTATATGTACATTGTCCACTGATTACAGATGAGACTCATAAAAAATTAAGTAAGAGATGCGGACATTCTTCTTATGAAGATCTGATTGAGCAGGGATTTTTGACTGAGGCAGTTGTAAACTTTGTAGCATTGCTTGGATGGTCTCCGTCTGACAATCAGGAGATCATGTCTTTACAGGAACTGATTGAAAAATTTGATTACGCACATATGAGCAAGTCTCCGGCAGTCTTTGATTATGGAAAGCTGAAATGGATGAATGGCGAGTATATCAAAGCGATGGACTTTGATGTGTTCTATGAGAAAGCCCTTCCGATCATGAAGGAAGTGATTACCAAAGATTATGATTTTAAGAAGATCGCAGCGATGGTGAAGACCCGTATTGAGATCTTCCCGGACATCAAAGAGCATATTGATTTCTTTGAGGAGATGCCGGAATATGATGCGGCAATGTATACACATAAGAAGATGAAGACGAATGCAGAGACTTCTTTGGCTGTTCTGAAAGAGGTACTTCCTCTTCTGGAAGCACAGGAGGATTACAGCATCGATGCGCTGTATGCAATGCTGAGTACTTATGTGACAGAGAAAGGCTACAAGAACGGTTATGTGATGTGGCCAATTCGTACGGCAGCATCCGGTAAACAGATGACTCCTTGCGGAGCAACTGAGATTCTGGAGATTCTCGGAAAAGAAGAGAGTCTTGCACGTATTAGAAAAGCAATTGAGAAATTAAGCTAAATCTATGAGTTCTTATACAAAATCACAAAGCATGGCGGTCCGGCATAAGGACGGACCGCTGCTTGTTCTTGCTGGCCCGGGTTCGGGCAAGACTACCGTAGTTACAAGAAGAGTACAATATTTGATACAGGATTGTGGTATTGCACCCTCCTCCATTTTAGTCATTACCTTTACGAAGGCAGCGGCAAATGAGATGAAGGAGCGTTTTCTGCGCCTGATGGGAGACGATCATACAACGGTTTCCTTTGGAACATTTCATGCGATATTTTTTGGTATTCTGAAATTATCCTATGGGTTTACTGCTTCAAATATATTGAAAGAAGAGACCCGATATCAGTATTTAAAAGAAACGGTAGAGAAACTGCATCTGGAAATTGATGATGAGAATGAATTTTTGTCCGGTATTTCCAGTGAGATCAGTCTGATAAAGAACGAACGAATCAGTCCGGAGCATTATTTTTCTAAAAACTGTTCTGAGGAAATTTTCCGGAAGATTTATGAACAATATGAAGAAAAAAAGCAGCGTGCCAGAATGCTGGATTTTGATGACATGCTGGTCTATACATGGGAACTGTTGTCTCAGCGCCCTGATATTCTCTCAGCATGGCAGAAAAAATTCCAGTATATTCTGGTAGATGAATTTCAGGATATCAATCAGCTTCAGTATGATATATTAAGACTATTGGCTGCACCGGAGAATCATCTGTTTATTGTTGGAGATGATGATCAGTCTATCTATCGGTTCCGTGGTGCCAGACCAGAGATTATGCTGAATTTTCAGAAGGATTATCCGGATGCAGGAAAGGTGATTCTTGCGGATAATTTCCGTTCTACGAATCAGATTGTGGAAGCGGCAGGAAAAGTGATTCGTCAGAATCAATCCCGCTTTGTAAAAGAGATTCAGGCAAGAGGTGGTGATGGCCTTCCGGTCAAGGTGTTGGAGTTCCTGGATCAGCAGCAGGAGTGTCTGTATATCATGAAAGCACTTCAAGGACATATGGAGCAGGGAGGCAGATGGTCCGATGCAGCAGTCATTTATCGGACAAATACGCAGCCAAGGATTTTGATTCAAAAGCTTATGGAATTTAATATTCCATTTCGAGTGCGGGATCAGATGCCGAATCTGTTTGAACATTGGATTGCAAAAAATATCTTTTGTTATATTCGGCTGGCGATGGGATCGAATCTTCGGAGAGATCTGCTGCCGATCCTGAATCGTCCAAAGCGTTATATCAACCGGGAGTGTCTGGATGACGAAGTGATTTCCTGGGAACATATGTTGATGTATTACGAAGATAAGAATTATGTATGTGAAAAAATCGAAAAGCTGCGGTATGAACTGAAGATGCTGAAAAGGATGGGACCGTTTGCGGCGATTAATTATATTCGGCACGTGATCGGATATGATGATTATCTGAGGGAATATGCACAGTTTCGTCGAATGAAAGAAGAAGATCTGTTTGATGTGATCGGAGAGCTGCAGGAGAGTGCAAGATCCTGTCAGACTTACGAAGAATGGTTTGATTATATTCAGAAATATACAGAAGAGATGGAGCAGATGCGCCGTCAGCAGCAGGCAGTCAGGGATGGCGTACAGTTGACTACCATGCACAGCAGCAAAGGACTGGAATATCAGAAAGTATTTATTCTGGATGCGGCAGAGGGAATTACGCCCTACAAAAAAGCGGTTCTGGATGCGGATCTGGAGGAAGAGCGCCGGATGTTCTATGTGGCGATGACAAGGGCAAAGAAGGAGCTGACGATCTGTTATGCAAAGAAACAATTCAGCCATGAGATGAAGCTGTCACGGTTTGTGAGAGAGCTGCAGGGGAAAGGAGAAGGGAAACATGGTGGAACAATACAGAACTGTCTATGATGGCGGTGTAGGAGAACTGGTGGAGAAAAAATCCAGATTTATTGCCACTGTCCGGCCGGTAGAGACAGAAGAGGAAGCATTGGCTTTTATTGAAGAAATGAAGAAAAAATACTGGGATGCCAGACATAATTGTTCTGCTTATGTCCTGGGAGAACGTCAGGAAGTGATGCGTTGTTCTGACGATGGAGAACCTTCTCAGACTGCAGGCAAGCCGATGATGGATGTGCTGACCGGTGCAGGGCTTACGAATGTGGCGGTGGTCGTGACCAGGTATTTTGGAGGAACACTTCTTGGAACAGGAGGTCTGGTACGTGCTTATTCTGGTGCTGTACAGGAAGGCCTGAAAAACAGCGTTGTCATTACCAAGAGCTGGGGAACGATGCTGGAAGTAGGGACAGATTATAATGGTATCGGCAAGCTTCAATATCTGTTTGGACAGCGTCAGATCCCAATGATGAACAGCGAATATACAGATAAAGTAAAATTTACAGTACTTATACCGGCATCCCGTGTACAGGAGATCAAAAAAGCGGTGACGGAAGCAACCAGCGGACAGGCAGTGCTTGAGGAAAAGAAGAGTCTGTATTATGCAATGATAGACGGCGAGTATTTGTGTTTTGAATAAGGAGGGGAAGATCAAGATGAAGGTAGGATTTATTGGACTTGGTATTATGGGAAAACCAATGGCACTCAATCTGCTGAAAGCAGGACATGAGGTTGCTGCTTATGATCATCATCAGGAAAATATGGATGTCATCGCAGCAGCAGGCGGTCAGTGCCGGGACTCAGCAGCAGCAGTTGCAGAAGACCGGGAGGTTATTATTACGATGCTCCCAAATGGTCCGCAGGTAAAAGAGGCTGTTATGGGAAAGGATGGAGTGCTGGAAACGGCAGCAGAGGGTACCATTCTGGTCGATATGAGTTCAATTGCACCGTTAGATGCACAGGAGATCAGCAGAGCATGTCAGGAAAAAGGAGTGCAGATGCTGGATGCACCAGTATCTGGAGGAGAACCAAAGGCAATCGATGGTACATTGTCTATCATGGCAGGAGGAGAAGAAGCAGTATTCCAAAAAGTCTATGATCTTTTGCTTTGTATGGGAGCAAGCGCTGTGCACTGTGGAGATATTGGAGCAGGAAATACAACAAAGCTTGCAAATCAGATTATTGTAGCTTTGAACATCGCAGCAGTGTCAGAAGCATTTACGCTTTCTACGAAAGCAGGTGTAGATCCTGTCAAAGTTTTTCATGCGATCAAAGGCGGACTGGCTGGTTCTACCGTTATGAATGCGAAGATTCCGATGATTACGGAGGGTAACTTTAAGCCTGGATTCCGTATTGATCTTCATATCAAAGACTTGAACAATGCGTTGAATACCGGACATGAGATCGGTTCTCCGCTTCCTTTGACTGCACAGGTTATGGAGATGATGCAGCAGTTAAAAGCAGACGGATGTGAGAGAGATGATCACAGCGGCCTTGTGAAATATTATGAGAAGCTGGCGAATATTGAGATTCGGGACAATTAAATAGATAAAATAAAACAGCGGCTGTGATCTGTATCACGACCGCTGTCTGTGTATATTAGTCTAATTTGATGTTTGCAAGAAGAGAACCAAGACTGGTGGAGATTGTCTCGCTCTTTGGAATCTCGATTTTTTCTTCTTTTTCTACAACTTCTTCTTTTTCCAGAAGTGCTTTCATGCTCAGAGACAGCTTACCGTCTTTGACAGCAGTTACCTTTACTTTTACGGTATCACCTTCTTTGAGTACCTTGGAAGGAGAGGTTACACGCTTGTCAGAGATCTGGGATACATGTACCAGACCAGACAGCCCGTTCTCCAGGCGAACAAATGCACCGTAGTCTTTCAGGGTCTCTACAGTACCGTCCATGATATCTCCAACATTTACCTGTTCCAGAGCAGCCTGTTTTTTCTGAGCGGCTTCTGCTCTTGCTTCTTCTCTTAATAATTCTCTTGCAGAAAGAACCAGTCTCTTTTTCTCTGGATCAACAGTGATGACACGAACCTTAATCTTTTTGTTCAGGAATTCATTCAGATCCTCTACATGCTCCAGGGAAAGACGGGATGCCGGGATGAATCCACGAACATTCTCTACATAAGCGATCACACCAGCGTTCACAACGCCGCCGATCTTGACAGTCAGAACGGTTTTCTCGTCCATATATCCCTGCAGGGTTGCCCATACCGGATCCATATCCTCTGCATCAACATTCTGTTCTTCAGCTGCTTTATAGGATGCTTCCAACTCCTCTTTGAAATCATCCATGGTCAGTTTTTCTTCCATTATCAGTATCTCCTTCTCCTAACTGTTGTTGAAACAATACCTATATTATAGTTAGAATTGTGGATAAAAGCAAGCCCTTTGACCGGTTAAACAGCCAAAGGGCAAAGGAATTTATTTGCTGTATTTTTTACAGATTCCTGCAACAACACCACTCAGTGCCAGCAGAGCCATGGCATTCGGGATTACCATCAGACCATTGAAGAAGTCTGCCAGTTCCCATACCAGATTTACTTTCAAAGTAGAACCAACAATGATAAATACAAGCACCAGTAAGGAATATGCTTTTACAGCTTTTTTTCCAAACAGATATTTTACATTGATCTCACCGAAGAAATGCCATCCAAGGATAGTGGAAAAGGCGAAGAACAGAAGACAGATTGCGATGAAAATGTCTCCAAATCCTCCAAATACGGTAGAGAACGCATACTGTGCCAATGCAGTACCGGATTTTCCGCTTTCCAGTGCACCGGTGGTCAGAATAGAAAATACGGTCAGATTCAGGATGATGAAGGTATCAATGAATACACTGATCATTGCAGCAAGTCCCTGACTGTGCGGATTCTCAGCGGTTGCTCTTGCGTGTGCATGTGGAGTAGAACCCATACCTGCTTCGTTGGAGAACAGACCTCTTGCTACACCGTAGCGGATTGCGTGTTTCACTGCGATACCAGCACCGCCTCCGACGATAGCGGCTGGATTGAATGCACCTACAATGATCTGACGGAATGCTTCCGGAATCATGGTTACATTGCTGAGGATTACAATCAGACTGCCTACAATATAGACACCTGCCATGATCGGAACGATCTTTTCAACAACAGATGCCAGACGGCTGGTTCCGCCGATGAAAATTACGGCTGCAACAAGTGCAAGCACGATACCGATGGCTACTGGTGGAATGTTGATATTTCTTGCCTGGAATACTTCTGCGAAAGCTGCTCCGATGGAGTTGGACTGTACCATATTTCCCATAAATCCAAGAGCCAGAATGATAAATACTGCAAAGATTGCTGCCAATGTTTTTCCAAAGGAGCCTTTGAATGCAGCCTGGATGTAATAGATTGGTCCGCCGGTTACTTCGCCGTCTTTTTCTGTCTTGTATTCCTGTGCAAGACTTGCCTCAGCGTAGATCGTAGCCATTCCGAAAAACGCAGAAAGCCACATCCAGAAGATAGCACCAGGACCTCCGCCGATGAGTGCGGTAGCAGCACCTGCCAGATTACCGGTTCCTACCTGTGCGGCAATCGCAGTTGCGATGGATTGGAAGGTACTCATCTCACCTTTTTTGCCTTTTTTTCCTTTAAGGGTGAAGTTTCCAAATACCAGTCTGAAGCCCTCGGTAAATTTTCTGACCTGGATAAATCTGAGACGGATGGTATAGTAGATACCGGTTCCGCACAGAAGGATGATCAGAAAAATGTTCCAGAGCCAGCTGTTCGCTGATGCGACGTAGTTTGTTAAAGTTTCCATTTGTTGTTTCCTCCTACTCGATTACATATTCGTCATATTTGATGACAATAAAATAAGAGCTGATGATTCATCAGCCCTCCAAAGAGTAGAACATCTGCATATGTATGCCCTGTCCTTTTGCCTGAGAGATCGACAGCAGTAATCTGTCTTACACCTTCGGCGCCCATATTACGGGACTCTCCAGAGAACCTGCTGCTTGATCGGCAGCAAGTTCCCTTACTATAGCATATTATATTTATAAACACAATAGATAAAACTCATATTTTGATTAGAATATTTAATGAGTATTGATTATTTTTTCTGCATGTACAATCGCTTCGTTAATGTTAGAACAGAAATGTTCCATTCCAATCCTGTCTGCAAAGCCGGCTTTTTGCATGGCATGCATTGGCTGGGTATTGACATGAGAGAAAATCAGAGTAATCTCTTTCTTTTGACATTTTTCATAAAGACTGATCAGTGCATTCATGGCAGTGCTGTCCAGTGATGGAACTCCGCGCATACGCAGGATCAGACATTTTGTCATCTCTTTAACAGTGATTTGATCAATCAGGTCTGCAGCACCGAAGAACAGAGGTCCTGTAAACTCGTAGACACGGATTCGTTTATCGAGTTTGCGAAGCTGTTCTGTTTCTGCAGTATATTCTTCATCAGTAAGCTGCTCAACATAACGCCAGCCACGTACTTCTGACTCGTCACTCATACGTTTCATAAAAAGAAGACAGGCTAACAGCATACCGATCTCAATCGCAACAACCAGATCAAAAGCAACGGTTAATATAAATGTAATCAGCAGAACGGCAATATCACTTTTGGGAGCCGTTTTTATGAGCCGGACAAAGGTTCTCCACTGACACATGTTATAAGCGACCATGAACAGGACCGCAGCAATCGTCGGCATTGGAATGAGACCGGCATATGGCATCAGAATAACCAGAATCAGCAGAAGCACGATACCATGAACGATACCGGCTACTGGTGTACGGCCTCCGTTTTTAACATTGGCGGCTGTTCTTGCAATGGCGCCGGTTGCCGGAATTCCGCCAAACAGTGCAGAGGCAATATTGCCCATACCCTGAGCGGCCAGTTCCATATTAGAACGGTGTTTCTGATTGATCATACCGTCTGCAACCACACAGGACAACAGAGATTCGATGGCTGCAAGGATTGCGATTGTAAAGGCATCCGGCAGCATCTGTCCAATCATATCAAACGATATGGACGGAATATGTAAGGATGGAAGACTGCTGTTAATGGTATACAGGTCGCCGATGGTATTGACTTCCAGCGGAAGCAGTTTCACCATGGCGATACCGACCAGGACGGCCACGAAAGAGCCTGGAATCTTCTCCGTGATCTTTGGCATGATGATCAGGACTGCGAGACAGACCAGACCAACCACCAGGGCGTCCATATGGAAGGTGTCAAATCCTGCAAGAAAGGCTTCCAGTTTTTCAGCAGTCTCAATCGAAGGCATTCCTTCCGGGTAAGTGACTCCGAAGAAATCTTTTAATTGTCCAATGACAATGGTTACTGCGATACCGGATGTAAATCCCGTGGTGATTGTAAACGGTATGAATTTGATCAGAGTACCAAAATGGCAGAATCCCATAATAATCAGGATGATACCGGCGAGGATAGTGGCTGTCATCAGACCATCCATACCATGTTCAGCAACGATTCCGGCTACAATCGTAGCAAAGGCTGCAGTCGGTCCGGAGATTTGTACATGGCTGCCGCCAAGAAAAGAGATAATGATACCTGCGATAATAGCAGTATAAATACCCTGTTCAGGACCGACTCCTGATGCCAGCGCCAGTGCGATAGACAGGGGCAGTGCAATGATTGCAACAATGATACCTGCAACGATATCCTGAATAAATTGTGTTTTACTGTAGTTCTTCCATGTTGTAAACAACATGGGCTTCATTTGATTCATAACATTTTTCCTCTTGATTTGTAGTTTGTGTATTTTTCAGCTATACTGAAACGGATTTTATTATAGCACTTGAAAATTTGATGTCTATTGTTAAAGCGCATTAAAAAAAATTATTTTTAGTGGTTTTTTAGCAAAAAATACCGGAATAGATGAATAGTTCGGTACAGATTTTTATGTAAGCTACATTTTCTGAGAAGACAGCAAAAGTTGTTGTTTTGTTTATATTTTTGTTGCTATAATAGGAAAGTTAATATTTAGAATGGAGTGATGATTATGGAAAAAAATAACAATTTTCTTGGAGAGGAGCCGATAGGAAAGCTTTTGTGGAAGCTGTCCATACCGGCGATCACTGCACAGCTCATCAATCTTTTATATAATATGGTAGACCGGATTTTCATAGGGCATATGCCGAAAAATGGAGCACTTGCACTGACAGGTGTGGGTGTATGCATGCCGATTATTATGATTGTATCAGCTTTTGCTGCACTGGTCAGCAATGGCGGTGCACCCAGAGCGTCGATGGCAATGGGAAAAGGGGATACAGATACGGCAGAGCAGATATTAGGAAACAGTTTTTCACTGCAGGTTGTGATATCATTGATTCTTACAGTACTGCTGTTATTATTTAACCGTCCTCTTCTGCTTGCTTTTGGGGCAAGTGAGAATACGATCGAATATGCGGCTGCCTATATGAGTATTTATGCGATCGGAACGATTTTTGTCCAGCTTACCCTTGGGATGAATGCCTTTATTACTGCTCAGGGATTTGCCAAAACAGGGATGCTGAGTGTACTGATCGGTGCAGTCTGTAATATTATCCTGGATCCTATCCTGATCTATGGTTTCCATATGGGAGTGCGTGGTGCAGCTCTGGCGACCATTTTATCGCAGGCAGTATCTGCGGTATGGGTACTGCATTTTCTGACCGGTTCTCAAAGTATTATCCGGCTTCGGAAAAAATATCTTCCAATCAGGAAGGAGATTGTATTGCCGGGGATTGCGCTTGGACTTGCGCCTTTTATCATGCAGGCAAGTGAGAGTGTGATCATTGTCTGCTTTAATTCTTCTTTATTGAAATATGGGGGTGATGTGGCAGTTGGAGCGATGACGATCCTGTCCAGTGCGATGCAGTTTTCCATGCTGCCTCTGCAGGGATTTGGCCAGGGGGCACAGCCGATCTCCAGCTATAATTTCGGGGCAGGCAATAAAGAACGTGTGAGACATACTTTTGTACTGCTTTTAAAGGTATGCATGACGTATTCGTTTACTGTATGGTGTATTCTGATGCTGTTCCCGCAAAGATTTGCGATGATTTTTGCTGAAAATTCAGAACTGATCGCATATACTGGCTGGGCGCTTCGGATCTATCTGGGGGGAATGTGTATCTTTGGCGCACAGATTGCCTGTCAGATGACGTTTATCTCTATTGGAAATGCAAA
>JAFYTM010000188.1 GCA_017558865.1 Lachnospiraceae bacterium
TTCACTAAGAGGCGCATTGATTGCCACATCTTCTATGGCCTCTGCCGATTTATTCGGTCCAATACTGCGGACAAATATCTCCCATTTTTTTGCATCCAGAGTAGACATGGAATACAACATAACAAAAAATGTAAGCAACAGGGTCACCAGGTCACCATAGGTGTCCATCCAGTTTCCGCCGCCTTCCGACGAAGGTCGTTTCTTTGCCACTACTCCTCACCTCCTGGTGCTCCCTTCTTCTCTGCCTTGGCAAGAAGTTTACGCTGCTGAGACTGTTTCAGGGATGCCAGAAGATGTTCTCTTAAATACTTCGGATTCTCTCCTGCCTGAATCGCAATCACACCTTCTACAATCGTAGAGCAGTAAAGTTCTTCTTCATCCTGACGGATACGAAGCTTTTTTGCAATCGGGCCAAAAAATACATGAGCAAGAATACAGCCATAGAACGTAGTGATCAACGCTACGGACATATCCTGTCCAAGATTGGATGCTCCTCCGCTGGCTCCATCCAGATTCAGACCTTTCAGCATGTTGATCAGACCTACCAGAGTTCCAATCATACCAAATGCCGGTGCCATTGCAGAACCTTTCTCATAAAGTCCCGCTGCCGCATCATGACGAACCATCATATTTTCCATCTCACGTTCCAGAATCGTTCGCACTTTATCCGGATCGTTAGCATCTACGATCATTAAAACACTCTGTTTCAAAAATGGATCTTTGATTTCTTCTGCCTTTTCTTCCAGCGCCAGAAGTCCATTCTGTCTTGCCACCATGGCAAGATCTACGATCTGATCTACCAGCCTTGGAATATTGTATTTCTTCCCCCTAAATAAGACTGTGAGGTGCTTTGGAATATCCAGCAGCATGGAAAGTGGATAACTTGCAATAATAGAAGCGATCGTTCCGCCTATTACAATAACAAGACTGGGAATATCAACGAAGTTTCCCATTTTCTCTACTGTGATACCGTTCACAACCAGCACGATAGCCAATACAATTCCTACAATTGTTGTTATATCCATAGTTATTGTTTCCTCTCCGTGAGACCTGTCCCTTTCAGGTCTTTTCTCTTCCTTTTCGGTATAACAATATGGCAGCTATTGCTGTCAGAACTTATCTTCAAAAGCAACACACCCATGCAGAAACTCTGTTACCTGACGGACAATCGATTCTACTGAATCTTTCACAAGATAAAAATCTCCGTTCACCATCTTGACCTTCGTCTCAGGTATGGATTCCATATACTGTATCTGAAGATAGTTCAGATAAATAATCTCACCATTCAAGCGGATTAACTTTATCATCTATACCTCTTTTCCGGAATCAGATTCCTAATTAACGTTTCAGATTAACCAGCTCTTCCAGGATCTGGTCACTGACTGTGATGATTCTGGAGTTTGCCTGGAAACCACGCTGTGTCGTGATCATGTCTGAGAATTCCTTCGCAAGGTCTACGTTGGATGCCTCTACATAACCTGTCATCAGACCGGATACAGTTCCTCCCGGCATTGCTGCCGTACAGGTACCAGTATTGTCGGTCTGACTTGCACTGTAATAAACGCCGCCTGCTTTCGTCAGACCTTCCGGGTTCTGGAAAGTAGCAATACCAACTTTACCAAAAGAAATCGTCTCTCCGCTTTCCTGAACCGTTGCAGTTACTTCTCCAAGGCTGTTGATGGATACGTTGGAGAGAAGGGCTGCCTCGCCATTATAATCATATGTATAAGTAACCGGTGTCGTAGTACTGGCCGTACAGTGCGGTGCTCTAAGTGCAACCAGATTTGTACCATACGTTATTGGATCAACAGAATTATCTGCCTGAAAA
>JAFYTM010000189.1 GCA_017558865.1 Lachnospiraceae bacterium
AGCTCAGACAGATCACCATCCGACCATCCCAGCTCCTTTGCCATACGCAGACATAACCATGCGACTCTTTTTGCATGATAACTGGCTGTCCCAAGTATCTCCTTTTCCACACAGTCCAGAGCTTCTGACAACACCGTCAACAAATGATTTCTCTCTATCTGCACAGACTCTCATCCCTTTCCCATTTGCCCTGATCGGCAAAATTTTCTTTATTTATTATATCGTAGTATAGAAAAATAGAAAAGAAAAAATTTATTGCACCCCTCTTTAAACTATGATATTATCATCACATGAATAGATGTTCATATGTTTTATTGTTTTTTATGGAGGAACCTGTATGAACAACCAAAACAAACACATAAATCGAAAAATATACATATTGGAGAACCTGGGCTGTGCACACTGTGCTGCCAGGATGGAGGAACGGATCCAGTCTCTGTCCGGTGTCTCTGCTGCCACCATCACCTATACAACCAGACAGCTTCGGCTCACAGCAGACAATTATGATGCTCTGCTTCCGCAGATCCAGTCAATCTGCTCATCCATCGAACCCGATGTCGTTGTTGTTGAGAGAAAGCCTCACGAGAAAAAATCCGCACAGGAAAAAATTTCCGAGACCAAAGACAGCAAAAAAGAAGCCCTTGCCACAGGAGCCGGAGCTGCCATTTTCCTTCTCTTGGTCATTCTGGAGCATTTCGGTATAAATAGAATGCTGACGCTGGCTGGATTTATCATTGCCTATCTGATCCTTGGAGGAAAAGTGCTGCTGAAGGCACTGAAAAATCTGACCAAAGGTCATGTATTTGATGAAAATTTTCTGATGAGTATCGCCACTATCGGTGCTTTCGCTATTCACGAATATCCAGAAGCGGTAGGTGTTATGCTGTTCTACCGGATCGGCGGACTGTTTGAAGATATCGCAGTAAACAAAAGCCGTTCCCAGATCATGGATGCCATTGATATGCGCCCGGAGACTGTCAATCTAATCATCGGTCAGGAGATACAGACCGTTCCTGCCGAAGAAGTTCTTCCCGATGATATCATCCTTGTACGTCCCGGAGACCGGATCCCTCTGGATGGAGTGGTATTGGAAGGAGAAAGCCGTATCGATACCTCTGCACTCACCGGAGAACCTGTTCCAGTACATGTATCCAGACACAGCCATGTACTTTCCGGTTGTGTCAATACATCCGGTCAATTAAAAATCCTTGTTGAAAAAGCGCTGGACGAATCGATGGTTACCCGGATTCTGGATTCTGTGGAAAATGCTGCCGCAAGCAAACCTAAGATCGACCGTTTTATCACCAGATTTGCACATATCTACACACCGATCGTCGTGCTGCTGGCACTCGCAACTGCCCTTCTTCCCCCGCTGCTTCTGAACGGTGACTGGAATTACTGGGTCTACACAGCCCTTTCTTTCCTTGTTATGAGTTGTCCATGTGCACTGGTATTAAGTGTGCCGCTTGCTTTTTTCTCCGGTATCGGTGCAGGTTCCAAAAAAGGTATCCTGTTCAAGGGTGGTCTTGCACTGGAAGCACTCTCCGATATCAAAGCTGTTGTCATGGATAAGACCGGTACCATCACCATAGGAAATTTTGTACTTCAAAACATCATAACAACGGACAATATCAAAGAAAATGAACTGCTGCAGCTTGCTGCAAGCTGCGAACAAATCTCCACACATCCGATCGCAAACAGCATCGTCTCCGCGGCAAAAGAAAAAGGTCTGGAATTATCCAAACCTTCTACCTTAAAAGAGATTGCCGGTGAGGGCATCCTTGCTGTCTTAAATGGTCAGGTCATCCTCTGTGGCAACCGTAAGCTGATGGAACATCATATGGTCAAGCTTTCTTCCTGTCAGGATGATTCTTTCGGTACTGAAGTACTGATCGCCATCGAAGGAGAATATGCCGGATGCATGATAATTGCAGATACGATCAAACCTGAAGCGAAATCATCTGTCACTGCACTGAAAAAACGAGGCATCACCACAGCCATGCTGACCGGAGATGCACAGAACAGCGCAGAGGCTGTCGCTTCTAAGACCGGCATTGACGAAGTCTATGCCAGACTGCTTCCTCATGACAAACTTTCCATTCTGCAGAGTATCCGTAAAAAACACGGTTCTGTCATGTTTGTCGGTGACGGTATCAACGATGCCCCGGTGCTGGCTGGTGCTGATGTGGGTGCTGCTATGGGAAGCGGTGCTGATGCAGCGATCGAAGCTGCTGATGTCGTCTTTATGACTTCCAGTATGGAAGCCATTCCAGATGCAATTCATATTGCAGATATGGCAATGAAGATTTCGTGGCAAAATATTATCTTTGCACTTGGCATCAAGATCTGTGTCATGATTCTCGGTCTCTGTGGATTTGCATCAATGTGGATGGCTGTCTTTGCCGACAGTGGCGTTGCGATACTGTGTGTGCTGAATTCCATCAGAGTTCTTTATAAAAAATAATGCTAAAAAACAAAGGTTTATGCATCTAAATGCATAAACCTTTGTTTTTCAGCCCCAGCGAATCAATGCCAGATTAAACACATCTCCACTCTCATTTGTATACAAATAAGACATCACCTCTACCTGAAGATAGACGCCTTTATCAAGAAAACGAAAACGATAATTCAGATGCTGCTTCCCACTTTCATATAACTCCAGACATCTTGCTGTCGATATATTTTCAAAAAAAACATCGGCATCCTCCGGATGAACATCAACAACCACCATTTTCAGGAAATCATCCAGAACACCAGAAGGTGCAAACGGAAATACATGGTCAGCACTTCCTTGTTCCACCAGATAATAATCCCCGGCACTTAAATTCGCAAACATCACTAATGGATAAAAACCTGCTACCGCTCGCAGCAGATGCTGTAATCCCATCTGTTCAACCCGTTTCATCCCCTGCATGGACAGCATTTTCTGTTCTCTGAATTCATAATCCTCCTGTTCCATTTCAGGGAGATAAAAAGCAAATTTATTTTTTCCGCTTCTTTTCACATGATAAAGAGCAGTATCCGCCTGTTTAAATAATTTTTCATAACTGTCTTTATCTGATTCCTGAACAGCGCATCCAACACTGCAATGAAGACGCCTTTCTCCTGCAGTGCCTATGGAAACCCCTGACAGTTTTCGAAGCAATGATGTGATACTTCTGATAATCGCATTTTGATTATCTGCCGCACCCGGAAGATATACCAAAAATTCATCTCCGCCCAGACGACCCAGAATATCACTTTCCCGAAAATGCTTTTTTAATATGGTCGATATTCCAATAATCGCGCGATCACCTTCATCATGCCCAAACGTATCATTGATACCTTTTAAATCATCCAGATCCAGCAACAACAAAATACCCGGTCGTTCATTTTCATCAATCAAACGACTGACCTTTTCCTCTGCTGTTATACGGTTAAAAAGACCTGTCATGCCATCTCTCTCCGAACGTTTCCTGATCTCCATGCTTTCTTTTTTTTCTTCTGTAATATCCTGCATACGGAAAAAAGCTCTGATATGATCATTATATGGATCTGACAGGAGCATAATCTCACCATCTACCCAATGTAACGTACCGTCATGAAACCGAAGTTTCCATTCACATTTTAACCGACGTTCTCCTCTGGCATAGGACTGAAGAAGCTTTTCTACAGAAAAATAAACCGTTGCTTCTTCCCGATTTTCTGCTATGAACTTCTTAGTCAGTATATTTTCGGCAAATTCTGAATAGGAAGTTTTTAACATCCATTCATTATGCGGCAACATCCGTCCGCCAATCTTTTCAACCCTGTCTGCAGTTAAATCACTTTCCACAAACAACAGATGCTTTTCCACATCATTTTCCAATTCCTGCTTATAACGAAGATATGCCATTTCATGTTCATATTGTTCTGTAATATCTTTATGGGAGATCAACGCAACGCTTGGAACGCCATCCTGATTCTGAATCACTGAATATCTGAAATCAAACCAGCGAAGCTCACCTTCTGGCATTTTGATGCGCATCTTTATTCCCCCATCAGACTTTCCTTCACGGATATCCCTGAACATATCTCTTACTTCCTCTATACTTTCGGGCAGAATAGAACCACTGCCAAGAACTGATTGAGACTGCATCTCACACATACGGGGCAGCCGACATTTCTTGCAGATCCGGGCATCCCACATCTTGCTCTTTCTTTCCTGAATATCATAATAACAAATCACTCGATCGGAATGTTGTGTGACCAGGCGAAGAAGATATTCTTTTTCTTTTATTTGCTGATTTTCCACCGTTTTCTGCTCCATCATTTTCCTGCTCCCCATATTCAATATTATTATCATTATATAGGAATATTGTGTTCTTTTCAACTATTACAGGATATCAATATGCGTCAATATATAGTATTCTTTACCAGATAAGCCTTCCTTCCTTCTTCATAAAGATTCCGTCCCTCGCTGTCTATGATCACAACCAGCGGCATATTCTCCACATAAAGCTTCCGAAGCGCCTCCGCACCCAGATCCTCGTATGCGATCAGCTCACATTTTTTGATGCATCTGGCAAGCAGCGCACCCGCCCCGCCAATCGCACCAAAATAGACACCTCCATACTGCTTCATCGCCTCTACCACCTCCGGCAGACGGGCTCCTTTTCCAATCATGCCTCTGGCTCCCACAGACATCATCGTCGGCGCGTAGGCATCCATCCGACCACTGGTTGTAGGTCCCGCAGAACCGATGACCTGTCCTGGTCTGGCTGGTGTTGGCCCTACATAATAGATGGTCGCATCCATCGGATCAAACGGCAGCTCTTCTCCTTTTGCCAGCGTCTCACACATTCTTTTATGACCTGCATCGCGGGAGGTATAGACCGTTCCGGTCAGATACACCGTATCTCCTGCATGAAGCGTACGGACAAGTTCTTCTGTCAGCGGTAATGTAATATATTTTTCCATAAGACTAGATTACCTCCGTTTTGTGGCGTGTCACATGACAGCTGATATTGATCGCACAGGGCATCCCTGCAATATGGGTCGGCAACGTCTCGATATTCAGACCAATCGCAGTTGTCCGTCCGCCAAATCCCTGTGGGCCAATCCCAAGCTGATTGATTTTTTCCAGCATTTCTTTTTCCAGCTCTGCATAGAACGGATCTTCATGGGAAGAATCCAGCGGACGCATCAGTGCTTTTTTCGCCAGATAGGCTGCCTTGTCAAAGGTTCCGCCAATCCCCACACCAACGACCATCGGCGGGCATGGATTCGGTCCTGCCGCCTCCACCGTCTCCAAAATAAAATCCTTAATTCCCTGCAGTCCGGCGGAAGGCTTGAACATACGAATCGCACTCATGTTCTCACTGCCAAAGCCTTTAGGGCCTACCGTCACTTTGATCTGTTCTCCCGGAACAATCTCCGTATACAGCATCGCCGGAGTGTTGTCACCAGTATTTCCACGTCGCACCGGGTCTTTCACGACGGATTTCCGAAGATAACCTTTTTCATATCCACGGCGCACACCTTCATTTACGGCTTCTGTCAGACTGCCTCCTGTGATATGTACATCCTGTCCGATCTCCAGAAATACACATGCCATACCCGTATCCTGACAGACCGGCACCTCTTCACTGTCTGCGATCTCAAAATTCTCGATAATTTTATCCAGAACACCCTTCGCAATCTCTCCGTCCTCACAGGCACGAGCATCCCGGAGCGCAC
>JAFYTM010000190.1 GCA_017558865.1 Lachnospiraceae bacterium
GAATCAGATTGAAGCCCGTGTTATGCCGGTTCCAAGAAACTTAAGCAGCAGCTGCGGAACCTGTGTGCGTTACATAAGTCCAACATTGTTCCCATCTGCACCTTACCCGGAAGAGATGGAACAGATCGTACAGGCTGATACCGAAGATTATCCGGTTCTCTATCGTGCAGAAAACAGTTGAGGAGAGACTTATGGAAACAGAAGTAAAACTTACAAAACTCGCCAAATGTGCCGGCTGCGGTGCCAAAGTCGGTGCCGGCACTCTGGTACGGATGCTGGAAGGCTTCGAGACGCACCACGATCCGCGCCTGATCGTTGGTTACGATAAGAGCGATGATGCCAGCGTGTATGTCATTACCGAAGATACCGCTTTAGTGCAGACGACTGATTTCTTTCCGCCAATCGTAGACGATCCGTTCCTCTATGGACAGATCGCTGCAACCAATGCATTAAGCGACGTCTACGCCATGGGCGGAGAACCAAAGCTTGCCCTCAACATCATGTGTATGTCCGAATATATGGATAAAGAAACGGTTCAGGAGATCTTAAGAGGCGGCTATACCAAAGCATATGAAGCAGGAGCCATCATTACAGGCGGTCATACCATCCAGGGAGCAGAACCGATCTACGGACTTGCCGTATCCGGTTTTGTACACCCCAAAAAAGTGCTGACAAACAGCGGTGCACAGCCAGGAGATGTACTGATTCTGACCAAGCCTCTCGGCATCGGTATCCTGACCACCAGTGCGAAAGCAGATATGGTAGAACAGGACGTGCTGGACCGCATCTATCGCCAGATGGCGACTTTGAACAGGACAGCCCGCGATATCATGGTAAAATATCCGGTACACAGCTGTACGGATGTCACAGGCTTTGCCCTTTTAGGACACAGCTTTGAGATGGCTCAGGGCAGCGGCTGTACGATCCACCTGATGACAGATCAGATTCCTTACCACGCAGAAGCTTACGAACTGGCTTCCATGGGCTTTATCCCCGCCGGTGCTTACCGCAACCGTGAATATGCAGAAGCAGGTGTAAAAGTCTGCGGAGATATTTCCCGTGCCATGCAGGATATCCTCTATGACCCTCAGACCAGCGGCGGTCTGCTGATCGCTCTGCCGGAGGCTTCCGCCCAGGAATGTCTGAAAGAACTGAATGATAAGATTCCACAGGCAGCCATCATAGGTTATGTAACAGAACAGGGTGATGCCGCCATCTGTCTGGAATAATTTATCTGCAAAAGGGAATGTAACATATAAGTTTACATTCCCCATTTTTTATCCTACTGCTCCATCTGCCGTCCAAGAAACCCTGCAGCTGAAGCGGCTACCTTCTGCTCTACTTCTCCCATCTTTCCTTTCCCGTCTTTTCCAAGAAGAATCACTGCCCCTATGGCATCTCCCTCGCTGATCACCGGGCAGATCGTTTCTGATGTGACTCCTTCCATGACTTCCTGAATTACCGAGACAAATCTACGCTCACCAAACACTGCCTGAAGACTCTCACGCTCCTGAATCAGCTGTTCCAGCTGTGAACTGATTGGTTTTCCATAATAATCCTTTTTTGCTCCTCCTGCAGTCGCTATCACGCTGTCACGATCCGTAATACATACCATATGCCCCATCGTCTGTGCAAGGCTTTCTGCATATTGTTTTGCAAATAGTCCAAGCTCTCCGATTGGAGAATATTTTTTCAAAATTATTTCACCTTCACGGTCCGTAAAGATCTCCAGCGGATCTCCTTCTCTGATTCTTAAAGTGCGCCGTATTTCCTTAGGTACAACGACCCTGCCAAGGTCATCTATTCTTCTTACAATTCCTGTAGCTTTCATCACATCTTCCTCCAGTTTTGCACTTTGTTAGTTTTTTGCTATGGAGTTAGTATGTGGAAATGGAGAGAATTTATACTTTTCTAGTTACAATTACGAACCCGCATTCTGTACCTTACTCATCTTTAAAAAGATCATCTAACACAATGACGCTTGAAAATGCTCCACTGTGTTCATTTAATGATAAGCCAAAAGTCGTTATAAGAGTACTATGAATAACAACTTTAGGAGATACACTTTCTGTTAATATTGTCTGCCTTTTTAATAATTTTAAATAATATTCTTTATTCACTTTAAACTCATCACTATAATACTTTATTTCACACATATTAATCACATTATCATTTCGTGAAATTAACAAATCAATTTGTGTCCCCTCTGTATCATCTTCTTTTTTAGACCATGCACTGGTTTCTGTTATTACTCCGGATATTCCAAGTGCTCTTTTTATCTGCTCTATATGATTAAAACAAACATTTTCAAATGCAAATCCTCTCCATATAGAAACTGCAGCCGATGTAACATTTTGTTGCCAGAATTTTTCACTTATCTTTTTCTGATTCAAGATAAAATGCAAATAAAACATACAAAATGGGTCAATAAGTTTATAATGTTCTTCTCTCTTACCGCATCCAAACGGAACATATTTTATAATGAAATCACTTGAAATCAACGCATTTAAATTTCTAGATAATCTACCACCATCTGTTATCCCAAGTTTTTCTACAATTTCTTTTCTTGTAAATCCTGCATTTCTCGTATACAATAACTGAACAATATTTTTTACCGCATCTGGATTCACAAATATAGATGCAAACAATCTATTATATTCATCTCTCAATACAGCATTTTTTTTGAAAAATAGTTGGTCTACATTCTGTGCTAAACTCCTGGTCGGATTAATATATCCCATGTAGTATGGAATTCCACCAAATATCATGTAACTCTGAGCGATATCATATCTTGAGAATTTTACATTATTACTTTTATAAAAGTCTTCGCATTCTTTTAAATTAAAAGGAGACAGCTTTATTTCTAGCATATAACCTATTCAATTCTTTTATTTCCTGTACACGTCCAATCATACTTTCTCCTTGCCAAAGCGGCGGTCAATTACAATTTTACCAACTTTACCGCCGCTTTGTTTTTAAGGATTTTCCAAGGTTATATTATGATGTTTAAAAATTCTCTAATTATTCAAGAAGTTTTAAAAAAAATTCCCTCATCCAACGGATGAGGGAACCAGTCTTATTTATCACGAATCTCACTGTGCAGTGCCTGAAGAGATTTTACTTCTGTACTGCCATACTGTTTTGCATAACGGATACCTTCGATCGAAGCTCTTGCTGCTGCCATTGTGGTTACATATGGAACCTTCGCCTTGATCGCCGCTTTTCTCAGATAGCTGTCATCTGTTGCCGCACTCTTTCCTGCCGGAGAGTTTACGATCATCTGAATCTTTCCATTCGTGATCAGATCACCTACATTCGGACGACCTTCGTAACGCTTCTTCGCTTTCTGCGCCGGAATACCAGCTTCTGTAATAATCGCAAATGTTCCTTTGGTCGCTACAATATCAAATCCAGCTTCATGGAATCCTCTTGCGATATCAACAACTTCTTCTTTATCCTTTCCATTTACGGAGATCAGAACGGTTCCTTCCAGCGGAAGCTTGGACTGTGCACCTTCCTGTGCCTTGAAGAATGCTTCTCCGTAGGAACTGGATAATCCCAGCACCTCTCCAGTTGAACGCATCTCCGGTCCAAGTACCGGGTCAACCTCCTGGAACATATTAAACGGGAATACCGCTTCTTTTACACCATAATACGGAATCACCTGATCTTTCAGTTCCGCTACCGGTGACGGACGGCCAGTCAGCTCAGAAGTGATGATATCTGTTGCTAACGGTACCATACGAATATTACATACTTTGGATACCAACGGTACGGTACGGGATGCTCTCGGGTTTGCCTCCAGAACAAAGACCTTTCCATTCTCGATTGCATACTGCATATTCATAAGACCTTTAACATGCATTTCCTCTGCAATCTTTCTGGTATATTCTTTGATCGTTGCCACGTTTTCTTCTGAGATGTGTACAGACGGAAGAATACATGCAGAGTCACCGGAATGAACACCTGCCAACTCAATATGCTCCATAACTGCCGGTACGAATGCATGTGTACCGTCACTGATCGCATCTGCCTCACACTCCAGTGCATGATTCAGGAAACGGTCAATCAGAATCGGACGGTCTGGGGTCACACCAACCGCTGCATTCATATACTGCGTCATGCTCTTATCATCATATACCACTTCCATACCGCGTCCGCCCAATACATAAGAAGGACGTACCATAACCGGATAACCGATCTTATTCGCAATCGCAATCGCTTCTTCTACAGTAGTAGCCATTCCGGACTCCGGCATCGGAATCTCCAGCTTCTCCATCATTTCACGGAACAGATCACGGTCTTCTGCCAGATCAATCACAGACGGAGAAGTTCCCAGGATCTTCACACCATTCTTCTCCAGCTCTGCTGCCAGATTCAGCGGTGTCTGACCGCCGAACTGAGCAATCACACCTACCGGCTTTTCTTTCTTGTAAATACTCAGAACATCTTCCAGTGTCAGTGGCTCAAAATACAGTTTATCAGAAGTATCGTAATCCGTAGAGACAGTCTCTGGATTACAGTTTACAATAATCGTCTCAAATCCAAGCTTCTTTAATGCAAGGGATGCATGTACACAACAGTAGTCGAATTCGATACCCTGTCCGATACGGTTCGGACCACCACCAAGAATCATAATTTTCTGACGATCCGTATTTACCGGATTCTTATCTTCTGCATTGTAGGTAGAGTAATAATAAGCATTATTCTCGGTTCCGCTTACATGAACACCTTCCCACGCTTCCTCTACTCCCAACTCAATACGGCGTTTACGGATATCTTCTTCAGAGATTTCAAGGATCTGGCTTAAATATTTATCAGAAAAACCATTCTTCTTTGCAGAAGTGAGCATCTCATCAGATGGCATGCTTCCCTTGCATGCAGCAAGTGCCTCTTCTTCTTCCACAAGTTCTTTCATCTGCTCGATAAACCAGTTCTTAACTCTTGTGATTTCGTGAATTTCCTCTACAGTCGCACCTTTGCGAAGTGCTTCATACATTGCAAAATGACGTTCGCTGGATGGAGTTGCCAGTGAAGCTAACAATTCCTCTTTGCTCAAAGAATCAAAATCTCTTGCATGGCCAAGACCGTAACGTCCAGTCTCCAGAGAACGAATCGCTTTCTGGAAAGCCTCTTTATAGGTCTTACCAATACTCATGACTTCTCCAACTGCACGCATCTGAGTACCCAGTTTATCTTCTACGCCTTTGAATTTTTCAAACGCCCAGCGTGCAAATTTAATTACTACATAATCTCCATCCGGCTTGTACTGATCCAGTGTTCCGTATTTGCCGCACGGAATATCTTTCAGGGTCAGACCTGCTGCCAGCATTGCAGATACCAGTGCAATCGGGAAACCGGTCGCTTTGGATGCCAGTGCAGAAGAACGGGAAGTACGCGGATTGATCTCAATAACGATAATACGATCAGATACCGGATCATGTGCAAACTGCACGTTCGTTCCACCAATAACCTGTACAGACTCCACGATCTTATGTGCCTGCTCCTCCAATCTCTTCTGACATGCTTCTGAAATCGTCAGCATCGGTGCGGAACAGAAGGAATCACCTGTATGAACACCCAGTGGGTCAATATTCTCAATCAGGCATACAGTAATGATATTATTGTCCGCATCACGGACAACCTCTACCTCCAGCTCTTCCCATCCAAGAATGGACTCCTCTACCAGTACCTGACCTACCAGACTGGCCTGCAGACCTCTGGAACATACCGTCCTGAGTTCCTCTTTATTGTATACCAGTCCTCCACCGGCTCCGCCCATCGTATAAGCAGGACGAAGAACAACCGGATAGCCAAGCTTATCCGCAATCGCCAGTGCCTCTTCTACCGTATACGCAACCTCACTGCGTGCCATCTCAATACCAAGCTTATCCATCGTCTTTTTAAACTCGATACGGTCTTCACCACGCTCAATCGCATCAACCTGCACACCAATGACTTTTACGTTGTACTTGTCCAGAACTCCGGCTTTATTCAACTCAGAGCATAGATTCAGACCGGACTGTCCTCCCAGATTCGGAAGCAGTGCATCCGGGCGCTCTTTTGCAATAATATATTCGAGACGTTCTACATTCAAAGGCTCAATATAGGTCACATCCGCAGTCTCTGGGTCCGTCATGATCGTAGCAGGATTAGAGTTCACAAGTACGATCTCATATCCCAGTTTACGAAGCGCCTTACATGCCTGCGTTCCAGAATAATCAAACTCACATGCCTGTCCAATGATGATCGGTCCAGAACCGATAATTAGTATTTTATGAATGTCCGTTCTTTTTGGCATTTGATTTCCTCCTAAATGTTTACACATATTCTATATTCTGTATTCTGTATTCAATCTGCTGGATGCATCTTATTAAGAAGCATCTTTTTCATTTCATACAGACGATCAGACAAGTCCACATACACTTCATGTGGATTTACAAGTCTTCTGGTCTCATCCCATAACGTATTCTGATCATGGATGCAGTGCTCACGGATATCCATGACAGATGGTGATTCATAGATACACTCTCCTTTATCAAATATCTTCACCATCAATTCCTTCATCGTATAGGTTCCACCTTTTAAAGTGGTTTTTTTCCAGGTCTCGATTGGATCAAACAGCACCAGATCTTTTGACTCATCAAACTGGTCATCTTCCAGACAGATCAAATCTGCTTTCAGTTTCCCATTGGCTTTTTCATAAATACGATAAACCGTCTTATTGCCTGGATTGGTAATCTTCTCAGAATTCTCAGAAAGTTTAATCTTCGGAATATAATCTCCATCTCCGTTCTTGACAGCAGCCAGCTTATATACTCCACCAAACGCCGGACAATCCTTGGATGTAATCATATTCGTTCCAACTCCCCAGGATGTGATCTTCGCACCCTGCGTCTTTAAACTGTCGATCAGATATTCATCCAGATCACTGGAAGCTGAGATCACTGCATCATGAAAACCAGCCGCATCCAGCATTTTTCTTGCTTCTTTGGAAAGATATGCCAGATCTCCGCTGTCGAGACGAATTCCATAACGACCATTCAGCTTTCTGGCTTTTCGGAGTTCTTTAAAAACACGAATCGCATTCGGAACACCTGACTTCAAAGTATCGTAAGTATCTACCAGTAAAGTACATGCATTCGGATACATCTGCGCATATGTCTTAAATGCAGTATATTCATCCGGGAAACTCATGATCCAGCTATGTGCATGAGTTCCAAGCACCGGCACATCAAACATCTTGCCTGCCAGAACATTGGATGTGCCGATACATCCGCCGATCATAGCCGCACGTGCTCCATAGGTTCCTGCATCCGGTCCCTGTGCACGACGAAGACCAAACTCCATGACCCCGTCTCCTCTTGCCGCATTTACTACACGAGCCGCCTTCGTTGCGATCAGACTCTGATGATTTACAATCGTCAGAATCGCTGTCTCCACAAGCTGTGCTTCCATAATTGGAGCAATAACCTTCAGTAATGGCTCTTTGGGAAACACAACGGTTCCTTCCGGAATCGCATAGATATCTCCGCTGAATCTGAAATTACTGAGATATTCAAGAAAATCCTCTTCAAATATACCAGTACTTCTCAAATAGTCAATATCATCTTTTGCAAAATGTAATTTTTTAATGTAATCAATGACCTGATCCAGACCTGCAGCGATCGCAAATCCATTTCCACTTGGATTTGTTCGATAGAATGCATCAAAAATTACAGTTTCATGCACAGGATTTTTAAAATATCCCTGCATCATCGTCAATTCATACAAATCTGTCAAAAGGGTAAGATTCTGTGTAATACTCATTTGGAATTCCTCCTATTATTAACGGCTGATACTCAAGCCTGTATTTCCTCTTATACCATCCAGATTTCCTTTTGCCGTATATTGCCAAGCTGCATACGGACCACTGTAAGTAACATTTGAATTATATTGAGCAAGCCACAATGGATATTCCTTTAATGCTTCTGCATCCAGACACTGCTCAATCCAAGCTTTTTCTGCATGTATCATTGGTGTATATCCAGCATCTCGCACGGTTTCACAAAATATTTTAATGAGTTTTGTTCTATCTTCTCTGCTCAATGCATCTGCTCTTCCCCGACATTCCGGATCTCCCTGAGAAGATACAATCACCAACGGTCTGCTGATCAGATGTTCCTTTGCCAGCGAAATGGCAAAATTTGCTTCTTCCACTGCCTCCTCTGCAGTCACCGCCTGTGAATAAATCGATAATCCTACATCAATGCCTTCTCTTCTGGCTCCAACTACATTTTCCAGGAATCTTCCATCTTTGACCAGTTCACCTTTTCCGCATCCGCGATAGCCAGCACGTATGACAGCATAATCTATGCGATACTCTTTCACACAATCCCAGTTAATCATACCATTGGCATCGGATACATGAATTCCGTTATCACTGACCTTTACTCCATGTCTGTCAAACAGATAACGAACTCCGCGAATGACCTGTTCACCGGTTACTTTATCCCCATTCTCATCAAAATAGTAAATTTCGTCTTCCAGCTTCTGCCATCCATGATAAATATATTCATCCGTTCCAAACTGTTCTTCTTTGACAATTGGAACCTTTTCTTCTACAATCTCTACTTTTGAAGAAATTTCCTGACGCACTTCCGATACCGTCAATCCCTCTGTATCCATTGGTTCTCCCTCCAGTTGGGAGGTCTTACGGTATAAAATATGATATTCATGCTGTGTCCCCATCTGGTCATCCAGAATTTCGGAATGCTCCACGCGAAAAACATCATATCCGTCATAAAATCCATCCAGATTCATAATCAATAATGCAAATTCTTCATCCGGTTCGTCCAGTGTAATATCTCCCGTACTGTACTGATATGCATACCAGAAGCCATCCACATAGGCATATTTCACATTACCCGCAGGATCAGAATATTCAAAGGGAACTTCTTCTGTCACCTGAACTTCTTTTTCTGTTTTTATTACTTGAAACGTCTGAGGATCGGTTTCATCTATGACTGATTCCACAAGACGGGTTTCCATAATCTCTTCCTCTTCGGATACCACATATTTTACCGTATCTTGGGGAAGTACATCATAATCTGTTATGAGATATAACATCGGCTCTTCTTTTTCAACTTCTGCGACATCCAAAACCGGGATCACTTCTTCCGATGTATCCTCTTCTAAAACTTCTTTTGGCAGTGAATCTTCTGCTATCTCTTCCAGATTTTCAGAAATAGCTGTGGACATATCCGGAACAGGATCTTTTATCAGTCTCTCTTCATGAGATTCCTGTGTCTTGACTGTCTGTTCCGAATCCTGACATCCACACAGAAGCGCTGCCATGCATACCGTCATGCTCCATCTGACAGCTCTTCTTCTCATCTCTACTCCTCAACAGGTGTGGTATAGATACGTTCAAAAGTCAGCGACTGAATCAGCTCTTCATTTTTTGTAATCTGAGCCGCTTCCTTAAGAGGTTCATACCATGCGTTATACGCTTCATTCTCACGTTCCCCAAGCACTTCCTGTCTCTTGGCTTCCGTTGCATCCTTATCAAGTGTGCTTTCCATCAAAACAACAAAATAACCGCTTTCATCCTCGATGACAGCAGAAACTTCTCCATCAGAAAGCTGATCTGCTGCTGTGAGCACTGCTTCATTCAGAGTATTATCGCCTTTTCCATAGGTAAGAGTTACCGCAGACAAGCCATTCTCTTCTGCTGCTGCACTCAAATCACCGGTTTCTTTTGCTTTTGATGCAATCGCTTCCATTGTGTTTTTCTTCTCTGCCAGCTCTTCTGCCGTCAGGTCTGTTACCGTTCCATCAGCAGAAGAAGTTCCGATCGTAGAAGTCATCACATAGGAAATACGCTTCTGCTCGATCTCCTCTTCATTTACAGCAGTATCAATGGTTGCGGCACGGTCTGCATATGCTTTCACCTGTAACGTTGTCAACTCAAGCAGATGTGTCACTGTCGCTTCATCCGCCGATATCAATTCCAGTGTCTTACTGTCATTGTCTGTCAGGAATGCTTTTACCACTTCTGCAATTTTTGCATCATCCTCATCCGTCAATGCAATCCCAAGGTCATCCGCATTCTGTTCGATCAAATAATATTCAACCAGTGCATCAACCGTGCTTTCCCGTACGGTATCACCATACGTCGCACCCATTCCCATGATATCCTGGCTCATATAATCCTCGCCGAAATACACTCCCATAAAGTTCTGCATCTGCGCCTGCTGGTAGCGCAGATAAAAATTCAATTCTCCCATAGGAATTGACATTCCATTCACATTCACCACTTCTGCCGTATTATCAAGAGTTACCTTCTGAGCACATCCTGTCAATGCAGTCATCATGGTAAACAGAAGCACAAGGACTCCTGCAAATCTGTTTTTCATAAATCCACTCCTCCTCAGATTCCTGTATTTTCATATGATTATAATCTCTTCTTTTTTTTAAAGCAACTCTTTTAATACAATTTTCACATCAACCTGATCCATAATCTCCTGATTTACCGTAATCTCAGCTTCTTCCCTCCATTCTTTACAAAGCCGTCTGCACTCTTCCTGCTTTGCAAGCGAAGTCAGATATTCTTTCCAGTAGGCAACACCTTCTTCATCATAATCCGATGTATGCTGTACCAGGAACCATCCTTCCTCTGTCTCAATCGGATCAGATATCTCCCCTACAGCCAGCTTTCTTGCCGCATCCAGCATTCGGTGTTCCTGTCCGTCTCCTGTATTTGTCTTTCCCATACTGGACTCAACCGGAGTCAGATCATATTCCCTGGCGGAAGCTTTCAGATCGCCGCTTTCTCTTGCTTTCACACAAAGTTCCTGCGCCACCTGCGTCCGACGCGCTACCTCTTCTTCTGAAAACGGCTCCAGAACACCTTCTGCATCCCGAAGTCCCGTCGTTGAGATCAGCACATAACAGATACCTTCCCTGTGATAATCATCTTCTGTAAGCTGCGGATCAAAATTTTCCACCAGAGCTTCTTCTACCAGCTCTGACAGCCGCACTTCCGACAGTTTTTCATAGACAAACTCCTCATCTGCCCCTGCATATCGAAGAAGGGCTTCGTGATAAGCTCTCATAAAACTTTGCGCCCGTTCTTGAAGCTGTGTTTCTTCTTCCTCCGAGATTGCAACTTCATATTCCCCGGCATACTGATTGATCAGGTGCGTCTCAACAATCGACTCAAACACCTCATCCTTTAACCGCTCTGCCAGAGTCAATCCTTCCTCATTTACTTCCCGGCTCCACATCTCATCTCCATAACTTTCCAGATAAGATTTTTCCCACTGCATCTGATTCATCCTTACATAAAAATTCCATTCTCTGTAAGAAATATCTTCTCCATTTACTATAAAAGCACTCTGTTCCGCCTGTGTCTCCCTCTCCAAAGACACGGATTCCGTTTTCTGTCCGCATCCTGTAAGCCATAACATCACCACAAGTCCTGCTGCCATGATTCTTCTTCTCATATGTTAGCCTCCTATGATTCCAGCAGCACTCCCATCTGTTCCAGTATCTGAGCTGTCAGCTCCAGCAGATTTCCGGTATTCTTCTGTCTGCTGTTCTTTGCTGTATAGATGAACTGCACTGGTTCCGCTTTCTTAAAAGTCATCGCTCCATCCATACCTTCAAGAAGCTTCGGGATTTTCAGAAGATTGATCATTGCTTTTTCATACATGGTAAATACAATACGGTCGGGTCTCGCCTGAATCTCTTTGATATAAAGCTTATGTGCCTGTCCCCGAAGACCTGTGATTTCCAAAAGATTCAGCACAGATTTTGGCGGCTCTCCAAAACGGTCGATCAGTTCTTCCAGCATATCATCACGCTCTTCCTGATTCTCCACCGCTGCAATTCTTCGATAAATATCCAGTTTTAATGCCTCATTACGAATATAAGTATCCGGTATAAATGCATCAATCTGAATATCCGCCACTGTTTCAAAATCATCTTCGATTCGCTGACTGTCACCTTTCATTCGTCGAACCGCTTCATTCAACATCTTACAATACAGATTATATCCAACCGCCTGCATATGACCATGCTGACGCTGACCCAGAAGTGTTCCAACACCCCGGATCTCCATATCTCTCATCGCAATTTTAAATCCGCTTCCTAAATCCGAATATTCTCGAATTGCATGAAGACGTTTCTCTGCCACTTCCTTTAAAACTTTATCCTTCTTATATAGAAGAAACGCATATGCGGTTCTGTTCGATCTTCCAACTCGTCCTCTGAGCTGGTAAAGCTGAGACAATCCCATCCGATCTGCATCATGGATGATAATCGTATTGACATTGGAGATATCCATACCTGTTTCAATGATTGTCGTGGATACCAGCACATCGATCTCACCCTCGATAAAACCATACATGATCTGTTCCAGTTCCCGTTCTTTCATCTGCCCATGGGCAAACGCCACATTGGCCTCCGGTACCAGCTTCTGAATCCTTGCTGCCACATCTGCAATGGTCTCCACTCGATTGTAGACATAATAAACCTGTCCTTCACGGGCAAGCTCCCTGTGAATCGCAGCCCGGACCATCTCTTCATCATACTCACACACATACGTCTGGATCGGCATACGATCAATTGGCGGCTCCTCCAACACACTCATATCCCGGATGCCGGCAAGACTCATATGAAGAGTTCTTGGAATCGGTGTCGCACTTAAGGTCAATACATCTATATTCGTCTTTAACTTCTTGATCTTCTCTTTATCTGCTACACCAAAGCGCTGCTCCTCGTCAATAATCAAAAGTCCCAGATCCTTATATTCTACATCTTTAGAAAGTACCCGGTGGGTACCGATCACGATATCCACCAGACCTTTTCGCAGATCTTCAAGGGTCTTTTTCTGCTGAGCAGCTGTTCGAAAACGGCAGAGCAGATCAATACGCACCGGAAATTCCTTCATACGCTGCACGAAATTATTGTAGATCTGCTGTGCCAGGATCGTCGTCGGCACCAGATAGACAACCTGCTTACTCTCCTGTACTGCTTTAAACGCAACACGGATCGCTACCTCGGTCTTTCCGTATCCTACATCTCCGCAGACCAGACGATCCATGATCCGGCTGCTTTCCATATCCTGTTTGGCATCCAGAATGGCTTTCTGTTGGTCTTCAGTCTCTTCATATGGGAACAGTTCCTCGAACTCCCTCTGCCACACCGTATCCGGTCCATATACAAACCCTTTTTCTGCCTGACGGGTCGCATACAATTCTACCAGATCCTTTGCAATCTCCTGTACTGCACCCTTCACTTTTGACTTGGTCTTTTTCCAGTCCTGACCTCCCAGATTGTTCAGCTTCGGAATTTTATCTGCATCTGCACTGCTGTATTTTTGGATCGCATCAAACTGTGTTGCAAGAATATAAAGACAGGAACCCTTACTGTATTCAATCTTCATGTAATCCTTCACAGTCTTATCTACCGCAATCTTTTCGATTCCCCGATAGATACCCAGACCATGATTTTCATGCACTACATAATCGCCCACCGACAAATCCGTGAAGCTGCTGATCTTTCTTCCTTCATATACCCGCTGTCTTCGCTTCTTTTTCTTCTTCTCCCGGCCAAATACATCCGTTTCAGAGATAACAGCCAGATGAATCATCGGATATTCATACCCACGGAATACATTTCCATGAACAACCATGATCTCACCCTTCTGTACCACACGTTCTGTGTCTTCACTGTAAAATGCATTCAGTTCTTCTGCAAGCAGATCCTCCGCCAGTCTTCGTCCTCTGGTTCTGGATGCGCACATCAGAATTACTTTGTATTTTTCTTTTTTCCACCGTCTCAGATCCTTGACCAGAAGTTCAAAATGATTGTTATAGGACTGAATAGAACGTACATCCATACAGTAACGATTGGAAAGCTCCATCCTTTTGTCTATCGTCTCCAGTGTACCAAGTACCACACCCTTCATTCGATTCAGACGAAGAACCACATCCTGACAGGAAAAGATCTCCTGCTCCTGATCTTTCTTAATCTGCCCCTTTTCCATCCTGTTTTCAAAATTCTGTCGGTATTCCTTCTCCACCGTCTCTGCACGTTCCAGAAGACGATTACATTCATCCAGAAACACCAACGATTTGAATTCTCCTAGATAATCCAGAAGGGAAACACCTTTGCAATGATGTTCTTCTGAACAAAGCTCTGCTGCCGGATACAGAGTGATCTCATCCAGATTCTCCATGGAACGCTGACTCTCCGGGTCAAAGCTCCGGATCGAATCCACTTCATCATCCCAAAGTTCAATACGAATCGGATATTCTTCTGTCAATGGATAGATATCCAGAATACCGCCGCGGATCGCAAACTGTCCCGGAAGCTCCACCTGCCCTACACGTTCATACCCCATCTGTACCAGACGTATTTTGACAGCGTCCATCTCTACGATACTGTCGGTTCCGATCGTCATTGTCAGTTCCCGCATTTTTTGAAGCGGCAATAATGGGTCCATACACCCATCTATGGTAGTAACGATTACTGCATCCTTTTTTGACAGAAGACGGCTCACCGCTGTAATTCTCTGTCTCAGCAGCTCATTTCCCTGAATATCTGCATGAAAAAAGAGAAAATCTTTTGCAGGGTAATAGAACACCTCTTCATCCAGGGTCTGATACTCCTCATAGATTTCCTTTGCTTTTAATTCATTGTAAGTTAAAATCAATTTTACTGGCCAGTCGCGCCCCAGACCGTACATCAAATGTGTCTTCTGGGACTCCACACATCCAGTTATAAGCTGGAGACGATGCTCTTTTGAAAGTTTTTCCCGAACCTGTATAAACATCTCCAGGTCCAGCAGCGGTTCATAAAAAGTGTTCATACGCTGCTCCTAATTAAAATCATTCATTGCTTTATCAGCTCCATCCGTCAGAATTACGGACACAGCCTGTGCGGCACGATCATATGCTTCCGCCATCTCTTTTTCCTCTTCCTTTGAGAAATGCCCCAACACATAATCTGCCAGATCATATCCTGCCGGTTTTTCTCCTACACCGACCTTTACCCTTGGAAATACCTGTGTTCCAAGATGCTGAATGATATTTTTCATACCATTATGTCCACCTGCACTTCCTTTTTTACGGATACGAAGCTGCCCCGGCTGTAGAGACACATCATCGTAGATTACCAGGAATTCTGTCTCCGGATCAACCTTATAAAAATCTACTGCCTCACGGATGCTCTCTCCGCTCAGATTCATGTAAGTCTGCGGTTTTACCAACAGCACTTTCATTCCTTCGATCACACCTGTTCCACAGATTGCTTTATGCTTTTTCATGTTCATATCTATATGATATTTCTCTGCCAATCGGTCAATGACCTGAAATCCCACATTGTGTCTTGTCTTTTCGTATTTACTGCCTGGATTGCCCAGACCTGCGATAATATACATAGTCGCTCACACCTCTTCATAATCACTTACATAACTTCCTGCCTTTGCCACATAGCCGCAGCTCACGCACGCTTCATCTGATGCCAGCGTACCCGTCTGTCCAACTCCGCCGCCCATTTTCACAAACACTTCTATAATATCTGCACACTCCGGACATTTCACTTCCACCAGCTTCGGCGTTGCTTTTCCTTCTTCACATCCTCGAAATTCCATGTTGCTACCTCCCATATTTTGTAATCACTTCCAGTTTAACACATTTTATTTCATTGATTCAATCATAGAAAATTATTGATTAGCATATACCTTTTTGCAATTTTCATGTGTTGAAAATCTCAAGTACCTTATGTATAATTTTTTGTTAATACATGACTATACTATTTCAAGGAGAATCCCATGCCAAACATCATCGAAATCACAGATTTTTCTTCCCCAGAACTGGATATTTACGCCCGTCTGTCAGAAGGGCAGCTTCTCAACCGCCATGAACCGGAGAAAGGTCTTTTTATTGCAGAAAGTCCAAAGGTCATCGAACGCGCATTGAATGCAGGATACGAACCTGTCTCGCTTTTATTAGAAACGAAACACATCGAAGGGGAAGCCCGTGAGACCATATCAAGATGTGGGGATATCCCTGTCTATACTGCATCTTTGGACGTCCTGACGAAGCTGACCGGGTTTCAGTTGACCCGCGGTGCCCTGTGTGCCATGCGCCGGCGCGCCCTTCCTTCTGTAGAAGACGTCTGTACCGGTGCTCGCCGGATCGCAGTTCTGGAAAATGTCATGAATCCGACCAATGTGGGTGCCATCTTCCGTTCTGCTGCCGCACTGGGAATCGATGCCGTGCTTTTGACACCAGCCTGCAGCAACCCTCTGTACCGAAGGTCGATCCGGGTCAGCATGGGAACCGTATTCCAGATTCCATGGACTTTTATTGGAAATGATGACCCACACTGGCTTTCACATCTAAAAAAACTGGGATTTCAAACGGCTGCGATGGCATTAAGTGATGATTCAGTCCCCATCAACGACCCAAATCTGATGTCTGAAGAAAAGCTGGCAATAATCCTCGGAACCGAAGGAGATGGTCTGGCAGATGTGACGCTTGAGGACTGTGATTATACGGTACGTATCCCGATGGCTCATGGCGTGGATTCGCTGAACGTGGCGGCTGCCAGTGCTGTGGCATTCTGGCAGTTGGGAATACAATGAATATTGCATTCTTTTCCTGCATATGCTATAATGCCTATAGGCAAAGAGAAGCTAATGTATCCGCGAGGACACAAATGAAAAACCCAGGATGGCAGTCCTGGGTTTTTCTTATAGGCTAGTTGTCATTATCATTGTCATCTCCTTCTAACCATTTGACGATGAAATGGCAAATCACACCGCCCACGATGGAGACCATAAGAGAAGCTAATACTTCCACGATTACACCCCCTTTCCGTTGCCGGTCTGGGAATGACAACGCCTATATCGTAACATAGCTTGTCAGGTATTGCAAACTTGTTTCTGCATCAGTGAAGCATATACCCTTTCAATCTCCTCCTTTGTCGCCAGAAAATCCGAAAATGCACTTGCACTTCCCGCAGAAACCCCCATACGAAACGCATGTTCATAATCCTGTTTTTCCATCCATCCGGCAAGGAATCCGGCAACCATAGAATCTCCTGCACCAACTGCATTGACCAGCCTACCCTTCGGAGCCGAAAGCCGGAAGGCATCTCCATTTTCAGACACAAGCACAGCCCCCTGCCCTGCCATAGATACGAGTACATTGCGCGCACCCATCTGCTGAAGTTTTTGGGCATACGGAATCACATCTTCATGGGTATATAACTCTGTCTCAAAGATCTCGCCAAGCTCATGGTTATTGGGTTTTATCAGGAATGGATGATACTCCAGCACATTCAGCAAAAGCTTCTTTGTTGCATCTACCACAAAAAGAACACCTTTTCCCTGCAATCGCGTCAGAATATCCCGGTAAACAGAATCCGGCATACTTTCCGGAATACTGCCCGCCAGTACAAGGATATCACCTCCAGTGAGCCGATCCAGTCTGTGCATCAATTCATCAACCGCTTCTGAATCAATATGGGGGCCCATACCATTGATCTCTGTGCCATCAAAATCCTTCATCTTGATGTTAATTCTGGAAAAACCATTCCGGACAGGAATAAAGTCATACCGAATTCCCATCTCCGCAATCAGTCGTTCCATCTCTTTTCCGCTGAATCCTGCGCTAAATCCAAGTGCTGTATTTTCAATGCCCAGATTTGTCAGAACTGTTGATACGTTGATTCCCTTTCCTCCGGGAAGAATCTGCTCCGCACAGGTGCGGTTCGTCATACCCATCTGAAAATCTTTGACAGAGACGATATAATCCAGCGATGGATTAAATGTAACCGTGTATATCACTTCCTGTACCTCTCTTTCCTCTACTGCATTTATTATATTTCCAATTTCCTCCATATGCAATCCCGGAATACACCCCAACAATGTCTTTGCTCAACACATTCCTTTATGATAAAATGTATATATATTTTCACCACAGAGGGAGGATCTTATTATGCCACTGGTTCCTGCAATCTGCACACAATGCGGCGCGCAGATCGAAGTAGACAATACCCACGAAGCCGGTATCTGTAAGCACTGCGGCACTGCATTTATCACAGAAAAAGCGATCAACAATTACACGACCAACATCACCCATCACCATCACTTTGACGGTGCGACCGTTCATATGAATGTAGAAAGTGAACTTGAACGTCTGGTCACTGCGGCAGATACCTTCCGAAAGATGGGACAGAATTATAACGCAGCCCGGAATTACTCGGAAATTTTTCAAAAATACCCGCAGGACCCAAGAGGTTGGATAGGTTTCATCTATACCCATGACCGTTACAAAGATTTTTTTGAGGCACCTCCCAAATGGAAGTACACATACGCACACTTTTCTGGACAGAATTCTCCCAGATGGGATAAATCGCTGGTGAATGACCATTATTTCAAAACCGCCTGGCAGGTTGCCGATCCTGACACCAAACAGCAGCTTACCGAGCTTGCGGAGCAATACATAAAGAACTGCAGCGATTACGAAAAGCAAATCCAGCAAAAGACGGCGGAGCATAAAGCAAATTATTCTCTTGAAGGTCTGAAACGATATATCGGTGATGATATATACCTCTATCAATGTACAGAGACAAGTTTGGACTTATTATATATTTTGGATGACAAGCTGTATTTCCAGAATATATACCTGCACGACTCGAGTAAGAATTTTTCACATACCGGCGTCCTGGGTGAACTTACTTCCATGGACAATGACGGAACCATTCATGGACAGGGTATTTACTGCAGCAACACACTGGAACTGCGAAATCTGGATTATTACGAAGACGACTGCATCGTAGTGATTCATGATCCCTCCAACTTTTGTCCTATGCTCGATCATAGATACGATAAAATCCCAAACGGGAGCAAAGAATATGACAGAATCAAGGGCTTCATATC
>JAFYTM010000191.1 GCA_017558865.1 Lachnospiraceae bacterium
AGCATTATACACTATTTTCAGGCATAGCAACAGTTATGTCTTTTTCTCGTACCCATTTTTCTTTAATTTCGATAATATTTACTTTTCAAAGTCCATTACCAGCGTTGCTGGCTATAATCACTCAGGATTCCGAGAGATCATCAGATATTTCAATAATAGCATGCTATTATTGAAGTGTCAATCAGCTTTCATATGAAAACAGAAAATTTCAGTTTTCGTGCGATTCACAGATCTCTTTTGCAAGTGTAAAATAACCCTCTACTATAAATACGATTAAAGCCTTACAACCTTACACTTTTCGGGGAAATTAGTTTATTTTCTTTCTATATAGATCATTAGTTGTAAGTGCACTTCCAAAATCTTATCAGCCGTTAAAAATACATTTCCTTAAGTAATAAGAAAAAAATATTTATGGAGGTATTTATTATGGCAATAACACAATATAGTGGACTAAGCGTACGTCAGTCTGGAAATGTATATGAGGTGTACATACCACAAGGAATAAAGGTTCTTTCTATATGTATGGCGAATGATGGACAAATAATTAAAGACAGTAGTGTACTTGATGTGGCGTGTCGCATTCTTTCCAGAAGATGGGGAGTAACTAAGAAAAATTCAAAAGGCGATGGAAGTGGTAAAAGTACTATTTCTATAAATTATTCTGGACTTGTGTTTATGCAGGTAGATATCAGTGGATATCAAATATTCCTACCTACAGGAGATCTAGTTGCCAATGTTTTATTTCCACCAGATTATCAGTATTGTGCAGATTCGATTGGATTGGGATATCTTTGTCGTGCAATTGCATGGAGGTATGGTATTGTGTAGAAACAACGGCATTTGAATGACAATAATAATGCATATGAGAGGTTATATTTTATGGGGCATATCAAATTGTGATATGCCCCATTTTAATAACATATTTTATACTTTAAAGAATACCTATGATATGGAAAGAAAATATAAAATTGTTAAAATTGGATACTTCTCTAGGACTAGTTAATAAAAATACAAAGTAATGATTTTCAGAATATAGGTGTGATTTTTCTTGCAATTTGCATACTAGTTATTGGAACGGATGTACAAAGATAAGTTTAAATATAAATATTGGGGAAACCACGTATTGTTGAGAAAAATGATTTGTTGGAGAAGATTTTTGTTATTGATATGTTTTATTATACAAAGAAATGATTTGAGAAGAAATTTTATAATGACAAACAACTAATTTTCTAAAAAAATTTAGAAAAGTAGATTTTATTTAAAGTGTGATGTTTTTAGTGTGAAAGTAAGTAATTTGATAAGAAAAAGTATGATTTTAAAAAAAATATATAAAAGAGGTGTTTGCTGAAGGTTGGCAAATATTTAAAACATTAAGAGTACTAGTGGATAAAATAATGGTACTTTAAGGAATGGTATTGCATTGTAAAAGTAAATGTTTTAGAATGACAATTAAGTGTTTCGTAATTTTGAAATAAAATAAAATGAAATGTCATGATTGTAGCGTTGGGAAAAGAACCTATTGATTGCCAAATTGCCACATATTTGAAAAACTAGAATAACTCAAATAATAGATTGTGTTTCTGCTAAAGTTTCTGCTGACCGGAAGATAAAATTTGGAAACCATGAGAATTATGATTAACAAAGGTTGATTTAGTGGGATATTTGGTAATAAAAAGTAATAAAAGCGAAGAAAACACTACTTTTAGGTTCTGGTGCGCGAGCGTGCAGGTTCAAGTCCTGTTATCCGCAGGTTAGAGACGGGATTATCGTAGATATGCGGTAGTCCCTTATTTTATAGAACAAGGAGGACATCCCATGGGCGTGATGATGCAGTATTATGAATGGTATTATCCGGCAGACGGAAGTCTCTGGAAGAAAGTAAAGGAGGATGCCGAACATCTGGCGAAGATCGGTATCACCGGCATCTGGCTGCCGCCCGCATATAAAGGACAGGCGGGAGTCAACGATGTTGGTTATGGCGTGTATGACCTGTATGATCTGGGAGAATTTGACCAGAAGGGGACAGTAAGAACGAAATATGGGACCAAACAGGAGTATCTGGATGCGGTAGCTGCTTTGCAGCAGGAAGGAATCCAGGTTTATGTAGATATGGTGTTTAATCATAAGATGGGGGCAGACGAGTCTGAGACGGTGATGGCACGGGAAGTGAACCGCGGGAACCGGGGGCAGATACAGAGCGGCAGCCGTCAGATTGAAGCGTGGACAAAGTTTTATTTTCCGGGAAGAAAAGGAAAGTATTCTGATTTTCAGTGGAACCGGACTCATTTTGACGGTGTAGACTGGGATCAGAAGGAGAAAAGGAATGGTATCTTTTTATTTGAAGGATGTCAATGGGATGCTCAGGTCGATGATGAGAATGGCAATTATGACTATCTGATGGGTGCAGATCTTGATTTTTCCAATGAGGAGGTCAGGGATGAGCTGACGAATTTTTCCCGCTGGTATCTGGATACGGTACATATGGATGGTTTCCGTCTGGATGCCAATAAGCATATCTCAGCGTCATTCTTTGGACCGTGGCTGGAAACGCTTCGCAGGGAGACGGGAAAAGAACTGTTCACCGTAGGTGAGTACTGGGCGAAGCAGGTGGAGGATCTGGAGAAGTACCTTCATACGAGCGGCAACAGTATGCATCTGTTTGATGTGCCGCTGCATATGAATCTTCACAGAGCAAGCTGCAGCAATGGACAGATTGATATGAGGGATATTTTCAAAGGAACTCTGGTGGAGCGAAGACCTGACCGGGCAGTGACGTTTGTGGAAAATCATGATACACAGGAGGGACAGGCACTGCAGAGTGTGGTGGCAGACTGGTTTGTGCCAAGTGCATATGCATTGATTCTGCTGCGTCCGCAGGGATATCCTTGTGTGTTTTATGGAAATTATTATGGAACACATGGAAAGGAAAACAGGGAGATTCGGGAAAAGCTGGATATGATTTTGCGTATGAGAACGGAAAAGATGCATGGAGTACAGCATGATTATCTGGATCATCCGAATATCATAGGCTGGACCTTTGAAGGAGATACGGAACATCTGGATTCTGGTCTGGCGGTACTGCTCACGGATGGACCTGGCGGCAGCAAACGGATGTATGTGGGAACACATTTTGCAGACTGCACCTTCCGGAATCTGTTTGGCGGTCAGACGGTTATGATCGGTCAGGACGGCTTTGCAGAGTTCCGGGTAGATGGCGGTCAGCTTTCTGTCTGGTGTAAAACAGAATAAAGTGATTATGGTGTCAGGAGTCCGTCTCCTGACACTTTTGCGTCAAAGGAAATGCTGTTCAGGTAGTCATACAGGGCAGCAGGCTCCTGGATACGGGAAAGTACGCCATTTTTTCTCTGACATGGCACCAGTTCGATGTCCAGTGTACCTTCCGGTGAAAAGACTGCCTGTAAAAGCAGCGTCTCGCCGGTCCGGTTGCCGAACAGGTAATTGCCAAGGCTGTACACGATTGGTACATTCTTGTAATATTCAAAGCCCTGCAGCACATGTGGATGGCAGCCGACGATCAGGTCAGCTCCGGCATCGATATAGCCTTTTGCAAGGACACGCTGGTATTCTTCCGGGATATCGTTTCGTTCGATGCCCCAGTGGACGAAGACGATGACATGGTCATAGGCAGCATCAGCTGTTTTGATCGCTTCGTTCAATCCGGCAGGGTCATAGGTCTGAAAAAGTCCAGGCTGGCTGCTGTTGGCATACCAGCTGTAAGATGGGGAGACTCTGGTAGCACCCAGAAAGGCAAAAGTCTGTCCTTCAATTGTACGGACCGCTGCTGCGGAGGCTTCTGTAATATCGTATCCTCCGCCGATATAGGTGATGTCTGCCTGATTTAAGGTGTCCAGGGTGTCACAGAAAGCATCCATGCCAAAGTCCAGTGCATGGTTGTTTGCAACCGTGACAATATCTGTTCCCAGTTCCTGTAAAATCTTTACATACTTGGGGTCTGTGCGGAAAGTGAACTGTTTGTCCGGCATTGGTTCTCCGCGGAGACTGAATGGAAACTCTTCATTCAGCAGGAACAGGTCGGAATCCTGCATCAGAGAGAGCATCTCTGTATCTGTCAGGGCAGAGATTCCTTTTTGGTCATAGTCAGAAAGGTACTGCTCCGAGAACTGTACATCTCCTGCGAAGGAAATTCTGACAGGCATAGGTTCTGGTGCCGGTTTTTCTTCCACTACAGGTTCCGGTTCGGATACTTCTTTCTTGTCTGGTACAGGCTCTGTTTCTTCGGATGTTTCAATGGATACCGCGGCAGGCGGTGCGGCGGCAGTGGTGGATTCGGAGTCTGAGATCATAAAATATGTCGCATATCCGATGAACAGGCATAATCCAATCGCAAGCCCGATACAGGTGCCTTTTAAAAATGATTTCATAGAAAATACCTCACATCATAGTTTATATAATTCATACATTATATCACGAATCAGCATTGAAATGGAGAGGAATTCTATAATATAATAGATTCAGAAAGCAGAGAAGCGTGGTTAAAAGACCGCAGGACAGGAGTGTATAATGATACTGATTAAGAATGGAAGAGTGGTAGATCCGGTAACGGGTACAGACAGAATCATGGATGTGTTGATCGATGGTTCCATGATCGTGGAGACTGGAGAAAATATTCAGGCAGCAGATGCGCAGGTGATCGATGCGTCAGGATTGGTGGTGGCACCGGGGCTTATGGATGCACATGTGCATTTTCGTGATCCGGGTCTGACTTATAAGGAAGATATTGAGACAGGTGCGGCAGCAGCAGCCAGAGGAGGTTTTACAACGGTTGTGTGTATGGCCAATACTAAACCTGTTGTGGACAATCTGGAGACATTGTCATATGTTCAGGAGAAAGGAGAGAAGACAGGCATCCATGTGCTGCAGGCGGCAGCGATCACCAGAGATCTGAAAGGACAGGAGCTGGTGGATATGGAGGCTCTGGCAGATGCGGGTGCACCTGGATTTACAGATGATGGTATTCCAATCATGGATGAAGAATTGCTGTTGAAGGCGATGAAAAAAGCAAAGGAACTGGGACTTCCGCTTGCATTTCATGAAGAAGATCCGGCATTGATGGCAGCACCCGGTGTCCATCAGGGAAAAGTATCGGAGCAGCTGGGATATGGAGGAGCACCGAGAGCTGCGGAGGATGTGATGGTGGCAAGAGACTGTATGCTGGCACTTCATACAGGGGCATCTGTGTGCATTCAGCATATCAGTTCTAAAAACTCTGTGGAACTGGTTCGTATGGCGAAAAAGATGGGAGCAGATGTTCACGCAGAAGCAACGCCTCATCATTTTACACTGACAGATGAAGCAGTATTGAAATATGGCACGATGGCGAGAATGAATCCGCCGCTTAGAGAGGAAGAAGATCGTCTGGCGATTATTGAAGGATTAAAAGATGGAACGATCAGTATGATCGTGACGGATCATGCACCTCACAGTGCAGAGGAAAAAGCAAGACCTCTGGAGAGTGCACCGAGCGGCATTACCGGTCTGGAGACTTCCCTGGGACTGGGAATCAAATCTCTTGTGCAGCCAGGACATCTGACACTGCTTGAGCTTATGGCATGCATGAGCAGGAATCCGGCAGAGTTTTATCGAATGATTCCGGGCAGTATTGTGGAGGATGCGCCGGCAGATCTTGTGATCTTCGCGGAGAATGAACTCTGGAAGGTAGAGGAATTCGCATCAAAAGCATCCAACAGTCCGTTTGTTGGATGGGAGCTTCCTGGCAAGGTATATTATACGATCTGTGCAGGAAAAATTGTATATCAGGCGTAATATAGATACAGCCGAAAGCAACGGGGCGTTGTTTTCGGCTGTTTGAGATTATGGTTGTTCTTTTAAGACGGTGAGCAGATCAAGTATGATTCTTTGTTTGTCAAAAGGCAATTCATGATAGGAACGGATCACTTGCTGATATTCCGGGGGAAGTGTCTCAAAAGGATCGGACTGTTTGGGACGCAGACCAGTAGAAAGCAGCTCATCGAGCGTGACTCCATGATATCTCGCCATTCTGCAAAGGATATCCGGACTTGGAAAGCGTTTGCCGCATTCATAGTTGGAATAAGCCTGAGCTGAAAGATTTAAGTCCATAGCAATCTGCTTTTGATTCATGTTTTTCTGCAGGCGAAGTTCTCGTAATGTATCGCCTAATTGATTCCCGTTCATAATACACCTCTTAATTCAGGGATATTATAGCAAGTTCCCTGATATTCACGAGATGATACAACGAAAAGAATAGATTTATGTGATTTTAGAAATAAATAAAAAACGAATAGTTGATTTTTATCAACAAAATGTTGTACATTAAGTATGGAAGTAAAAGGATGGAAAGGAAGAAAATGAAAAAGAAAATCAGAGAATTATTACGGGATATATATATCGGGTTCCGTGTACAGCTTCGAGTCATAAGACTTTCTTTGATGCATGTACCAGAACCCGAGGATGCAAAAACTGCCAGTCAGATGGCGAAAGAAATCAGAGAAGCTGCAAAGTCATCACAGTCGACTTAGGCTGCTGTTGTGATATTTGGAGTCATTGGTCACATCTTCTCCAAACCATTCAGGAGCCTGGAAAGAGAGTGCTTCTTCTTCGGAAGGAAATTCTACTTCTGCAAGCCAGAGATCCGGGACAGGAGAAGAGAAGACATCCAGTTCTATGGTATATGGAGTCAGAGGAATCAGGTAGCGTCGTTTGGTAATCAGTTTTCCGTCTGCTTTTTCTTTCAGATGCAGGTAGGCATCTTTTGTCAGAGGAAGATTATATTCTTCACGAATCATAAGACCTTTGGATTTATATGTCAGATAATATGCATTATCCTGTCTGCGGATACGAACGACAGGTTCGGTGCATAAATACCCCTGTTCAATCTCATGGTATGGATAACTGTCCAGATTTTCCGGGAGTGTGTGGATCAGATATTTTTTTTCAATTTCGTAGGATGCCATGAAGTATCTCCTTTGCTAAAAAAATGTAAGTCTGTCATATAACAGACTGTAAGGATAGTATAGCACGATTCTTGAAAAAATGTTATGATAACACAAAAAGAGGAGGCAAAAGTTATGAGCAAAGCTTACGTATTTTTAGCTGATGGGTTTGAAGAGATTGAAGGACTGACAGTGGTGGATATTCTGCGCAGAGCAGGAGTGGAGACGCAGATGGTATCCATAAAAGAAGAAAAGATGGTAATTGGAAGCCATCAGATCGCAGTACAGGCAGATGTGTGTCTGAAGGATACTGATTGTGCGGACGCAGACATTCTGGTTCTTCCAGGCGGTATGCCGGGAACGCTTCATCTTGGGGCATGCCGGGAGTTGACAGATCTTCTGGTGAAGTTCCATGAAGAAGGAAAGAAGACAGCGGCGATCTGTGCAGCTCCGAGCGTACTTGGAGATCTTGGCATTTTAAAAGGCAGAAAAGCCTGCTGTTATCCAGGTTTTGAAGAACGTCTGGAAGGTGCAGCGGTTGTTTTTGAAGAAGTGGCAGTGGATGGCAATGTGACGACCAGCCGCGGTATGGGTACAGCGATTCCGTTCGCATTGGCACTGACTGCACAGCTTGTGTCAGAAGAAAAAGCCATGGAGCTTAAAAAGGCCATCATTTTTCGGTAAAACCTTCCAGTATGCTCCGTCTGTTTTCGTGGATAATAGGAGCATGGAGGTGATAGCATGACAAATCAGAACAGCAATTCCGGAAGCAACAAAATGGCAGTGCCGGAAGCAAAATCAGCCATGAACCGTTTTAAAGAGGAGGTTGCCAGTGAGCTTGGCGTACCGTTAAAAGAAGGTTACAATGGTGATCTGACCAGCAGACAGGCAGGTTCCATCGGTGGTGAGATGGTCAAAAAGATGATCATGAAACAGGAACAGCAGATGTCTTCCGGGCAGTAAGCATCCAAAAAGCAGAAAAATAAAAAATGATGGAGCTGTAGAGGCAGGAAAAGCCTAGACAGCTTCATTTTTTTATGATATACTTCTAAAATGTCTATGAGTCTGTAAATCAGGGAATACTGATATAGAAATACAAGGAGGAGATACGTAGATTATGAGCGTACAGGTAGAAAAATTAGAAAAGAACATGGCAAAACTGACGATCGAAGTTCCTGCTGAAGAAGTAGAAAAAGCGATTCAGAAAGTATATCAGAAAACCAGAAAATCCATCAACATTCCAGGTTTCCGTAAAGGAAAAGCTCCTCGTCATCTGATCGAGAAGATGTATGGCAAGGAAGTATTTTACAATGATGCGATTGATGAGTTGCTTTCTCCTGCATATGCAAAAGCAATGGATGAGTGCGGTGAGGAGATCGTATCCCGTCCGGTGATCGATGTTGTTCAGATGGAGAGCGGAAAACCGTTTATCTTCACTGCAGAGGTTGCTGTAAAGCCGGAAGTGACTCTTGGTGAGTACAAAGGTATTCAGGTAGAGAAAGCACCGATCGAGGTTCTGGATGAGGAGATCGAGGCTGAGCTTCTGAAAGAGAGAGAGTCCAATGCGAGAACCATCACTGTAGATGATCGTGCAGTAGCACAGGGCGATATGATCTCTCTGGATTTTGAAGGATTTATTGACGGTGAAGCATTTGAGGGCGGAAAAGGTGAGAACTATGATCTGACCATCGGTTCCCGTACCTTTATTCCAGGCTTTGAAGATCAGCTGATCGGAGCAGAGATCGGAAAAGATATGGAAGTGAATGTGACCTTCCCGGAAGATTACAATGCAGCAGATCTGGCTGGAAAAGCAGCTGTATTCAAATGTAAAGTAAACGGAATCAAAGTAAAAGAGCTTCCGGAAGTAAATGATGAGTTTGCACAGGAAGTATCTGAATTTGATACTCTGGATGAATACAAAGCAGATATCAAGGCAAAACTTCTGAAAGACAAAGAAGATGATGCGAAGAGAGCAAAAGAGGATGCTGTGATCGAGAAAATCATCGAGGGTGCTCAGATGGAGATCCCGGAGGCTATGATTGAGTATCAGGTTGATCAGATGATGGATGATTTTGCACAGAGAATCATGGGTAATGGTCTTTCCATGGAGCAGTATTTCCAGCTTACCGGTATGACTGTAGATGGTTATAAAGAGCAGATGAAGCCAAGAGCACTGAAGAATATTCAGAGCAGACTGGTTCTGGAAGCAGTAGCAAAAGCTGAGAGCATCGAAGTAAATGAAGAAGATGTAGAAGCTGAGATTGCTAAGATGGCTGAGATGTACGGAATGGAAGTAGAGAAGATCAAAGAGATCCTTCCGGAGTTCCAGAAAGAAGAGATGAAGAAAGACATCGCAATTCAGAAAGCCGTAGATCTGGTTGCTGCAGCTGCAGTAGAGGCTTAATTTACGTAAATTACGCTGTGAGACAGTGTACGGGGGGCATGGCGGAAGAGCTGTGCCCTCTTTGATATAAATAGCGCAATCATGAAGAGGAGGACAACAATATGGCATTAGTACCTTACGTCGTTGAGCAGACGAGCAGAGGAGAGCGTAGTTATGACATTTATTCCCGTCTTCTGAAAGAGAGAATTATCTTTCTGGGAGAGGAAGTAAATGAAACGACAGCAAGCCTCACGGTAGCGCAGCTTTTATTCCTGGAGTCGGAAGATCCGGGGAAAGATATCCATCTGTATATTAACAGCCCGGGCGGTTCTGTGACTGCTGGTATGGCAATTTTTGATACGATGAACTATATTAAATGCGATGTTTCCACCATTTGTATTGGTATGGCAGCGAGCATGGGTGCATTTTTGCTGGCAGGAGGCGCAAAAGGCAAACGTTTTGCACTTCCGAATGCGGAGATTATGATTCATCAGCCTCTGGGTGGTGCACAGGGTCAGGCAACTGAGATTGAGATCGCAGCAAGACATATCCTGCATACCAGAGAGAAGCTGAATAAAATTTTGGCAGAGCGTACAGGTCAGCCTCTGGAAGTGATCCAGAGGGATACAGAACGCGATAATTATATGACTGCAGAGCAGGCGATGGCATACGGGCTGATCGATCAGGTAATTGCAGGACATTAAGGGAGAATTACATGGCTAGAAATGAAATCAGATGTTCCTTCTGCGGTAAGACAGAAAGTCAGGTCATGAAGCTTCTGAAGGGACCTAATGGTGTCTATATCTGTGATGCGTGTGTTGAACTCTGCGCAGAGATCATAGACGAGGAACTGGGGGCGGAAGAAGGCGGTTTCGATGAATCTGATATCAATCTTTTGAAACCGATCGAGATCAAAAAATTTCTGGATGATTATGTGATTGGACAGGACAATGCCAAGAAGGTACTTTCTGTTGCCGTTTATAATCATTATAAGAGAATTCTGGCAGGTCAGGATCTGGATGTAGAGCTTCAGAAGAGTAATATTCTTCTTTTGGGACCGACTGGTTCCGGTAAAACATTGCTGGCGCAGACGCTTGCACGTATTTTGAATGTACCGTTTGCAATCGCAGATGCGACAACGCTGACGGAAGCAGGTTATGTGGGCGAGGATGTAGAGAATATTCTGCTGAAGATCATTCAGGCGGCAGATTATGATATAGAGCGTGCACAGAGAGGAATCATCTATATTGACGAGATCGATAAGGTTACCCGTAAGTCTGAGAATCCGTCCATTACCAGAGATGTATCAGGAGAAGGTGTACAGCAGGCTCTTTTGAAAATACTGGAAGGAACGGTTGCGTCTGTTCCGCCGCAGGGAGGCAGAAAGCATCCGCATCAGGAGCTTCTGCAGATTGATACGACCAATATTCTGTTTATCTGCGGAGGTGCTTTTGAGGGACTGGATAAGATTATTGAGACTCGTATGGATCGTAAATCCATTGGATTTAATGCGGATATCCGTGAAAAAAGAAGAGAAAATGTGGGAGAGCTTCTTAGAAATGCACTCCCGGAAGATTTTATTAAATTTGGAATGATCCCGGAATTTATGGGACGTGTGCCGATTGCTGTTTCTTTGGATCCGCTTGATACCGACGATATGGTACGTATTCTGACAGAACCGAAGAATTCCATTGTTCGTCAGTATAAGAAGCTGTTTGAATTGGATCAGGTAAAACTCAAATTTGAGGAAGATGCAGTAAAAGCGATTGCAGAGAAGACGATATCCCGTAAGACAGGAGCAAGAGGTTTGCGTTCTATTATGGAAGAGACTATGATGGATCTGATGTTCCAGATTCCATCGGATGATACCATTCAGAGCTGCACGATTACGCGTGAAGCAGTAGAAGGAACCGGGGAACCGAAGATTACGAGAAAATAAACGTCAGTTTGGCAGACGCCGGATTGTTCAGAAAACAAGAACGAGGAGCCTTTTTTTACAGGCTCCTTTTTTGAAAAGAGGAGGAAGCATGGAGAGAACGGAATTGATAATGCCCGCAGTAGCCCTGCGGGGAATGACGATACTGCCGGAGATGATTACACATTTTGATGTGAGCCGTTCCAAATCTGTTAAGGCAGTGGAAAAAGCTCTGACACAGGAGCAGAGATTGTTTATTGTGGCACAGAGAGATCCGGAAACGGAGAATCCAGGGCAGGATGATCTGTTTGAAATGGGAACTGTTGTGGAGATTAAGCAGATTGTAAAACTGCCGCATAATATTCTTCGTGTGCTGGTAGAAGGTGTTTTTCGTGCAAAGCTTCTTCGTCTGGAAGGGGAAGAATATCTGGAGGCTGTTATAGAGGAATCGATTCCTGAGGTGGATGACGGAAGTCTTCCGCAGAGCGGGAAGGAAGCAATGTTTCGGAATCTTCAGGATGTATTTGAACACTATGCGGAAAAGAGCAGAAAGATTGGTAAGGATGTGGTGCGTCAGGTTCTCGACAGTGCGGATCTGGAAACTCTGATTGTCAAGGTTATGGTCCACACACCATTGGGATGGGAACAGCAGCAGCGTCTCCTGGAAACGATGGATTTTCCTGAAAATTATGAGCTGCTTTGTATTATATTGAATAATGAGATTGAGATCGAACTGTTCCGGCAGAGTATTCAGGAAAAGGTAAAGGCCCGTGTAGATAAAAATCAAAAGGATTATATCCTGAGAGAGCAGATGAAGGTCATTCGTGAGGAACTGGGAGATGAAGGTCCGAATGCGGAGGCAGAGCAGTTCCGTAAGGCTGTGAAAGAGCTTCCGGCATCTCAGGAAGTGAAGGATAAGATCGAAAAGGAAATTCAGCGTTTTCTGAATGCAGGATCCAATTCTTCAGAGGCATCTGTGATCCGTGGTTATATCGAGACATTGCTGGAGCTTCCGTGGGATAAAAGAAGTGAAGATTGTCTGGATTTGAACACAGCGAAGAAGATTCTGGAAGCAGAGCATTATGGTCTGGAAAAAGTAAAAGAGCGTGTGATGGAATTTCTGGCAGTACGAAAAATGCTGGATAAGGGAGAAAGTCCGATTCTTTGTCTGGTGGGACCTCCGGGAACCGGAAAGACCTCTGTTGCGCGTTCCATTGCTCATGCGCTGGATAAAAAGTATGTACGTATCTGTCTGGGTGGTGTTCACGATGAGGCAGAGATCAGAGGACACAGAAGAACCTATATCGGCGCGATGCCGGGACGTATCGTGGACGGTATTCGTCAGGCGGGTGTAAAGAATCCGCTTATGGTGCTGGATGAGATTGATAAAGTCAGCAGTGATCACAGAGGAGATACTTTTTCAGCACTTCTGGAGGTTCTGGACAGTGAGCAGAATGAAAAATTCCGTGATCATTATGTAGAGCTGCCAGTTGATCTGTCAGAGGTTATGTTCCTGTGTACGGCCAATGATGTACAGACGATACCAAGACCGCTTCTGGATCGAATGGAGGTCATTGAGGTCAGCAGCTATACGGAAAATGAAAAATTTCATATTGCGAAAGATCATCTGCTGCCAAAACAGATGGAACGTCATGGACTTAAAAAAGGACAGCTTCAGATTGCAGATACTGCAATGAAAAAGATGATTCATAGTTATACAAGAGAAGCCGGTGTGCGTAATCTGGAGAGACGTCTTGCTGCTGTGTGCAGAAAAGCGGATCGGGAGATTCTGGAGAAGAATCGCAAAAAGGTAAAAGTGACAGATCAGAATCTGGAAAAATATCTGGGTAAGACAATCTATGAATCTCAGCTGCGCAATGAGAAAGATGAGATCGGCATCGTACGTGGTCTGGCATGGACCAGCGTAGGCGGCAGTACATTGGAGATTGAAGTGAATCTGATGCCTGGACGCGGAGAATTTCAGCTGACAGGACAGATCGGTGATGTGATGCAGGAGTCTGCAAAAGCAGGCATCAGTTATATCCGATCGGTCAGCAAGTCTTACGGATTGAAGAAAGAATTTTTCCAGAAGCATGATATTCATATTCATATCCCAGAGGGAGCAGTTCCGAAGGATGGACCGTCTGCAGGTATTACGATGGCAACGGCAATGCTTTCTGCGATGCTGGAAAAACCTGTCCGTGCGGATGTGGCGATGACTGGAGAGATTACGCTTCGGGGAAGAGTACTTCCGATCGGAGGATTAAAGGAAAAGCTTCTGGCAGCGAAGAGTGCGGATATGAAGACCGTGATCGTTCCAAAGAAAAATGAGCGGGATGTGGAAGAACTATCAAAAGAAATCACCGGAGGACTGGAGATTATTTATGCACAGACGATGGAGGATGTGCTGGAACATGCATTTGCAGAGGTATAACAGGATGATGCCAGGAGGAGAGATATGGTAATTAAAAGTGCACAGTTGGAGACGGTCTGTGGTATCACGAGCAAGCTTCCGGAGAATGAGAGACCAGAGGTGGCATTTGCAGGAAAGTCCAACGTGGGAAAATCTTCCCTGATCAATGGACTGCTGAACCGGAAATCTTTGGCGAGAACTTCTTCCCAGCCGGGAAAGACACAGACGATCAATTTTTACAATATCAATGATGTGATGTATCTGGTAGATCTTCCGGGATATGGCTATGCGAAGGTCAGTGAAGAGACAAAAGCGAAATGGGGCAAGATGATAGAGAATTATCTTCACAGCTCCAAGCAGCTGAAAGCAGTCTTTTTGCTCATTGATATCCGGCATGAACCGTCTGCCAATGACAGGGATATGTACGAATGGATCGTTTATCAGGGCTATGAACCGATTATTATTGCAACAAAGCTGGATAAGATCAAGAGAAGCCAGGTACAGAAACAGATGAAGATTTTAAGAGAGGGTCTGAAACTGGTTCCGGGTACGAAGATCATTCCGTTTTCTGCGGAGACAAAACAGGGAAGAGATGAGATTTGGGAGATCATTGACAGTTTTGTGATGGAGGAATAGGCGTCAGCATATTATAAGGTTTGCTGGAGATATGGAGAGTAAAAAAGGGGGATGCAGCTGCATCCCCCGATCTGATTTATAATAGGTTTTTCATTACATACGCATAAATATCCTGGCTTTTTTCTTTCCAGTGATTGCACATGGTGATGGCCTGTTTTTCAGTTGGCACGGATAAGGTCAGATCAATCAGGGTAGAATGCTGCTCTTTCACGCGGCAGCGAACCAGATAGTCACCGTCGTTCCCCTGGAAATAATCAGAGGTTGTGGAAAGCGTATCCCGGATCTCTACATTATGTTCCTTCAGGTAAGCTTCGATTTCTCTGCAGATTGCATCAGATACCTTGCTTCCAAAGAATTCCAGTGTGTTTCTTCCGGCATCCGTCAAGTGATACAAAGAGGTACGGTGATTGCTTGTAACTGAGACAAGATCGGTTTCTTCCATCTCAGATAATACCTGCTGCAGCGTAAAATAATTGGTATATTCTTTTTCCAGAATAAATTCAGAGATCTGGGAATTAGTAAGAGCTGAATTTGCCTGCTCCAGCATTTTCAGTACAATCAGCTTGTAAAGTGTCAGTGTATTAGCCATACGAATCCTCCGTGTTTATTCTTTGTAATATTTACCCTGCCAGGTATCCTTCAGACGAAATTCCCGGTGGATCGTGTTCAGAACATGACGCTTGGCACTGCTCCATAAGGGTGCGATCAGCAGATTCTTTGGACCGTCTCCGGTGAGACGGTGAATGACGATATCCGGGCGAAGAATTTCCACGCAGGACAAAAGTGTATCAATATATTGTTCCAATGTGAAAACAAAAAATCCGGTCTGTTCATAATAGGCTGCGAGATCTGTTCCTTTTAAGATATGCAGCAGCTGGAGTTTTATACCCTGGATATCCAGCGTATTCAGATAACGAATTGTCTGAAGCATACGTTTCGAATCTTCACCGGGCAGACCAAGAATGACATGAGTAATGACCTCGATGTTCTTCAAACGAAGCCTTTGCACCGCGTCCTCATATACAGAAAGAGGGTATCCTCGACGGATAAAACGGGCAGTATCTTCATGTATGGTCTGCAGACCAAGTTCAACCCAGACAGGCTTGATCTGATTCAGTTCGGCAAGCAGATCAACGATCTCCGGCTGCAGACAATCCGGTCTGGTAGCAATGGATAAGGCTGCGACTTCCGGACAATGAATGGCTTCTGTAAAGATCGAACGAAGGTAATCAACAGGTCCGTAGGTGTTGGTAAAAGCCTGAAAATATGCAATATATTTATTTGCCGGACGTTTGTTGGATAAAAGTTTTTTCCCTGATTCTATTTGCTGACGGATGGAGAGTGTCGGGTCTGCGGCAAAATCACCGGAGCCGCCGCTGCTGCAGAAGATACAGCCTCCATGACCGATATGTCCGTCTCTGTTAGGACAGCTCATGCCTCCATTCAGAGTCAGTCGGTATACTTTTTCCCCAAAACGTTTTTTTAACTCATAGTCAAGAGAGTGGTAAGGTTTATCATTCCATAACATCATGTCTTCAATCTATCATACGAGTATATAAAAATCAATGTTTTTAAAAAATTCCCTTTTCATTTTTGGATAAAAATAGTATACTGGGAATGGTTCGATAAACCTGCCGGATCCGGCAGATACTTCCCCAGAAAAAGAATTACAGACAGGATTACAGGAGGATTGTATGGATAATGGTATGAGAGAAAAATATGAATCTCTTTCACTTTCGGTATTGCGGGATGTAGCGAAGAATCGTGGAATCAAAGGGACTTCTACGATGAGAAAGGAAGCAGTGATCGAGGTTATGCTGGCGGAAGATGCAAAAGCTTCTGCAAGTGAGCTGGTAAAGGCACAGGCAGCAGAAAGCGGAAAGACAATGACTGATATGGAGCAACTGGACAGTGGACAGACTGCTCATGGTATTATAGAAGTAATGGCGGATGGATTTGGTTTCATTCGAAGTGACAATTATATGCCAGGTGATAATGATGTATATGTGTCTCCGGCACAGATTCGTCGATTTAATTTGAAGACCGGTGATATTGTCATGGGTAATACAAAGGTTAAGACAGAAAAAGAAAAATTCAGTGCATTATTATATGTAAAAAGTGTCAATGGACTGCATCCGGAAGCGAATGCGAAGAGAGCGAATTTTGAGGATCTGACACCAATTTTTCCAAATGAGAGAATTCGTCTGGAGCGTGCCGGCGGAAGTATGGCAGTTCGTATCGTGGACGAGATATCTCCGATTGGAAAAGGTCAGCGAGGTATGATTGTATCCCCTCCGAAGGCTGGTAAGACAACCTTGTTAAAAGATGTTGCAAAATCTATCACAAAGAACAATCCTGAGATGCATCTGATCATTCTGTTGATTGATGAACGTCCGGAGGAGGTTACGGATATCAAAGAAGCGATTGCCGGAAAGAATGTAGAAGTGATCTATTCTACGTTTGATGAATTGCCGGAGCATCATAAGCGTGTATCGGAGATGGTGATCGAGCGCGCGAAGCGTCTGGTAGAAAGCGGCAAGGATGTAGCAATCCTGCTGGACAGCATTACCCGTCTGGCAAGAGCCTATAACCTGACAGTTCCGCCAAGCGGACGTACGCTGTCCGGCGGTCTTGATCCGGCGGCACTTCATATGCCGAAACGTTTCTTTGGTGCGGCCAGAAATATGCGCGAAGGCGGCAGCCTGACGATTCTGGCAACGGCACTGGTAGATACGGGCAGCAAGATGGATGATGTGGTATATGAGGAGTTCAAGGGTACAGGCAATATGGAGCTGGTGCTTGACCGGAAACTGTCGGAGAAGAGAGTATTCCCGGCGATTGATATTCCGAAGTCCGGAACCAGAAGAGAGGATCTTCTTCTGGACAGTGAAGAACAGCAGGCAATGGACAATATCCGTAAAGCGCTGAACGGTATGAAGCCGGATGAGGCAGTGGAAAGTATATTAAATCTTTTTGCAAAGACGAAGACCAATGAGGAATTCGTGCAGACCGTGAAAAAGACACGCTTTTTCTAAAGAATTTATAAAATAACTTGCATCGTCAGAAAGCGTATGCTATACTTATGAAGCTAACGCAGAAGTGGCGTGGAACCGTAGGGACTTGCGGGGTTAGCCCGGGATAGCTTGCCGTGGAAATATCGGAGCGGCATTGACCGGGAATTGACAGAAGGGTCAGAAGTTCACGAATAATCAGAAGAGGTGAAGAAAATGAGAGAAGGAATCCATCCAAATTATTATCAGGCAACTGTAACCTGCAACTGTGGCAACACTTTTGTAACTGGTTCTACCAAATCCGCTATCCACGTAGAGATTTGCTCTAAATGTCATTCTTTCTACACTGGACAGCAGAAAGTAGCAGCTGCTCGTGGACGTATTGATAAGTTCAATCGTAAATATGGTATCAGCAAATAAGCTTGCTAAAAGAAAGGTTGAGGTTATGAATAATCTCAACCTGTTTTTTTAAAGAAAGGAAGAATACATTGAAACCATCAGGAATTGGCGGTCAGGCAGTACTGGAAGGCATTATGATGAAGAATAAGACGCAGTATTCCGTGGCCGTGAGAAAACCGGACGGGGAGATTGAAGTGCATACCAGTGTGCATCAGGGCATCGCGGGTAATCGCGGCTGGGCAAAGCTTCCTCTGGTTCGTGGTGTAGTGAATTTTATAGATTCTCTTGTGCTTGGTATGGAGACATTGACATTCTCTGCCAGCTTTTACGAAGAAGAGGAGCAGGAGCCGGGAGCATTTGAGAAATTTTTGTTGAAAATATTCGGTGATAAGGCAGAAAAGGTAGTCATGGGCAGTACGGTGGCATTTTCCATTGTTATGGCTGTGGCGATTTTTATGATTCTTCCGTATTTTATCTCCGGATTTTTCAGAAAATACATTGTAGACAATACGCTTCTGGCGATTATAGAGGGCGTGATTCGTCTTGGTATTTTTACCGTCTATGTCGTATTGATTTCTATGATGGAAGATATTAAGAGAGTGTACATGTATCATGGGGCAGAACATAAATGTATCAACTGCATTGAGAGAGGAAGAGAACTGAATGTAAAAAATGTAAGGAACAGTTCCCGTTATCATTCCAGATGCGGCACCAGCTTTATGTTTATTGTCATGGTGATCAGTATTTTGTTTTTTGTGTTCATTGATGTGGAATCTCCGATGCTTCGGGTGGTGTACAGACTTTTGTTGATCCCTGTTATTGCAGGTGTATCGTATGAATTTATTAAACTGGCAGGAAGAAGTGAAAATCTTCTGGTCAGAATCTTGAGTCTTCCTGGAAAAGGAATGCAAAAACTGACGACAAAAGAGCCGGATGATGATATGATAGAAGTAGCAATTGCAGCTGTAGAGGCCGTCTTTGACTGGAGAGCATTTCAGGGATATCGCCTGGATTACGATGAGGATGAAGAGGAATGATGACGCTGCAGAAGCTTTTGAAGAAAGGAAAAGAAAGACTTCAGAGTGCGCAGATTGCGGAATGGGAGCTGGATGCGTGGTATCTTCTGGAATATGTGACGGGCTGCAGACGAAGTATGTATTTTCTGCATCCGGATCAGGAAGTGACTGCATCACAGGTACGACAGTATGAAGAATTGACAGAAAAGAGAAGCCTCCATATTCCATTGCAGCATCTGACCGGTACACAGGAATTTATGGGGCTTTCTTTTTATGTAAATGAACATGTGCTGATCCCCAGACAGGATACAGAGGTTCTGGTGGAAGAAGCACTTCGATATATCGTACCGGGTATGCATATCCTGGATATGTGCACGGGATCAGGATGTATTTTGCTGAGCATCCTCAGATTAAGAAATGGTGTGACTGGAGTGGGTGCTGATTTGTCAGAAGAAGCACTTCTGGTTGCAGAGAAGAACAGAGAGAATCTTGATGTACAGGCAGCATTTTTAAATACGGATCTCTTTTCCCAGGTGGAAGGAACTTATGACTGTATTCTTTCCAATCCGCCGTATATTCCAAGTTGTGTGGTAGATACATTGATGGAAGAAGTAAGAGACCATGAGCCTAGAATGGCTCTGGACGGCAGTGAGGATGGCTTGTATTATTATAGAGAGATCGTAGAACAGAGTCCGAAGTATTTAAAACCAGGAGGTATGCTGTTCTTTGAGATTGGATATGACCAGGCAGAGGCAGTCCGGAGTCTGATGGAATCATCCTTTCAGGATGTCCATGTCGTAAAGGATCTGGCCGGGCTGGATCGTGTAGTATATGGAACCCTTCGGACATAGAATAAATGGAGGAAAAAGATGTTTGATAGATTAGAAGATCTGGTGAGACGTTATGAAGAGATCACCAATGAGTTGACGGAGCCTTCTGTAGTGAATGATCAGAACCGTTTCCGTAAGTTGATGAAAGAACAGGCGGATATTCTTCCGCTGGTAGAGGCATATCTGGAGTATCGCAAGAGTAATGAGACCATTGAGGAAAGTCTGATGATGCTGGAAGAAGAATCCGATGAAGATATGCGTGAGATGCTCAAAGAAGAACTGAATGATGCAAAAAAACGTGTAGCAGAGCTGGAACAGACGATGAAGATTCTGCTTTTGCCAAAGGACCCGAATGATGATAAAAACGTTATCGTGGAGATCCGTGCAGGTGCAGGCGGTGATGAAGCAGCACTTTTTGCAGCAGAGATCTATCGTATGTATGCACACTTTGCGGAATCCAGACGCTGGAAAGTCGAAGTGATGGAGGCGGATGAGATCGGTATCGGCGGTATGAAGAGTGTAACCTTCATGATCAGCGGACAGGGTGCATACTCTGTGATGAAATATGAATCCGGTGTACATCGTGTACAGCGTGTGCCGGAGACAGAGTCAGGCGGAAGGATTCATACCTCTACGATTACGGTTGCAGTGATGCCGGAGGCAGAGGAAGTGGATGTACAGATTGATGAGAAGGATATTCGTATTGATGTTATGAGAGCTTCCGGTAATGGAGGTCAGTGTGTCAATACCACAGACTCAGCAGTACGACTGACTCACTATCCGACCGGAATTGTAGTATACAGTCAGACTGAGAAATCTCAGCTGCAGAATAAGGCAAAAGCATTTGCACTTCTGCGTGCAAAGCTGTATGATATCGAGTGCCAGAAAGCACACGATGCAGAGGCAGAAGCCAGAAGAAGCCAGATTGGTACCGGTGACCGTTCTGAAAAGATCCGTACCTATAATTTCCCGCAGGGGCGTGTGACCGATCACAGAATCAACCTGACTTTATATAAACTGGATAAGATTATGAATGGAGATATTCAGGAGATTATCGATGCATGTATTGCAGCCGATCAGGCAGCAAAGCTTGCAAACCTTCAAGAATAAGGAGGACTGAAAAATGGGAAAATATTTTGGAACCGATGGATTTCGCGGAGAGGCAAATGTTAATCTGACTGTGGAACATGCCTACAAGGTAGGAAGATTTCTCGGATGGTATTACGGACGTGAGCATAAGGCTCAGGTCGTGATCGGAAAAGATACCAGAAGATCCAGTTATATGTTTGAGTATTCTCTGGTAGCAGGTCTGACTGCTTCCGGTGCGGATGTATATCTGCTTCATGTGACGACCACACCGAGTGTATCCTATGTGGTGCGTACGGAAGGCTTTGACTGCGGTATTATGATTTCTGCAAGTCATAATCCGTTCTACGACAATGGCATCAAAGTGATCAACAGCCAGGGATATAAGCTGGAAGCATCTGTAGAAGCGCAGATTGAGGCATATATTGATGGGCAAATTGATGAGATTCCAATGGCTACACGGGAAAACATCGGACGTACGGTAGATTTTTCTGCAGGACGCAATCGCTATATCGGTTATCTGATCTCTCTGCCGACCAGATCGTTCAAGACCATGAGAGTCGGTCTGGACTGCTCCAATGGAAGTGCATCTGCAATTGCGAAGAGTGTATTTGATGCACTGGGCGCAAAGACCTATGTCATTCACAATGAGCCGGATGGAACGAACATCAACAAAGACTGTGGTTCTACTCATATAGAATCCTTGCAGGCATTCGTGAAAGAAAAAGGTCTGGATGTAGGATTTGCCTATGATGGCGATGCTGACCGTTGTCTGGCTGTGGATGAGAACGGTAATCTGATCGATGGTGATCTGATCCTGTATGTTTGCGGCAAGTACATGAAAGAACAGGGCAAATTAAAAGATGACATGATTGTTACGACTGTCATGTCCAATATCGGTCTGTACAAAGCCTGTGACAAGATTGGTCTGAATTATCAGAAGACCAAAGTCGGTGATAAATATGTATTCGAAAATATGATGGAACACGGATATCGTCTTGGCGGTGAACAGTCCGGTCACATCATTTTCAGTAAGCATGCAACTACTGGTGATGGTATTCTGACTTCTTTAAAGCTTATGGAAGTAATTCTGGAGAAAAAGACCACGCTGGGTACACTGGCATCTGAGGTTGAGATTTATCCGCAGCTTTTACGGAATCTTCGAGTGACAGATAAAAAAACGGTTCTGGAGCATCCGGAGGTGGTACAGTCCATCAAAGAAGTAGAGGAGGCACTTGGAACGGACGGAAGAATTCTGGTTCGTGAAAGCGGTACAGAACCTCTTCTGCGTGTTATGGTAGAGGCTACTACACAGGAGCTGTGTGAAGAATATGTATCAAAAGTAATTGACACGATGAAGCGTGTCCAGTAAGAGAAAATTGTCTCGTTTTTAACAATCAGGAGGAAGATATGAAGAAAACAACACTGGTCATCATGGCAGCCGGAATTGGAAGTCGTTTTGGCGGAGGAATCAAGCAGTTGGAACCGGTAGGACCGTCTGGTGAGATCATTATGGATTACTCCGTATATGATGCTATGGAAGCTGGTTTTGATAAAGTGGTATTTATCATCAGAAAGGACCTGGAGAAGGATTTCAGAGAGATCATTGGCAACCGTATGGATCGGATCATTGAGACTGGATATGCATTCCAGGAACTGGATGATCTTCCAGACGGATTTGAAAAACCGGCAGACAGAACCAAGCCATGGGGAACCGGTCAGGCGATTCTGTGCTGTAAGGACATTGTAAAAGAGCCGTTTGCGGTGATCAATGCAGATGACTATTATGGTAAAGAAGCATTTGTAAAGGTACATGATTATCTGGTACAGGAGCAGCCGGCAAGTGATCGCATGGAGTTCTGCATGGCAGGCTTTCAGCTTGGTAATACACTCAGCGAAAATGGCGGTGTAACCAGAGGAATCTGCAGTGTGAATGAGAAACAGCATCTGACAAAAGTAACAGAGACCAAAAATATTATCAAAACGGAACATGGAGCTGCCATTCAGGCAGAAGACGGAACATTGACTCCAGTGGAAGCAGAGTGTCCGGTATCCATGAATATGTGGGGATTCACCCCGGAGATTTTTGAGGTGCTGGAGAAGGGATTTGGAGAATTTCTGCAGGAATTGCCGGATCCGACAAAAGGAGAATATCTGATTCCGACGATTGTAGATGGACTGATTCAGAGCAAACAGGCGAATGTTACTGTTCTGGAGTCTAAAGATAAATGGTTTGGAGTTACTTACAAAGAAGATAAACCGACCGTTGTCCGTTCTTTCCAGGAACTGATTGCGGCTGGAGTATACAAAGAAAAATTGTTTGATTGATATTAGAATTAGAAAAACCGGGGGGCTTATCGAAAGATAATCCCCTTTCGGAGTTTCACAGGAGTATGTAAAAGTATGGAAATTCCATTTAAAAGACCAACGCTTGAAGATCGGACAATCATTCTTCATCATATGTTAGTGCAAAGGCACCGGGGAAGTGAAAGAACATTTGCCAATGCATATTTGTGGGCAAGGTTTTATCAGCTTGGCTGGGCAGAGATTGAAGGAACCCTGGTATTTCGAACAGGGAAAGAAGGCAAGTATTCTTATACCTATCCGATGGGAATGGGAGATCGAAAAGCGGCAATCGAGTTCTTATTGAAAGACAGCCAGGACAAGGGATATCCATTTCATCTTCATGCAGTCAGCCAGGAAGAGCTGGAAGAGCTGGAACAGTATTTTCCAGAGAAATTTCAGGTGGAATGGGACAGGAATACAGCCGATTATGTGTATGAGACAGAGAAACTGATCCATCTGTCCGGTAAAAAATATCATGGAAAGAAAAATCATGTGAACCAGTTTAAGGCCGCTTATCCAGACTGGAGTTACGAGGCGCTTACGGATGATAATGTAGAAGAGTGTTTTCAGATGGCATTAAACTGGCGTCGTGATAATGGCTGTGATGAACACCATGAGAAGAACAGTGAGATGTGTGTAGCATTGAATTCTCTCAGACTGCACAAGGAACTTGGCTTAAAGGGAGGTGTTCTGCGTGCCGGCGGAGAGATTGTTGCGTTTACGATGGGAGAACCGGTATGTGATGATACCTTTGTAGTACACATTGAAAAGGCTTATGCGCATGTGCGCGGAGCTTATCCGATGATCAATCAGCAGTTTCTGGAACATGAAGCTGCAGAATATAGATATGTGAACAGGGAAGAAGATACGGGAGATGAGGGACTGCGGAAGGCGAAATTGTCCTATCGACCGGTATTTATGATAGAAAAAGGGAATGTGACCTTAAAAGGAGACATATGATGAAAGCATGGGAAGCGAATATCCGGAAGGTAATTCCGTACACTCCGGGAGAACAGCCAAAGAAAGACAGGATGATTAAACTGAATACAAATGAAAATCCATATCCGCCGGCACCTGGTGTGCAGAAAGCGATGGAGGTTTTTGATATGGATAGCCTTCGTCTGTATCCGGATCCGAAAGCATCGGCACTTGTGAATGTACTGGCAGAATATTATCAGGTAAGTCCAGAGCAGGTGTTTGTAGGAGTTGGATCTGATGATGTTCTTGCAATGGCGTTTATGACTTTTTTTAATTCGGAGAAACCGATTTTATTTCCGGATATTACGTATTCTTTTTATCCGGTATGGGCAGAGGAATTTCGTATTCCGTATGAGACCGTGGCATTGAATGAAGAGTTCAAAATTGTAAAAGAAGATTATTACCGTGAGAATGGCGGTATTATTTTCCCAAACCCGAATGCACCAACGGCATTGGAACTGGGACTTGATGATGTGGAGGATATTATTAGGCACAATCAGGATGTCATTGTGATTGTAGATGAAGCCTATGTGGACTTTGGTGCGGAATCAGCATTGAAACTTGTCGAGCGTTATGATAATCTTCTGGTTGTGCAGACATTTTCCAAATCCCGTTCCATGGCTGGTATGCGTATTGGATTTGCAATCGGTAATCCGGTACTGATCAAGTATTTGAATGATGTGAAGTATTCATTTAATTCCTATACGATGAATCAGACTTCCCTGAAATATGGTGTGGAAGTCGTGAAAGACGATGTGTATTTTAGAGAAACAACCGGTAAGATCATAAAAACGAGGGAGCATGCGAAAAAAGTACTTGGCGAGATGGGATTTACGTTCCCGGATTCCAGTGCCAACTTCCTGTTCATTACCCATCCGGAGTATCGTGCGAAGGAGTTATTTGAAGCATTAAAGCAGGAAGATATCTATGTACGTTATTTCTCGCTTCCGAGAATTGATAATTATCTGCGGGTGACGATTGGAACGGATGCGCAGATGGAAGTATTTTATGATTTTCTGCGCAGATACATGAAGAAATAAGGAGAGGAAAAGTATTTTATGGAAAGTTTAGTAACCTGGTTTGTGGAAACTCTTGGTGGAAAGATTTCCAAGGAACTGATCGTATTTATCATTTCTATGGTTCCGATTCTGGAGCTCAGAGGTGGTCTTTTAGCAGCATCCGTTATGAGTATTCCGATCGTAAGAGCCATTGTGCTTTGTGTAGTTGGAAATATCATTCCGGTACCGTTTATCCTGCTTTTGATTACACCGATTTTTAATTGGTTGAAACAGACAGATACGTTCCGTCCAATGGTGGAAAAGCTGGAAAATCGTGCCTTGAGTAAAAAGGATCAGATTGAAAAATATGAGTTCTGGGGACTGGTTCTGTTTGTTGGTATCCCGCTTCCAGGAACTGGTGCATGGACCGGTTCTCTGATCGCGTCTTTGCTCGGCATGAAATTTAAGAAAGCATTTCCGGCAGTGATCATCGGAATTATTATGGCAACTGTCATCATGTCCATCGTATCATATGGACTTTTAGGGGCACTGATTCATTGATGAAAAAGCTGTATTTTATCTATAATCCACATTCAGGTCGTGGACAGATACGGACCAGGCTGTCAGAGATTCTGCAGATATTATCCAATGCAGGGTATGAGTTAACTATATACCCTACAAGAGGCAGAAAAGATGCTGTGCAGCGGATCGCAGCACTTTCAGATGATTATCATCTGGTTGTCTGCAGCGGTGGAGATGGTACAATGGATGAAGTCGTTCAGGGGATGATGATGCGGTCTCATCGGGTACCGATTGGCTATATCCCTTCCGGAACGATGAATGATTTTGCAAAAAGTCTGAAGATTCCAAGAGATATGGTAAAAGCTGCCGGTATCGCAGTGAATGGACGGAATTTTTCCTGTGATATGGGAACTTTTAATGAAGAGTCTTTTGTCTACATTGCAGCATTTGGTCTTTTTACAGATGTGTCCTATTCGACCAAACAGAATATGAAAAATGTATTGGGGCAGTTGGCATATCTTTTGGAAGGAATGAAAAGGATCACGAATATTCCTTCCTATCACATGCATCTGACCAGTAAAGAATGCAGCGTGGAGGGCGATTATATTTTTGGTATGGTGACGAACTCCCGCTCTGTCGGTGGATTTAAGAGTATCATCGGAAGAAATGTGCAGTTTGATGATGGCGTGTTTGAGGTGACCTTTGTCCGAAGACCGCAGAATCCGGCAGAACTGCAGGATATGCTGTCCTCCATCGTACGAAGAGAGATACATTCTCAATATATGGATTCTTTCCGTACAGCACGTCTGGTCGTAGAATCGGAGCTTCCTGTACCGTGGACGCTGGATGGGGAGTTTGGCGGAGAATGGCAGACGGCAGAGATCAAGAATCATCAAAAGGCACTGGAAATCCGGATAGATATTTGATATACTGAAACTGTTATATGAACTTACGTATATTTGGAGGATGAGAAGATGAAAGTTGGATTTGGCTGTGATCATACCGCGATCGACCTGAAAAAAGAGATGATGGAGTATATGACCGGAAAAGGTTATGAATGTGTGGACTACGGCGCGTTTGATGCTACCGTACGTGTGGATTATCCAGATCAGGGACAGAAGGTTGCAGAGGCAATCAAAGATGGTGAGATTGAGAAAGGTGTCCTGATTTGTGGAACCGGAATTGGTATCTCTCTGGCAGCAAACAAAGTACCTGGTATCCGTGCGGCTGTGTGCAGCGAGCCATATTCTGCAATGATGACTTCCAAGCACAATGCAACTCAGATCATTGCTTTTGGAGCACGTGTGGTTGGCAATGAGATGGCGAAGATGATCCTGGATGCATTCTTTGACAATGAGTTCGAAGGCGGAAGACATGCAGAGCGCGTGGCAAAGATTACAGCGATTGAAGAAAAATACAATAAATAAGTAATGGAATATGCTGGGGCGGTACTGGGAAGTGACTGCCCCGGATATTATCTATTATAGATCTATTTATCTGATTATACGGAATATATTTCTTATATTCTGATTTCCTTAAATTTGATAATTGAATAAAGACTTTACACCTTTCAGGGAAAATCCTATAATTAAAATACATACAGTATTTGAAAGTAGGTGGAAGGATGGAAGAAATGGGAATGACTGATAAGCAGTTTAATGCTTTTGTGAGATTTTTGATCGATGCTTTACAGGATGCGAGGCAGGAGGAAGGTGATAAAAAGGACAAGAAGCTGGAAAAAATTGTTGAGAATCTGCAGCAGACGTTAGAAGATTAAATGTAACTTGTACATACAGGTGTAAGGTCTTTGTTGAGGGATAAAATGATGGAGATAATACCCTGAAAAAGGGAGGATGCCAGGTGCTGCTCACCTGGCATTTATTATGAAAAAGTTTATTTAAAAGTATTAGCTGATTGGCTTTGTTCTATGTTTTTATTATATGCAGAAGAAATGAAGGAATCATGTTGTTTAAATGAACCTTTTTTGAAAGATAAATGAACAAACTGTGAATAAAAGAGAAAACGTTGGATTGTGTGTTATAGCGGGAAAAACGCTTGACAAACAATGGAACACCTATCAGATATTTTGTCTGGAGAATGAATCCAAGGTCAGTTATATTATGCCAATTCGTGTGCTGGAATATGAGGCGGGGCGTTATATGGGGGTGTCAACTTTTTTCTATAAATATATCGAGAAAGTTAAGCCCGTACCTTCACTACACACTTCACCATAGCGGTATCCTCTGTGATCTGGATGTTCGGCTTATGCGGCTCGTTTGCTATACAGACAACAAAATTTCCGGCACCCATTGTACAGCAGGCGAGAGTTGGTGCTGCCACTTTCTGTAAATCGTTGCATTCGTTGTATTCATCCAGTGCTTCCATGAGAGTTCCGTCACCAATATCAATACATTCAGCACCGATCACATCGACCTGAATATCCATATAGTTCTTGTGGATCTCAAATTTTCTCTGCTTCAGAGGAGAAGTGGCTGCTTCCATCTTGTTTACATATACATTGTCGCCGTCGATGACGGTTTTTCCGAGCGGAAGCTCGTCCAGATTCGTGGACAGAAGGAAATCAATTGCCTTGTCCAGATGCGGGCTCATACTTTATGTGTAAGGAGTTGCAAAGGACAAGGAATTTGTTATATGATAGTCTCAGAAAAGAAATGGGGTGAAAATAAGATGTTTAAAACATTATATCCGAATAAAATGATAAGATCGGTCTATGAATTGGATTGGGAGGAACTTTCCAAAAAGTATGCAGGAGTCATCTTTGATGTGGATAATACACTGGTGCCGCATGGGGCTCCTGCAGATGAAGCTGCGCTGGCGTTATTCCAGAGGA
>JAFYTM010000192.1 GCA_017558865.1 Lachnospiraceae bacterium
TGGTCAGATAATCTACCTGTTCCTGAAGTGCTTTCTCATGACTGGATTTTTCGTCAATCATAAGACGGAGAGATCTGATCAACTCAGTCTGTTCAGATACCATCGTTTTCAGTTGTGATACTGTATCTTTCAGCTCTCGAAGCTGGATATCTTTTGCACTGGAAGCCATCGTTTCTCTCCTCGGATTTGATACCTTTATTATACCAGAAACGGGGCTTTTACTAAAGGGAAATGGCTTCTGAAAAATGCCGAATTTACAGGGGGTTTCCGGATTTTTCTGTGCAGGATTTCTGCTGAAATCCAAGTGTTTTTTACTCTGCTTTGAGGGCTTTTGGCTGGTCAATATCAATCCCGGACATCAACCAGTCAAACTCCCGCCAGGAAAGATTCCGGACCTCCGACTGCTTCCTGGGCCATTGATAGCCGCCGTGGACAGACAAGCGCTTATAGATCAGAACGAAGCCATCCGGTTCGCGGAACAAGGCTTTGATCCTGTCCCGTCTTCTTCCACAGAAAAGGAAGAGAGCACTGGACGACGGATCCATCTTAAGCTGGTCTTCGATAACGGCACAGAGTCCGTCAATGGATTTGCGCATATCGGTGTAGCCACAGACAATGTAGATCTTTTCGAGTCCGGAGATATCACCTAACATGAGAACTCCTGAAGTATACGAAAAGTCCTGGTGAGCAGAACAGGATCGGCATCATTGCTGATGCGGACCGTGATATCCTTTATAGAAACTTCAATCGTATGTGAATTGTCAAGGTGCGGGTTTAGCATCTGTGATGCTGTATGCTGTTCCGCAATGTGATCCGGAACAATATCAATGGGGACCACGTCCTGTTTCGGGCGGGGAACCTCAAGATGACCATAATTCGCTGCTGGGATCTGATCCGCTGCTGCTTTCCGACAACGGCTGACCCAGTTGTAAAAGGTGCTTACTGCAATGTCGTTTTCACGGCACCAGTCAGCATCTGTCATGCCGCTCTGACGGCATTCATTGATAAGCCTGATCTGTTCCGTCATCGGAACACGTGCTTTGCGAGTACCTGCCATAACCTATCCTCCATAATTGTAGTGAAATAGTCTAAGTATCTATCGGCTACAATTATAGTGGCTATCTGAAGATTCGAAAATCCGCTGGAATATTTGGCGCTTACCTTACAAAACAGCGAGCTTATGAAGATTTTGATCAAGAATACTTTTGGAGCTTATAATCCGGAATCAGCAAAAAAGCTTTGTATTTGATGTGGATTTCCCCGGTTGCACTCCCCTCACAAATCAGCTATAATATGAATAGCGTTACCACGGTGTACAAAATGGTGTCCGCCGTGGTCTTTTTGTAATGGCAGAGATCTATCAGAAGGAGTGGACGGTACATGGGAAGATTTGTAAATCCTGACAACAGTGCATTTCAGGTAGCATTGAGTTCCGAAATCTATATTGATAAGACAGGGCTTTTGGCATACACGAATAAAGTACTGAATACAAAGCAGGCATGGATCTGCAGCAGCCGTCCGCGTCGCTTTGGAAAGTCCATTACAGCAGATATGATCACTGCTTATTACAGCAAGGGCTGTGATTCAAGACAGATGTTTTCTGATCTGGCAATCAGTAAGGAAGAGAGTTTTGAGATTCACCTGAATAGATACGATGTCATTCATTTGGATGTACAGTGGTGTCTGACTCCGGCAGGAGGTACTGAAAAGGTTGTAGACTATATTCAGAAGAGTGTGCTTGCAGAACTTCGGGAATTATATCCGGATGAATTACAGGAATCAATTGGTTCATTGCCAGATGCATTGTCATGTATCAGCTCAGCAACCGGGAAAAAATTTGTTGTGGTGATTGATGAGTGGGATGTGCTGATTCGTGACGAGACGGCAAATCAGGCTGTTCAGGAAGCATATATCAATTTTTTACGGGGGATGTTTAAGGGAACGGAACCGACCCGGTTTATTCATCTTGCATATCTGACAGGGATATTACCGATCAAGAAGGAAAAGACACAGTCAGCTTTAAATAATTTCGATGAATTTACGATGCTGGATGCCAATTTGCTTGCACCATATGTTGGGTTTACCGAGGAAGAAGTAAAAGGACTGTGTGAAAAATATCACCGGGATTTTGCGGATGTAAAGCGTTGGTATGATGGATATATGTTGGAAGCGTGTCAAGTATATAATCCGCAGGCAGTTGTCAGTGTGATGATGCGGGGGACATTCCAAAGTTATTGGTCAAATACCGGGTCTTATGAGGTGATATTGCCTCTTATAGATATGGATTTTGACGGATTGAGATCAGCCGTCATTGAGATGCTTTCCGGTGCATCGGTGGAGGTGGACGTTGCCTCTTTCAGGAATGATATTGTCAGTTTTTCCAATAAGGATGATGTTCTGACGTATCTGATCCATCTTGGATATCTTGGATTTGACCAGAAGAGCCAGACGGCATTTATTCCCAATGAAGAAATCCGTCAGGAGTTTGTAAAAGCAACGAGACGAAAAAAATGGAATGAGCTTTTGAAATTTCAGCAGGAATCGGCGGCACTTTTAGATGCGACTTTGGATATGGATGAAGATGCTGTTGCGGAAGGAATTGAGAGGATTCATATGGAGTATGTTTCCTTGATTCAGTATAATAATGAGAATTCCCTCAGCAGTGTATTGACGATTGCTTATTTGAGTGCCATGCAATACTATTTTAAACCTATAAGAGAATTACTCACCGGAAGAGGATTTGCTGATTTTGTATTCATTCCCAGGGCGGAGTATTCGAGAGAGTATCCGGCGTTGTTGGTGGAATTAAAATGGAATAAAGATGCGATGACAGCGATTCGGCAGATGAAGGAAAAAAAGTACCCGGATGTCTTGATGCAATATACGGGAAATATTCTGCTCGTCGCGGTTAATTATGATAAGAAAAGTAAAAAGCATCAGTGTGTCATTGAAAAGTTTGAAAAAGGACAGGAATATGAATAGAAATGAAAAAGTTCAGATTATATTGAATAGCACAA
>JAFYTM010000193.1 GCA_017558865.1 Lachnospiraceae bacterium
ATCTTCTTTGCGTGATCGATGCAGCATTTCCAGTTGGTGTCTGGGAATACAGAGGTAAAATGATCATCTATGTATGGTCTTCCGGAATCTTCCAGAGCACTGCCTTTTGTAGGTTCCTGTGCATTGACTGCGTGGATGCATGCCATATCCAGAGCTACCGGGTCAAAGGATGCGAAGATACCTACATCCGGTACGATCGGAAGGTCGTTTTCTGCATGACAGTCACAGTATGGAGATACATCCATAACAAAACTGATATGGAAATGCTGTCTTCCATCCAGTACAGCTTTGCTGTATTCTGCGATCTTGTAGTTCAGAACTTCATTTGCCTCATCCTGTGCCGGTTTTACAGCATCCTTTGGACAAGCACCGATACAGCGTCCGCATCCTACACATTTGTCATGGTCGATATATGCTTTTCCATCGGTAATTACAGGGGCATCGTGTGCACAGATCTTAATACACTGACCACAGCCTACACAATATTTTTCTTTCACATATGGTTTGCCGGCAGAATGCATCTCCATCTTACCTGCACGGGAACCGCATCCCATACCGATGTTTTTCAGCGCACCGCCGTAACCAGCTGCCTCATGTCCTTTGAAATGGTTCATGGAGATAAAGACATCTGCATCCATGACAGAACGACCGATTTTTGCTTCTTTTACATATTCACCGCCTTCTACCGGAATATAGACGTCATCAGTTCCTTTCAGACCGTCAGCGATCAGAATATGGCATCCGGTATTATATGGATTCCATCCATTCATGTAGGCACTTTCGATATGATCCAAAGCATTCTTTCTGCCGCCGACATAAAGCGTGTTACAGTCGGTCAGAAATGGTTTTCCGCCCAAATATTTGATCATATCTACAACGGTACGGGCATAATTAGGACGAATATATGCCAGATTGCCAGGTTCGCCAAAATGGATTTTGATAGCTACATATTTGTTGTCCAGATCCATGGTCGGAAGTCCTGCCTTGCGGAGCAGACGTTCCAGTTTGGTCTGCAGGGTATCTCCCATTTTCACTCTCAGGTTTGTGTAATATACTTTTGAAGTATTCATAAATGTCCTCCTTCGTGTGTTTGCCTATCATAAGTATAAATTTTTATGGTAAGACTGTCAAATAAAGATTGAATTGAATTCAAGATTTTTTTATAATAAAAAAGAGGTGTATAGTGATGGATGTAAATGCAATTTTGAACGGGGTAAAATCCGGGCAAATGGATATAAAAGAAGCGGAAGAATTGTTGAAAAAACTTCCATATGAAGATCTGGGGTATGCCAAGATTGATCATCACAGAAATATTCGACAGGGTTTTGAAGAGGTGATCTATTGTCAGGGAAAGGAACTGGATCATTTGCTTGGTATCTGCAGACGGATGGCAGAGCAGAAGATCAATGTACTGGGAACCAGAGCAACAAAGGCGCAGGCAGATGCAGTAATACGGGAAATACCGGAATTTGTCTATGATCCGGTATCCAGGATTCTCAAGGCAGAATTTCAGAAAAAAGAGCTGATCGGAAAGATCGTGGTATGTACAGGAGGAACAGCAGATATTCCAGTGGCAGAGGAAGCTGCCAGTGTAGCGGAATTTTTTGGAACGGGTGTGACTCGTCTGTTTGATGTAGGTGTGGCCGGCATCCATCGACTGCTCAGGAATCTGGAAGTGTTTCAGGGGGTGAGCTGTGTGATCGCAGTAGCCGGTATGGAAGGAGCTTTGCCGGGCGTGGTAGCGGGGCTGGTGGATGTGCCGGTCATTGCTGTACCGACGAGTGTGGGGTATGGAGCCAGTTTCGGCGGACTTTCTGCACTTTTGACGATGATCAATTCCTGTGCCAATGGAATTACCGTTGTAAATATAGATAATGGATATGGAGCAGGCTATGTAGCGACTCAGATTAATCGATTGGCGGTGCATGGACATGAAAAGAATAGGTAGCTTGTTGAAAAATCGTCTCCTTATGGTTGGTGTGGCGATTCTGCTGCAGATTTTGTGGTGGGTTTTGTTTATGGAAAGGCTGACCAGTTATTCAGTCCGAATTAATTTCGGGTTTCGGCTGGTCAGTATCGTGATTTTGCTGTATTTGATCCGTAAGGATGAAAGTTCTGCCTATAAGATTGCATGGATCATTGTTGTTATGGGCTTTCCTTTGTTCGGCGGTATTCTGTATCTGTTGATCGGCAATAAAAAACCGGCGAAGAGTCTGGCTGTCCGTATGGCGATGGTGAAAAGTGAGATGGGCGAGGAGATGACCCAGAATCAGTGGATATTAAAAGAGATTGAGGATCAAGATCCGGCGACCGCCGGCAATATCCGATATATTGGAGAGTTTGGTCCTTATCCGGTCTGGAAGAATACCTCTGTTCGTTATTATCCGGTTGGCGAAAAGATGTTTGCAGATATGCTGGAGGATCTGAGAAATGCCAGACATTATATTTTTCTGGAATATTTTATCATTTCAGAAGGATTGATGTGGGACTGGATTCTGGAGGTTCTGGAGCAGAAAGTCAAAGAAGGTGTAGATGTCCGACTGATCTATGATGATGTGGGATGTGTGTCGCTTTTGCCGGCTCATTATGCGGAACAGATGGAGAAAAAAGGGATTCGCTGTCTGGCATTTAACCGGTTCGTTCCTTTCGTGTCTCTGGTTATGAATAACCGGGATCATCGAAAGATCATGGTCATAGACGGACATACCGCGTACAATGGCGGCATCAATCTCGCAGATGAATATATCAATCAGAAGATGCGGTTTGGACACTGGAAGGATACTGGAGTTCGGCTTCATGGGGATGCAGTCTATAATTTTTCTCTGATGTTTCTGGAGGTATGGAATGCATTCCGTGATCCAGAACTGGATTATAAGAAGTTCTGGCCTCATAGGTGGCATCCGGAACCTTTTGAACAGGATGGTTATGTAGTACCGTATGCAGACACTCCTCTGGATAATGAAGAAGTAGGAGAGAATGTATATATCAATATCCTGAACCAGTCCAAGGACTATGTATATATTGCAACGCCTTATCTGGTCATCAGTGATGAGATGGAAACGGCACTTTGTCTTGCTGCCAAGAGAGGTGTGGATGTACGGATTCTGATGCCGGGTATTCCGGATAAGCCATTGGTATTTTTTATGGCAAAATCGTATTATCCGCCGCTTTTAAAAGCTGGAGTTCAAATATATGAATATACGCCGGGATTTGTGCATGCCAAGTCCTATGTGTGTGATGATAAGATCGCAACGGTTGGAACGATCAATATGGATTTTCGCAGTCTGTATCTTCATTTTGAATGTGGAACATTGTTATATGACTGCAAAGCAGTGCGGGATATAAAAAAAGATATGGAGGAATGTTTTCCAAAATGCCATCAGGTGACATTGGGGGATTGTCGTCAGGGAATGGTAGGAAGTCTGCTGACCTCTGTTCTGAGAGCTTTTGCACCGCTGGTATGATGTTGGGGAGGATAAGATGAACGTATTGTTTTTTTTGACACCAAAGAGTGAAGTTGCGCATCTTCATGATGACTGGACACTTCGTCAGGCAATTGAAAAGCTGGAACGGAGTCGTTTTACTGCGATTCCGATGATTGATCGGAAAGGACATTATATCGGAACTGTAACAGAGGGGGATATATTGTGGACGATGAAAAAGCGGTACGATATGAATATGAAATCGGCAGAAAATGTATCGATTCTGACGGTTGAACGAAGGATGGAGTTTAAGCCGGTATCGATTAATGCGTCAATGGAGGATCTGATTCAGATGTCGATGAATCAGAATTTTGTACCGGTGATTGATGATAAAAAAATATTTATCGGGATTGTAACAAGAAAGGATATCATACGTTTCTGTTATGAGGGATACTTGAAAAACCAGAGGGAGGCAAAATGAAAAGAAAGAAGATATGCTGGCTGCTGCTGATTCTGCTGCTGGCGATGATGCTGAGCGGATTCAGAGTGATTGGTCCTAATGGGCAGGAAGTATCAAAACAGGAACTGGAAGCACAAAGGAAAGAGCAGATGGTCGAAGTGAAGACAGAGACCTCTGTTTTGGTTGGTGAAGATGAAGAGAAATTGTCCAATCCTGATAACTGGATAGAAGTTACGGATGCATCGGGTAATCTGACGATACAGGTACCTTTTTCGGCGCAGCAGACTGCAGGAACGGAAACAGAAGATTTTATCTGTTATGAACTGCTGGATACAGATTTGAATCCGATTGGGTTTATCAGGGCAGCTGCATATAAAGAGGCACTTCCAGAATCGATCAAACAGTATACAGAGGCAGTCCCGAAGTCGGAAGGAACCTACTGTTACAGGTATTACAGTGTAGTGACGGATGCTGTCTCCTGGAATGTATGGATCGGCAGCCCGCACAGCCTTGCGGAAAGCACCTCTCCGGAGTATCATTTTTTTGCAAATGGCACATTCCCGAATGGTATGAACGGGTTTGCAGAGATTGAAGTGAAGACCGATGCAGAACCATTTGTGTTTGAACAGCTGTATGAGATATCAGGAATCGTACTGCAAAGTGCATCCAGTTCAGCCAAAGAGCCTATGTTTGACCTTAAGCTGGTTCTGTCTATTGTTCTGTCTGCTGTGATTATTCTGGTATTGGCGGTTGCTCTGTTCCTGTTGTATCGTTTTGTTTTGAAAAAGAAGCTCAAAGAGCTGAAGCCTGTTAAGATTAAATTCAGCATACCGAAATTGAAGTTGCCAAAGCTGAAAGGGCTTCCGATCCGTGGTTTTTCATTTCATCCGGTTGCATTTTTGAAA
>JAFYTM010000019.1 GCA_017558865.1 Lachnospiraceae bacterium
ACGAATTTATCTTTCAGCGAAAGCCTGTCCCGAAGATCACTCTCCGTCGGACAAAAACGGATTCGATCGATACCATTGGGAATGACCTGCACCGGATATTCCTTCAAAAAGGACTTCTTCACTTCCTCACCCAGCCATCGGGAAGGCACCACAACCGTCAGATTCAGTACACCGGTAAAGGCGGCTTTCTTACGCTCATAATTCCTGGCAGTGTTATTTTTGAACAATGCATAGGGATACGTCTTCCGATACTGGGTACAATTCTTACAGCCCGTCTTCCAACCATCGCATCCTGTATAATCATAAAAAGCACAATGCCCGGTATACGGCCAGCAGTCATGCAGCGTCCAGACTACCGGCTTCCCTGCTGTTTTTAAATATGCAAACAACAGCTCTACCTGCAGGACAAATCCATGAATATTCTGCAGATGAATCACATCCGGATTCCATTCCCGAATCTTTTCGATGAGCTTCCGTGTCTGGCCGGCTGACGCAAAACCATGCTCCCCTTTAAAAAAAGTAGACAGCACATGTAGCCCCATGTCCAGATCCGTACCAAAACGATGTGCGTTCAGTCCCTCCGGTGCTGTACGCCTCCCATAGGCAAGAATCCCTTCGTCTCCATTCTGCTCTAATGTATGATAAATATCGACCATAATGCGACCTACACTGCCGCTGCCGCATACGGTACTGATCTGTAAAACTTTCAAATTTGTTGATACCTCTTTCTATATCATCAGATTTTGATACCATAAAGGTATCTGATGAGACAGCCTTACATTTTCTCCATTCCTGAAAATCGCAAATCATCGGAAATATTCCGTGTTATCATAAAGAGAAGCCAAATCACATAATCGAAGTACTCTTGGAAGATTCTCAAGACTTTCTATATAACGCCTCTCTATATATTGCTCTGGAATTCCATGTCCTCCATGTTCCACTCGATACGCCACTCTCTTTTTGGCAATCTCTACACAATCTACTCCCACATAATGCATTTCAATGCTGTAACCACATTGCCTGGCTTTTTCTATTGTCCTAAAAATACTCTTCCCGCACAATGTTGTTTCCTGATTAAAAGAAAAACCTCCATCCAAATATTCATTTAATCTCCGTACAGCAATTTTTCCTGCTTTCATCAAATCATCTACATTTCTCCAGTCCCCAAATTGCCGCAGAATCTCATCTGTATTGATTCTTAACATATTCTGCAGCTCACTTTTTGTCTGGAAAAGCGTGGATTTACCAGCTCCATTTACTCCTGCCAGTAAAATATACCTCTTTTTCAAAATCGATTCTCCTCTATTGCTTTTTTCTGTCGTTTTTGAAGCAAAAAGTCATTCACCATTTCATAAAAGGCTTTTGTATCATCATCACCCGCTTCCAATACTAATTGAAGAGTATCTTCCGAATCCAGTTTTTCTATTTCTTTATAAATATCACAATATTTTTTCACATCACACATAGAAAAACCTCCTTTCCGTTACTGCGGAACAAGTCTCGTTGCCCTTGCCTTTTTTCTGTGCTATACTAACCATAATCTTAGTATAAGCGAGGTATATCAATGATAATCATACAACCTTCCGGAGGTTTATGCAATAGAATGCGCGTGATAAATTCAGGCTGGAGGATGGCGCAGGAGAAAAAAGATAAGCTTCTTGTATTATGGAACTGCAATGCAGAGCTCAATTGTCCTTTTGAATCCCTGTTCAAACCAGTGACCGAATTCAAGATCACCAGCATCCATTCTGTGGCAGACCCACGCAAGCTTTTTCACCAGAAAACAGCAAAGAATTATCTGACCAACGAAGAAATCCTGGCACACAGAAATGCAGACGGCAGACTGGATGCTGATTATGTACAGAATCTAAATGGAAAGACCTATATTTTTACCTGGGAATGGTTCTACCCTTCTGAAGATTACCACCTGTTTATCCCAACCGATGCTCTGCAAAAGCGTATCGATGAGATGACATCCCAATTCGGTTCATCCTGTGTAGGTGTGCATATCCGACGCACCGATAATCAGCCGGCAATAGGAAAAAGCTCTACAGATGCTTTTCTACAGTCTATGCAAAAAGAACTGGATGCGAATCCAGATACCATGTTCTATCTGGCAACCGATGATATGAACGAGGAAACCCGTCTCCGTGAAACCTTTCCGGGCAGGATTCTTTCCAATCAAAAACGCTGCCTCCAAAGAGACAGCGTAGAAGGTATGCATGATGCCCTGCTGGATCTGTATTGCCTGGCAAATACCAGAAAAATTATTGGCAGTTATTTCAGTTCCTTTACAGATATTGCAGCGGATATGCATAAAATTCCGAAAATAATTGCGGGTGAGGAGTAATTCTCCTCACCCGTATCTTTATAAATCTATCCGAACGTGGGGAAAAGAATGCAACGCTTGAAAGCCTTTACAAAATCACTCAAGGGCTTGGTATTTCTCTCAGCCAGTTTCTTGAAAATATTGATATGATTCAGCAGAATCAGGAAAACATCCCGCTTCAAATCTACTATCAGCTTTTAAAACTTCCTGTCGACAAACAACAGGGAATACAAAAAATCATTGATGATCTTATCCTGCTTCTGCGCTAATATCATCAACGCAAGAAAGCAAATCAGTTGATACATATTTCACTTGTATTTTTCATTAAAACCAGATATACTAAAATAAAGAAAAGAGCAATCGCCCACAAAGTGGTTGACCTTTTTAAGTGTGAGCATAGAAATACCACCCTATCAACGGCCAAAGTTTCAGGGGTGGTTTTTCTATGCCTTAAATCAATGACAAATCAAATGAATGAATGTCAGTAGCGATATGAGGAACATTCCAAAAGACATTAAATCTTTAAAATCAAAATGTTTCATCTGCACCACCTCCATTCCTATGTAGAATGAAGGTCACCACCCTGCAACACGATTACTCTTTTCCCGCTTTCAGTATATATGGATTTACATAATTTTACAATACCCAGAAATCAAATTTCTAAAACAACCAAAATAACCCAGCATCAGGGAATACTATGTAAGCATTCCCTGTGCCGGGCTATCTATTTACAGAATACTCTTTTTATATCTTAAAACTCAAACACAGCCACTCCATATGGTGACAATGGATAATCAAAGTAATAGCTCTGACCATCACATTCGCCCTTCTGTGCGGTATAAACCTCTTCTTTCTCACGGCCATTTCCACCAAATTCAGCTTTGTCGCCATCCAGAATCAGTTTATATTTTTTCTTCTTCGGAACACCCACACGGTAATCCGGTCTCTCCATCGGCGTAAAGTTCATCACGAACAGAAGATTCTTTCTCTTCGTCTTGCTGTAACGCACGAAGCTGAAGATACTGCGGAAACAGTCATCTGCATTGATCCACTGGAATCCCTCCCAGCTGTCATCCAGTTCATAGAGACATTTATAGTTCTTATACATGTGAAGCAATGCTTTCACATAATTCTGCATCTGCTGATGACGCTCTTCTTTCAGAAGATACCAGTCAAGCTCTCTTGCCTCACTCCACTCCTGAAGCTGTGCAAACTCATCACCCATGAACAGAAGCTTCTTACCCGGATGTCCGAACATAAATGTATAACCTGCTCTCAGGTTTGCAAACTTGTCATCCAGATACCCCGGCATCTTGTTCAGCATAGAGCATTTCAAATGAACGACTTCATCATGGGACAGTACAAGAATATAATTCTCGCTGCATGCATAACTCATGGCAAAAGTCATCTTGTTGTGGTTGTCCTTACGGAAATATGGGTCGAGTTTCATATACTCTAGGAAGTCATTCATCCAGCCCATATTCCATTTAAAGTTAAATCCAAGACCATCATCCTCTACACTCTTGGTAACACCCGGCCATGCAGTGGATTCCTCTGCAATGATCATCGTTCCGTCATTACGTCCCTTAATAATGGAATTCAGATGCTTAAAGAACCAGATTGCTTCCAGGTTCTGATTGCCGCCATATTTATTTGCCACCCACTGTCCATCCTGTTTGCCATAATCCAGATACAGCATAGATGCAACTGCATCCACACGAAGACCGTCAATATGATAATGATTCAGCCAGTACAGTGCGTTTGCAATCAGGAAGTTGCGAATCTCAGATTTCTCATAGTTGAAAATCTTGGTGCCCCAGTCCGGATGCTCACCTTTCCTGCTGTCCGGATGCTCAAACAGAGGAGTTCCATCAAAATTAGCCAATCCGTGACTGTCTCTTGGGAAATGTGCCGGTACCCAGTCAAGGATGACACCGATATTATTCTTGTGTAAATGATCGATCAGATACTGGAAATCTGCCGGTGTGCCGTGACGGGAGGTTGGAGCAAAGTAACCGGTTACCTGATATCCCCAGGAACCATCAAACGGATGCTCTGCAATACCCATCAGCTCTACATGGGTATATCCCATATCTTTTACATATTTTGTCAGTTCTACCGCAAATTCACGGTAATTATAATATCCATCTTCCTTCTCTTCATGCGGATGACGTTTCCAGGAACCCGGATGTACCTCATAGATAGACATCGCCTCCTGCGGTCCATTCCAGCTCTTACGCTTCTCCATCCATTTTTCATCATGCCAGGTAAAATGATCGATATCATACACTCTGGAGGCATTGCCCGGACGCTTCTCTGCATAAAAAGCAAACGGATCTGCTTTGTAGAGATATTCTCCCGTCTTTGTCTCAATCAGAAACTTATACATACAGCCTTCTTCCAGCCCTGGAACAAAAACCTCATAAATACCAAGCGGCTCCAGACGGGTCATCTCATAGCCGTCAGTCCCCCAACGATTAAACTCTCCGACTACGCGTACACGCTTCGCATTTGGAGCCCACACTGCAAAATAAACACCTTTTTCGCCGTTCTGCTCTGCGAGATGAGCTCCCAGCTTTTTGTAAATCTCATAATGCGTACCCTGGCCAAAAAGATACTGATCCATATCAGTAACTGCACACCACGGACGCTCCTCCACTAAAACTTTTGTTTCTTTCTTACCCATAAAATTCCCCTTTTTTCCGGATTCAAAATCTATCCGAACCTGACACTAATGATAAAGATATTTTATCATATTCTGCCACATTTTCACACCCCAAAATATATCTTTTTATTCTCCCAGATATGCCTTTTTCACAGACTCATCATTCATAAGATCCTGTGCATTTCCTTCCAGTACAATACGACCGGTTTCCAGAACATAACCGCGATCCGCAATCGAAAGTGCCTTCTTTGCGTTCTGTTCAACAAGAAGAACCGTTGTACCGCTGGCACTAACCTGTTTAATAATATCAAAGATCTCATTTACAAAGATCGGTGAAAGTCCCATAGACGGCTCATCCATCAGGATAATACGCGGTTTGGACATCAGTGCACGTCCCATCGCAAGCATCTGCTGCTCACCACCGGACAGTGTACCTGCCGGCTGATTTTTACGTTCCTCCAGACGCGGGAAACGCTTATAAATCATCTGAAGGGATTCTTCAATCTCGTCTTTATTGTTTCTGGTATAAGCACCCAGTTTCAGGTTCTGTAATACGCTCAGGGATGGGAATACACGTCTTCCCTCCGGCACATGTGCCATACCAGCATATACAATCTTATGAGCCGGAATCTTCGTGATATCCTTTCCTTCAAACGTAACAGTTCCATGCTTCGGCGCAATCAAACCGGAAATCGTGTGAAGAGTCGTTGTCTTACCGGCACCATTGGCACCGATCAGGGCAATTACCTCTCCTTCATTTACATCGAAGGAAATTCCTTTAATCGCCTGGATCATTCCATAATAGACTTCCAGGTCTCTAATCTCAAGCATTGCCATTGTATTTCCTCCTTACTCTCCAAGATAAGCCGTAATAACATTCGGGTCATTCAATACCGCAGAAGTCTCACCGCATGCCAGAACCTGACCAAAGTTCAGTACAGTCAGTTTCTCGCAGATACCGCCTACCAGTCTCATATCATGCTCGATCAGAAGAATCGTCATCTTAAATTCGTCACGAACAAAACGGATGGTATCCATCAGTTCCTGTGTCTCATTCGGGTTCATGCCGGCCGCCGGCTCATCCAGAAGAAGCAGCTTCGGATTCGTTGCAAGCGCACGGGCAATCTCCAGCTTTCTCTGCTTACCATAAGGAAGATTCGATGCTTTATAATCAAACTCTTTGTCCAGATCAAATACCTTCAGAAGTTCCATCGCGCGGTCATCCATCGCTTTTTCTGCCTTGTAATATCTTGGCATACGAAGAATGCCTGTCAATGCAGAATACTCATATTCCTTCTGATTGTGAAGGCCTGCCTTTACATTGTCCAGCACGGTCAGTTCACCAAACAGACGAATATTCTGGAATGTTCTTGCAATTCCTGCTTTATTGATCTCGATCGTACTCTTTCCAGTGATCTCCGTACCATCCAGGAAAATCTTTCCGTCGGTTGGTTTATATACACCGGTCAGCATATTGAATACCGTTGTTTTACCGGCACCATTGGGTCCGATCAGACCATATAACTGTCCCTGCTCAATCGCCAGATTAAAATTATCTACCGCACGAAGACCTCCAAAAGAGATACCCAGGTTCTTTACTTCCAAAATAGCCATGGTTACTGTACCTCCTTTTCTTTCTTACGGAATAATTTTTCCGGCGAATAACGCTCACGCAATTCAATTGCTTTCGGACTCCAGGTAAAGATCATCGTCACGATCAATACCACTGCATAGATCAGCATACGATATTCATTCAGTGCTCTCAAAAGCTCCGGAAGCAGGGTTAAAACTACTGCTGCGATCATGGAACCACGGATACTTCCAATTCCCCCCAGTACCACAAATACCAGAATCGTAATGGACATATTATATCCAAAGTTCTTCGGAAGCGCAGTCAACGTAGACAGATTATGTGCATAAAGCACACCTGCAGCTCCTGCAAGTGCTGCTGAGATACTGAATGCCATAATCTTATATTTTGTAATATCAATTCCGATGGACTCTGCCGCAATACGGTTGTCACGGATCGCCATAATTGCACGTCCGGTTCTGGAATGTACCAGATTCAGCACAACAATCAGAGTCAGCAGTACCAGAACCGCACCCAATGTAAAGTTCGAATCCGTTGGTGTACCGGTGATACCCTGTGCACCTTTAATAATAATCATACCATCCGGCTCCATACCAAGAGACATGGAATCCTTCATGGAGAAGTGAAATCCGTTGCTGTCTTTTCCAAGATAAATTACATTGACAACATTCTTGATAATCTCACCAAACGCCAGTGTAACAATCGCCAGATAATCACCGCGCAGACGAAGTACCGGAATACCGATCAGAATACCGCAGACGCCTGCACACACTACACCAATTAATACAGCCAGAAAGAAACGAAGCGTTGGGACCGTAATCACCGATGCCATACATTTCGAAAAAACAGCACTGGTAAATGCACCCACACACATGAATCCCGCATGGCCAAGACTCAGCTCACCCAGAATACCTACTGTCAAATTCAGGGATACAGCCAGAATCACATATACACACAATGGAACTAAAAGTCCCTTCATCAGACTGGACATCTGTCCTGCCCTCATTAAAATCTCACAAACTGCATATGCAAAAACCACGATCGCATAAGTGATCAGGTTGTTTTTTGTGATCTTTGACATTTTTTTCATCTTTCCAACCTCCACTTATACTTTTTCCTGGATCTGTTTTCCAAGAAGACCGGTTGGTTTTACTACAAGCACGATAATCAGCACTGCAAATACGATCGCATCTGCCAGCTGAGAAGATATGTATGCTTTACCAAGGATTTCGATCACACCAAGTAAAATACCACCGATAAACGCTCCCGGTATCGATCCGATACCTCCAAACACCGCTGCAACAAATGCCTTGATACCTGGCATCGCTCCAGTATATGGAGTCAGAGACGGATAAGCAGAACACAAAAGTACACCTGCAATCGCTGCCAGCGCGGAACCAATCGCAAATGTCAATGCGATCGTTGCATTTACATTGATACCCATCAACTGTGCTGCACCGCCATCCTCAGACACTGCCAGCATTGCATGACCTGCTTTGGAGTATTTCATAAATGCCATCAGACAAATCATAATGATAATACATGCAATAACCGTTACAATTGTCTCACTGGAAATCGTAAGCTGTCCATCTGCCAGTTTTAAAGGATCCATCTTTACAACAGACGGGAAGGATTTGGTATTTGCACCAAAGATCAAAAGTGCCATATTCTGCAGAAAATAGCTTGCACCAATTGCAGTGATCAAAACTGCCAGTTTAGATGCATGACGAAGCGGCTTATACGCAATACGTTCAATCGTCACGCCCAACAACGTACAAACTGCAACAGATATTAAGATCGATAACGGAATCGGAAGACCCATACTGTTGATTGCCACAAACGCCACATAACTTCCGATCATAATGACATCACCATGCGCAAAGTTCAACATTTTTGCGATACCGTAAACCATCGTATATCCCAATGCAATAATCGCATAAACGCTGCCAAGGCTGACACCATTCAGCAAATAGGATATAAAACTCATCATTCAACTCTCCTCTTTCCTCTTTGTATAAAATCTGTCAAAGGCAAAATGCCTAGATATTTTCACAGTATATCACAAAACAAAATGCAACACAAGCCGACAACGACCGTTTTTACAGGGTTTTTCACAAAAAGAAAAGGTGCTCCTTTCGGAACACCTGTATTCTTTCTAAAATTACATAGCTTTGTAAGCACCGTCGGTAATTACAACTGCTTTTGGAGATTTGCTTGGCTCACCCTCTGCACTCCAGGTGATACCAGTACCGGTCAGACCATCTACGCTGATCTCAACCATAGCTGCTTTGATAGCCTCACACATATCAGAAACGCTCATATCAGCAGTGATACCCGCTTTCTCTGCTGCTGCTTTGATAATGAACATTGCATCATAAGCATCTGCTGCGAACTGGTTCGGAATCTCACCGTAAGCTTCCTGATAAGCTGCCACGAATTTCTTGGTAGCCTCATCCTCAGCATCTGCTGCGAATGGAGTCAGAAGCATAACGCCCTCAGCCAGAGCTACATCAAAGTTATCTACTCCAAGGATACCATCCAGACCGTCACATCCGAAGAAGATCGGCTCAAAGCCCATACCATTTGCCTGAGTCAGGATAATGGAAGCCTCTGTATAGTAGATTGGAAGGAATACCAGCTCAGCACCAGCCTCTTTAGCTTTCTGTAACTGTACAGAGAAATCAGTCTTGCTGTCAGCAGTAAATGCCTCTGCTGCTACAATCTCGATACCCTGGTTTGCTGCCTCTGCATGGAATTTCTCATAAATACCCATAGAATATACATCAGAGCTGTCATAGATCACTGCTACTTTGCTTGCAATGCTGTTCTCACCGATGTACTGTGCAGAAGCTGCACCCTGGTTCGGGTCAGAGAAACATACACGGAATGCATTTGGCTGTGCGATACACTCTACAGCAGATCCGGATGGAGTCAGCTGGAACATGTTATCTTCAGCA
>JAFYTM010000194.1 GCA_017558865.1 Lachnospiraceae bacterium
CTTCATGCGTTTGCTCATGCAGATGGTCATTATCATCTGATGGGATGTATGCTCAGTGCGGCTTCCTGCAATAAATGGTGGATGGATGAGATTATTGGAACGAAGGATTATGCAGCAGAACAGAAGGCAATCGAAAAGCTGGGTGAAAATCATGTGTATTTCCTTCCGTATCTGATGGGAGAGCGTTCTCCGCATAACAATCCGAACGCAAGAGGAACCTTTATTGGAATGACGATGGATACTACCCGTGCAGATCTGACACAGGCTGTTCTGGAAGGTGTGGCATTTGCTCTGCGTGATTCTTTTGAGATTGCAAAATCTCTGGGAATTAAGATTGAGCGCACGAAAATCTGCGGCGGCGGGGCGAAGAGTCCTCTGTGGAAAAAGATCATTGCCAATGTTATGAATATCAAAGTAGATGTAATCGAGAGTGAAGAAGGACCGGCACTTGGAGGAGCAATGTTGGCAGCAGTAGCATGCGGCGAGTATGAGAATGTGGAAGCAGCCGCTGCGAAACTTGTAAAAGTAATTGATACCGTTGAACCGGATGCAGAACTGGCAGCAAAATACGAAGCACGTTACCAGCAGTTCAAAGAGATTTATCCGGCATGTAAACCACTTTTCGAGATCATTAAATAAGGAGTCTTTATGAGAATTGGAATTATTGGATGCGGAGGCATCGCAGCAATGATGGCGAAGACCGTTGGCCCTATGAATGAAGTTACCTGTTATGCGGCAGCATCCCGTGATCTGGAGAAAGCAAAAACATTTGCAGAAACCTACGGGTTTGAAAAAGCGTATGGTTCTTATGAAGAACTGGTGGCTGATCCGGCAGTAGATTTTGTCTATATTGCGACACCGCATTCTCATCATTTTGAGCATGCAAAGCTCTGTATCGAGCATGGAAAAGCGGTTCTGTGTGAAAAAGCATTTACTTTGAACGCTGCACAGGCAGAAGAATTGTTCGCATTGGCAGAAGAAAAAGGTGTTTTGATCACAGAAGCAATCTGGACCCGGTATATGCCGTCCAGAAGAATTATCAATGAGCTGTTGGAACAGGGTGTGATCGGAGAGGTGCGTACCTTGACAGCAAATCTGTGTTATCGAATCTGTCAGAATGAGCGTATCATCCGTCCGGAACTGGCAGGAGGTGCGCTGCTTGATCTGGGTGTATATACATTGAATTTTGCCCTGATGCATTTTGGTAATGATTACAGCCAGATGGATTCTATTGTAGTTATGACAGAGACAGGCGTAGATGGTCAGGACTGTATTACAATGAAATGGGATGATGGCAGATTTGCAGTTCTGAATGCCAGCATCTATGGAGAGTCTGATCGTCATGGTGTATTTTATGGTTCAAAGGGTTATATGATTGTGGATAATATCAACAATCCACTGGCAATTGATATCTATGATGCAGATCATACACTGGTACGTCATATCGATATGCCGGAGCAGATCACTGGCTATGAATATCAGGTACTGGAGCTGATGGATTGTATGCGTAAGGGAGCGATGGAGTGTCCGTCCATGCCGCATGCTGAGACGATGCGTGTGATGCGGATGATGGACAGCCTTAGAAAAGACTGGCAGTTTGTGTATCCGCAGGAGCGTTAAAAAAGACAGGAGAGATTTTTATGGAGATTAAAAAAATAACAGATGCTGCATTTCGGAAATACGGAAAAGTAGTACAGGGAATTGATTTTTCAGAATTGGTGGAAACACTGAATACAAAGACACCGCTTCCGGATGGTGTGATCTATGAACCATCTGTTACAGAGTTGGAAGCTGTTCCGGCATTTGCAGAGCTTACAAAAAAATTTGGCGGGGAGCTTCCGATTCAGATCGGATTCTGCAATGGACAGAACTATCTGCTGAATGCACTGGAGTATCATCGTTCTTCTGAGATCAATGTGGCAGGAACGGATGCGATTCTTCTGGTAGGCTCACAGCAGGATGTGACAGAAGAGTTTACATATGATACTTCTCTGGTAGAGGCATTCCTGCTTCCGAAGGGAACAGCAGTAGAGCTGTATGCAACGACACTGCATTATGCACCATGCAGTGTGGGTGATGCAAAATTCCAGGTAGCGATTGTACTGCCAAAAGACACGAATCTTCCACTGGAGGAAGGACATGATGTATGGGAAGACAGGCTGATCACTGCAAAAAATAAATGGCTGATCGGTCATGCAGAAGGCGGACTTCCAGAAGGAGCACATATTGGACTTATCGGAGAAAATATCTCCGTTAAATAATTATCAATGTAGGAGGATGATAACAATGAACAACATTCCACAGGTAAAAATTGGTATCGTGGCAGTGAGCCGCGACTGTTTCCCGGAATCCTTATCCGTGAACAGAAGAAAAGCACTGGTAGAGGCATATCAGGCAAAATATGATGCTGCAGACATTTATGAGTGTCCGGTATGTATCGTAGAGAGTGAGATTCATATGGTACAGGCTCTGGAGGATATCAAGGCAGCAGGATGTAATGCACTGGTGGTATACCTTGGCAACTTTGGACCGGAGATCTCCGAGACGCTTCTTGCAAAGCATTTTGAGGGACCGAAGATGTTCGTGGCTGCAGCTGAGGAAGATATGAACAGTCTGAATCAGGGTCGTGGTGATGCATACTGTGGTATGCTGAATGCAAGCTACAATCTGGCACTTCGTAATATCAAAGCATACATCCCAGAGTATCCGGTAGGAACTGCAGCAGAGTGTGCAGATATGATCCATGAATTTTTACCAATCGCAAGAGCGATCATTGGTCTTTCTGATCTGAAGATTATCAGCTTTGGACCAAGACCACTGAACTTCATGGCTTGTAATGCACCGATCAAACAGCTTTTCAATCTGGGTGTAGAGATTGAGGAGAACTCTGAGCTGGATCTGTTTGAAGCATTCAATAAACATGCAAATGACCCACGTATTCCGGAAGTAGTAGCTGATATGGAGGCTGAGCTTGGAGAAGGCAATATGAAGCCGGAGATTCTTCCAAAACTGGCACAGTATGAGCTGACTCTTCTTGACTGGGTAGAGGCTCATAAAGGCTATAGAAAACATGTGGCAATCGCTGGAAAATGCTGGCCGGCATTCCAGACTCAGTTTGGATTCGTACCATGTTATGTGAACAGCCGTCTGACCGGACGCGGAATCCCGGTATCCTGTGAGGTAGATATCTATGGTGCACTCAGCGAGTACATCGGTACCTGTATCAGCAATGACGCGGTTACCCTTCTGGATATCAACAATACCGTACCGTATGATCTGTACAATGCAGATATCAAAGACAAATATGATTACACCAGCAATGATGTATTCATGGGCTTCCATTGCGGAAATACCAACAGCAAGAAGCTGTCCTTCTGCCAGATGAAATATCAGCTGATCATGGCAAGAAGCCTTCCGGAGGAGGTTACTCAGGGTACTTTGGAAGGTGATATCGTACCGGGTGATATTACATTCTATCGTCTGCAGAGCACGGCAGACAACAAGCTGCGTGCGTATGTAGCACAGGGAGAAGTACTTCCGGTAGCAACCCGTTCCTTTGGAGCGATCGGTATCTTCGCAATTCCGGAGATGAAGAGATTCTACCGTCATGTACTGATCGAGGGTAATTATCCGCATCATGGAGCTGTTGCTTTTGGACATTTTGGAAAAGCATTATATGAAGTATTCAAATACATCGGTGTAGATGTAGACGAGATTGGATATAATCAGCCGGCAGGCGTTCGTTATCCGACCGAAAATCCATTTGCATAAAATAAAGCAGTAATAGAATACACCTGTGGTTTGCCGCAGGTGTATTCTGACTATAGAACAGAGGATATCGGCTTATGTGGAACAAGAGGATCGTCTTTTCGATGGCTTTTACAGCAGTCATTCTTGCAGGACTGCTGTTCTTTTATCAAAGAACAGATATGGGAAGGAAAGAAGAGAAGGGGGACTACCAGATCTATCAACGACATTATGCAATGATCACAGGAAAGGAAGACAGTGATTTTTGGGATAAAGTATATCAAAGCGCGATGGAAGAAGGAAAAACAAGAGGGGCTTATGTAGAGCGTTTTGGAGAACATCTGGCGGTAGAATACAGCTGTAATGAGTTGATAGAATTGGCCGTAAAGGCTTCTGTGGATGGGATTATTGTACCTGGCGATGAGGATCAGGAGACGATCCGGGTGATCAATACAGCAGTTGAGTGTGGGATACCGGTTGTTACTGTGTTTCGGGACAGCACGGGAAGTCTGAGACAATGTTTTGTGGGAAATAACAGCTATGATCTGGGACAGGATTATGGACGGCAGATCATACAGCTTATGGAGAAAAATGAGCATACATCGGGAAATGTACTGGTACTGGTGAATGAAAATCGTATGGATACCAGACAGAATCTGATCCTTCTTGGTATTCGTGAGACTTTGGAGAGAGAATTTGGAGAAGGTCATGCCGTATCGGTAGAGACCGTACCGATCAATCATACCAGAAGTTTCAGTTCGGAGGAATCGATTCGGGATATTTTTTTGAATTCAGAAAAACTGCCGAATATCCTGGTGTGTCTGAATGCAGTACATACTCAGTGTGCATATCAGGCGGCTGTGGATTACAATCAGGTGGGCAGTGTACAGATACTTGGTTATTACGATTCAGATACGATTCTGAATGCAGTTGCCAAGCATATTATTTATTCGACGGTTGCGCTGGATACGGAGCAAATGGGTGTGCTGTGTGTACAGTCACTGGATGAATATATAGAAACCGGTTATACCAATGGTTATATGGCAGTAGATACCAGATGGATCACAGGGGAGGATGCGGAACGTCTGGCAGAGTAATCAGCGGGAGGTAATACCGTGTATGGATAAGTGGAATTTTAGTAAATGGAATTATATGACGCTTCAGCAAAAATTGACAGGCCTGTTTTTGCTTACTTCGATTGTCATTCTGGCAGTTAATCTGATGATGTATGGAATCATCAATGCGATGACTGGAAGAGTGGAAAGCGTCTATATCAGTAATGTGACTTTGAATGAGTTGTCTGATACATTGGATCATGTGCAGCAGAGTATGGAAAATTATTTGAATACAAAAAGTTCTGATTCTGTGGAAGCATATTATCGGAGTGAACAGGACTATCGTTTGCTAATGGATAAACTGAATGTGAGAATCACAGATCATGGGATGATGCTCATGGAAAAAAATATTTATAATCTTTCTGTAGGGTATCTGAAATTAACTGCGGAAGTGATTCAGGCAAAGAGAGGTCGTAATGTCGAGAAGTATGGCATGCTTTATGAAGATGCAGAAGGTCTTTATGAAGATATCCATACCTTTATATATAGTCTTAACAATGAGCAATTCAGAGATAATTCACAGAATTATCAACTGTTGATGGAATCTTTAAAATATATGGAAGTTATCAGTGTTGGTGTACTTTTGTTTGTGCTGCTTGGAAATATCAGTCTGATTATTACAAGCACTAAAGCGGTGACAAAACCTCTGCATCAGTTGGCTCAGGCTGCAGATGAAGTCGCAAACGGTAATTTTCAAATTGATAAGATGGCAGTGCAGAGTATGGATGAAGTAGGTATTGTAACGGGTGCATTTAATCAGATGGTAGAGAGTATCCGTGACTATATCGAACAATTGAGAATTACACTGGAACGGGAGAATATGCTGAAAGAACGTGAATTGAAGATGCAGAGTCATCTGATCGATGCACAGTTGAAATATCTTCAGGCACAGATCAATCCACATTTTTTATTTAATACATTAAACGCAGGTGCACAGCTTGCAATGATGGAGGATGCAGAGAAAACCGGACAGTTTCTCGAGAATGTAGCAGAATTTTTTCGTTATAATGTACGCAAAAATGAGCAGGACGCCGCACTGGCAGAAGAAATTCATCTGGTAGATAATTACGTCTATATTCTGAATGTACGTTTTGCAGAAGAAATCTTGTATTCCAAAGATGTGGATGAATCCCTTCTGGATATTCGGGTTCCCAGTATGATTCTGCAGCCTCTGGTAGAGAATGCTTTTCATTATGGGATACGGGATATTGACTGGAAGGGAAGAATAGAATTGTCGGTCTATCAAAAGCAGGGCTGTATCTGTATCAGTATCTGGGATAATGGGGCAGGAATAGAGCAGGAACGGATCAGACAGATTTTATCAGGGGAGCTTCGGGGAAATGGGTATCAGTCAGGTTCTAATGGAATAGGGATGAAGAATGTAATGGAACGTCTGAGACTTTATTTCCATGATAAAGCGAAGCTGGAGATATTTAGTGAAGGAATCAACAAGGGTACGGAGATATTGATCACAATACCAGGTGATAAGGAGGATGGATCATGTATCGAGTAATGTTGGCAGATGATGAAGGGATTGTCCTGGATTCGCTGAAAATGATTATTCAGAAACACTTTCCAGAGCAGTGTCAGATAGAAACAGCAAAGACAGGGCGAAATGTGATTGAACTGGCAGAAAGCTTTCGGCCTGATATTGCGTTTATGGATATTCAGATGCCTGGAATCAATGGAATGGAAGCAATACGGGAGATACAGAAAAATAATTCTTCGGTTGTTTTTATTGTTCTTTCTGCATATGACAAGTTTGATTATGCAAAGGAAGCCATCAATCTGGGTGTACTGGAATATGTCAATAAACCATTCAGCGCAAGAATTATTATAGAAGTGTTGGAAAAAGCAATGCGTTCGATTGATTCCAAACGTAAGAAACGTAGTGAAGATCTTCGTATTAAAGAGAAAATGGAAACAGTAACTCCGATTATAGAAAATGGGTTTGTCTATTCCATCATGTTTCAGGAGTATTTTACAGAAGAGGTAGACAATTATAAACAGCTTCTGGGACTGGAAGCAGATTATGGATGTATGCTTGCTCTGGTCATGGGTGATGATCAGAGGGGAAACCATATGACCAATGCAGTAGGTGCTGGAGTGCGTACTTCCATGAACTATGCAAGGGTCAGGGAAATGGTCAAGGAGACCTGGAACTGTATCGTAGGCTCTGTGATTTCTAATAAGATTCCGGTCTTTCTTCCTATGAAAAACGGAAAAATGGATTATGAAGAACGTATTGGCATGATCGATGTTTGTCGGGAATTGGTACGAAATTTGAAACGTAAGACGGATATTTCTTTTCGAATCGGTATCGGATCTGTCCGCAGACTGAATGAAAGTATGGATTCTTATGAAGAGGCATTGAAGGCGCTAGTCAATTCCACGGGAAGTGTGGCGCATGTAGATGATCTGCCAATCCAGTGCCGTTATGATGAGGAATATCCGGTTGATCTGGAAAAGAATCTGTTTGAAAAACTAAGAATTGGTTCCAGAGAGGAATGTGAATGGGCAGCAGATCGGTATTTTGACTGGATGTTGGATACATATGATGAAAAAAACATGAGTGTTCGTTTGAAAATTCTGGAATTTGTACTTTGGGCAGAGCATGAAGCTTATAAAGATGGAGGACTTACCTATCATTTCAGTGAACGGGAACATTACCTTCCATTGGTTATGAATGCAGAGAAAAACAGTGAACTTCGTTCCTGGTTTGTGGGAAAATTTGTGGAGACCAATCGGAATCTTTGTACAAAAAAAGTAGAGCATGAAAATCAGCTGGTAGTACGGGCACAAAATTACATACAGGATAATTTTCAGAAGGATCTGTCTCTGGATGAGGTATCCAGACAGTTGGATTTAAGTCCATATTATTTCAGTAAGCTGTTTAAAGAGGAGACAGGAAGTAACTTTGTAGAATATGTTACAAATCTTCGGATCTGCAGAGCAAAGGAGCTTCTGGTGCAGGAACGATATTCGATGAAAGAGATCTGTGCGGAAATTGGATACAGTGATCCTAATTATTTCAGCAGAATATTCAAGAAGACTACAGGTGTGACCCCTACGGAATACAGGGAGAGTGAGAAAAGATGAGCAGAAGATTCCATGCAGTGTTTTGGCTGGCACTGATTTGCTGCCTGTTGTTGTCTGGTTGTGGGAAAAAGGAGAACGGGCAGGAAGCTGTTCTACAGAGTAAGGATGAAAGAATTCAGATCGGCATTACTTTTGATTCTTTTGTAATTGAAAGATGGCAGAGGGACAGAGATGTATTTGTATCAGCGGCACAGGAACTGGGAGCAGGAGTGAACATTCAAAATGCCAATGGAGATCTGAAGGAACAGATTGCGCAGATTCATTATTTTGTCCAGAAAAAAGTAGATGTGATCGTAATTGTGGCGAACAATTCCGATGGACTTACAGAAGCGGTAGATAAAGCACACCGGGCTGGGATACCGGTCATTGCCTATGATCGGTTGATCAAAAATGCCAATGTGGATCTGTATATTTCTTTTGATAGTGAGCAGGTTGGAAGCCTGATGGCAGGGCATATGAAGGAGCATCTGTCTGAAGGAAGCAGTATTCTGCAGATTTGCGGTCCGTTGGCTGATAACAATGTGTCCTGCATTATGAATGGGTTTACAGAAGGTCTGGAAGACTATGATATTAAAGTGGCATTGATAGAATATGCAGAAGGCTGGCTGGCAGAAACAGGGTTCACGGTAACCAGCAGTTATATAGGAGCGCATCCGGCGCCAGGTGGGATTATGTGCGGAAATGATGATATTGCAGGACAGGCAGTACGCGCCTTGTCTGAGCGTCGGATGGCAGGCGATGTGTGTGTGGTTGGACAGGATGCAGATCTGGCTGCATGTCAGAGGATCGTCGAAGGGACGCAGTGCATGACCGTGTACAAGCCGGTGGAAAAGCTGGCGAGAAGGGCGGCTGAGCTTGCAGTACAGCTTGCAGAAGGTATAGATATCTGTACAACAGATCGGATGGATGATGGAATATGGGAGATTCCGTATGAACGCCTGGAACCGATTGCGGTAACAAAGGAAAATATGGATCAGGTGATTACCGGAAAATATCACGAGGAAAGTGATATTTATCTCAATGTGAAGCGTTAAAAAATCAATAGGAAATAATTGCACAGGACAGTTTGAAAAACACAAAATTGTCCTGTGTTTTTTTATTCGATAAAATGTGCTGGGGAAAATGTGTAGTAAAAGACAAGTTTGTCCTGCGGTCCGCATGATATAGTCAAAACATCAAAGAAAGGGAGGATTTTCTAATGAAGAGAAAATTACTTGGCGCATTATTAAGTGTTGCAATGGTAGCTTCGCTCATGGTTGGCTGTGGTGCAAAAGAAGAGACCGCAGCTCCGGCAGAAACGACTGAGGCTCCGGCAGAGAAGACAGAAGCTCCGGCAGAGACAGCAGGAGAAGGCAGCAAACTGGTTGGTGTATCTATGCCGACGCAGGATCTGCAGAGATGGAATCAGGATGGTTCTAACATGAAAGCAGAGCTGGAGGCAGCAGGATATGAAGTAGATCTTCAGTATGCTTCCAATGATATTGCAACTCAGGTATCTCAGATCGAGAACATGATTTCCGGTGGATGTGAGATCATTGTTATCGCTTCTATCGATGGTGATGCTCTTGGAACCGTTCTGGCTCAGGCAAAAGAGGCAGGTATCCAGATCATCGCTTATGACCGCCTGATCATGAACTCTGATGCGGTTTCTTACTATGCTACATTTGATAACTATCTGGTAGGTACTACCCAGGGACAGTATATCGTAGATACTCTGGATCTGGACAATGCAGCAGGACCATTTAATATTGAGTTCGTAACCGGTGACCCGGGTGACAACAATGTAAACTTCTTCTTTGGCGGTGCAATCGATGTTCTTCAGCCATACATCGATGCAGGTAAACTGGTAACTCCGTCCGGACAGACTGCGAAAGATGACGTAGCAACCGTGAACTGGGCAACCGATGCTGCACAGGCAAGATTTGAGAACATTCTTTCTTCCTATTATGCAGATGGAACTCAGCTGCACGCAGTTCTTGCTTCCAATGACTCTACCGCTCTTGGTGTTGCAAATGCACTGGCTTCTACCTACAGCGGTGAATATCCGATCCTGACAGGACAGGACTGTGATATTGCAAGTGTTAAGAATATCGTGAATGGAAAACAGTCTATGTCCATTTTTAAGGATACCAGAACGCTGGCTTCTAAAGTAGTAGAGATGGTAGATGCATTGATGCAGGGCAAGGAAGCTCCGGTAAATGATACTGAGACCTACGATAATGGAACAGGTGTGATCCCGTCCTATCTGTGTGAGCCGGTATTTGCAGATATCAATAATTACAAAGAGCTGTTAATTGAGTCTGGATACTATACTGAGGCAGATCTTCAGTAATCCGTAAAAACAGTTACACGTTGGCTTTTACAGGCGGGTTAGGATTAGCCCGCCTGTTTTTCAAGAGATGACGGGGAGGGATTTTTTTGGCAAAGATTTTGCTTGAAATGAAAAATATCGTAAAAACATTCCCAGGTGTAAAGGCACTGGACAACGTGAATCTCCAGGTCGAGGAAGGGGAGATCCACGCACTGGTTGGTGAAAATGGTGCAGGAAAATCCACGTTGATGAATGTATTAAGCGGTGTCTATCCATATGGCAGTTATGAAGGAGACATCGTTTATAACGGTGAAGTGTGTAAATTTGCAAAGATCAAGGACAGTGAAGAAAAAGGAATTGTTATCATTCATCAGGAACTGGCATTGATTCCTTATATGAGTATCGGAGAGAATCTGTTCCTTGGCAATGAGCGTGGAAAAAGTGCAGCAATTGACTGGACAGAGACCTATGGTCAGGCAGACCAGTATTTGAAGACAGTTGGCTTAAAAGAATCTTCCAGAACTCTGATTAAGGATATCGGTGTTGGCAAGCAGCAGCTGGTAGAGATTGCGAAAGCACTGGCAAAGAATGCGAAGCTGTTGATTCTGGATGAGCCGACTGCTTCTTTGAATGAGACGGATTCACAGGCACTTCTGGAACTGCTTTTGAAGTTTAAGAGTGAAGGCATGACCTGTATCATTATTTCTCATAAGCTGAATGAGGTTGCTTATGTAGCGGATAAGATTACGGTCATCCGTGATGGATCTACGATCGAGACGATGGTCAAAGGTGTGGATGAGTTTTCCGAGGATCGTATTATCCGGGGCATGGTAGGACGTGAGATTGCTGATCGTTTCCCGAAGAGACCTGGTGTGAAGATCGGGGATGTGAATCTCGAGGTGAAAAACTGGACGGTTCATCATCCGCTTTATACAGAGCGGAAAGTGGTAGACAATGTATCCATTCAGGTACATAAGGGTGAGGTTGTTGGTATCTCCGGACTCATGGGTGCAGGACGTACAGAGCTTGCTATGAGTATCTTTGGAAAAAGCTATGGAACCAATATCTCCGGTACATTGATTATCAATGGAAAAGAAGTAAAACTGAAAAATATCAGAGATGCAATTGATCATAAGATTGCATATGTAACTGAAGACCGTAAAGGAAATGGACTGATTCTTTCCAATCCGATCAAGACGAATACTACGTTGGCGAATATGGATGCGGTATCTCATCATACGGTCATTGATAAAGATAAAGAGTATGAGGTAGCAGAAGATTATCGTGGTAAATTGAAAACGAAATGTCCAACGGTAGAACAGAATGTAGGCAACCTGTCAGGAGGTAACCAGCAGAAAGTTCTTCTGGCAAAATGGATGTTCACGGAACCGGATGTGCTGATTCTGGATGAGCCGACCAGAGGTATTGATGTGGGTGCAAAATATGAGATTTATTGTATCATCAATGAACTGGCAGCAGCAGGGAAATCCGTTATTATGATTTCTTCTGAGCTTCCGGAGGTTCTGGGTATGAGTGACCGTATTTATGTCATGAATGAAGGTCGGATCGTAGGTGAGTTGTCTCAGGAAGAGGCATCTCAGGAAGTGATCATGTCCTGCATTCTGAAGTCAAGCAAAGGAGAGTAGACAATGAATAAAGCAAATGTAATGGAATTTGTTAAAAAATATACGATGATCCTGGTTCTGATTCTGATAACTGCCTTCTTCGCATGGCAGACAGAGGGAAAGATTCTTCTTCCACAGAATATCAATAACCTGATCGCACAGAATGCATATGTATTTGTATTGGCAACCGGTATGCTTCTCTGTATTTTGACCGGTGGTAACATCGACCTTTCCGTTGGTTCGGTCGTATGTTTTGTTGGAGCAATTGGAGCAGTCCTGATGGAAAACAAAGATATGAACATGTGGGCAGCGATCGTGGTTATGCTGCTGGTAGGACTTGCAATCGGAGCATGGCAGGGCTTCTGGATTGCATATGTAAGAATCCCTCCGTTCATTACTACCCTGTCAGGAATGCTGGTATTCCGTGGCCTTTCCAATGTGGTACTGAATGGAAAGACCGTATCTCTGACAGATGAGACCTTTATCAAGATCTTCGGCGGCGGAGCATCCTGTTATGTGCCGGACTTTTTTGGTATGGAAGGCTTCAATATGACCTGTATGGCAGCAGGTATCCTTGCATGTGTTATCTACGCACTGGTGCAGTTTAAAGGCTATTTTACACGCAAGAAAAAAGGATATGAGACCGGTTCTCTTGCAGTATTGTCTGCAAAAGTAGTTGCTCTTTGTGCAGTGATTCTGTGGTTTACCTATAATCTTGCAAAGCATAAAGGTATTCCGGCAGCACTTGTATGGGTAATCATTGTTGTCCTGATCTATGGATACATTACTTCCATGACAACTACCGGACGTTACTTCTATGCGGTTGGTGGAAATGAGAAAGCAACCAAACTGTCTGGTATCAATACGGATAAAGTATATTTTATCGCTTATACCAATATGGGTCTTCTGTCTGCTCTGGCAGCTATGCTGACGATTGCACGTATGACTTCTGCTCAGCCAACTTATGGTCAGAACTATGAGATGGATGCGATTGGTTCCTGCTTTATCGGTGGTGCTTCTGCATACGGCGGAATCGGTACTGTTCCAGGTGTTATTGTCGGAGCTGTTCTGATGGGTGTTATCAACCTTGGTATGTCCATTATGGGTGTAGACGCAAACTATCAGAAGGTTGTAAAAGGTCTGGTTCTTCTGGCAGCTGTTATCTTTGATGTTGTTTCCAAGAAAAAAGGAAAATGATCAGAGAATTGTGAACAATCTATTAAATTTTAAAAGGACGCGTGTATACGCGTCCTTTTTATGATAAAATGTACATAAGTGGTGGTCGTATTTTGGATACATCAAATGGGGGATATACACATAGGAAGGAGAGGGTGAGTACCGTGGTCAGTGAGAGTCTAGTTATTCAAAACAGGACTGGTCTGCATCTAAGACCTGCGGGTGTGCTGGTAAGTGAAGCAAACAAATGTGAGTCACATGTGATGCTGATTTGTGGGGAACGTAAGAGAAATTGTAAAAGTCTTATGAGTCTGTTGGCATTTCCAATCTGTCCGGGGGATGAAGTGACGGTTGAATGTGATGGTGAAGATGAAGAAGAGGCTTTGAGAAGAATTGTTTCTTTTTTTGCAAATCTCAATGAGGAAGGATGATCGGGCAGTATGACTGCTCGATTTCTTTTGTGTTTATAATAATCAGGGATGTGTGCTGAAACTGCAGAAGAGGAGGATATGTGCAGTATCAGTATATCAGTTATGTGATGAAAAAAATATTTCAGATGTCAGATTTGTCAATGATAAGGATGGTGAATCATTTATTTGGAAAGAATTATACAGATGATCAGTATGTTATAAAATATTTTGAGGATGAACCTATACTTTGTATATCAATGATCATAGGGGGGACAGATCAGTATACCTGTTATGTTCCATATTTTGAGTTTATTCCACAAATCTATATCAGAGAAGGTGGATATGTGACAGTATTGCATTTTAAAGAACAAGAACAGGTAACAGTTACTGATCGAATGTATATTTTGATGGATTGCTCTGCCAGGAAACTGGAAAAGGAAGGCCTGATTTTGTTTTTGCCGTTATTATTTTACTGTTTCAGGGAGAAAGAACAAAATTCAGACATCAAAAGAGAAGTGTTGAAATATTTTATCTTTCGTGATATAGTAGGGGCACTTCATGACAGCATGAAGAAGGGAGACATCAGTGTCTATGATGCAGAGAAACTCAAACAGCTGTGTGGATATATGGCATGGAAGATGCTGCTTGGTGTAAAGTGGATGCAGAGTCTGGAACTGCAGGAACTTTTGATGGAAGCATTTTCTGCGGATATTGAACTTTTAGAACGAACACATCAGCGAGAGTTGGACAATATCAGGAATAAATGAATGAAAAACTGATATATTAAAAGAAGAGGTGAAAATATGAAGAGAAAAGGAATCATACTTGTTATGGCATTATCCCTGCTGATGGGATGCGGAAAGAAAGAAAGCGGAGCACAGAGCGGTGCAGCGGAATATCGCAATGACGTATCACCACAGGCGGTGGCAGAAGCAGTTGCAGCAGATCTTGGAGAAAATTACTGGGCAAATATGGAGATTCCAGCAGAATATCTGAATGATATCTATGGTGTATCCGCAGATATGTACGAAGAGGCATATGCACAGATGCCGATGATCTCTGCGAATGTGGATACTCTGATCATTGTAAAGGCAAATGAGGCAAATGTGGAAGATGTTCAGAATGCACTGAATACTTACAGAGAAGCGATGGTTCAGGATACCTTCCAGTATCCGGTAAATATACCGAAGATTCAGGCATCTCAGGTTGAGACATTCGGCAACTATGTATGCTTTGTTCAGCTTGGAGCTGATATGGGCGGAGAGATGGATGACGAAGAAGTGATGATCAAGGCATGTCAGGAGATGAATGGACAGGCACTTGCGGTGATTGAAGGAGAATTAAAAAAATAAGCTATGGTATTTTCCAGTCTGATATTTATCTGCCGGTTTCTTCCGGCATTTACATTGATCTATCTGTTGACTCCAAATCGGTACCGCAATCTGGTATTGTTTGTGGGCAGTCTGATCTTTTATGCGTGGGGTGAGCCGGTCTATATAGGATTGATGCTTTTTTCCACGGTTCTGGACTATGGAAATGGGCGGATTCTGGAATATGCCAGAGATAAGGGCAATCGTGGATTGGCAAGGGCAGTACTCATAGAGTCTGTCCTTGTCAATTTGTCTTTGTTGGGCGTGTTTAAATATACGGGATTTTTACCGCTTCCAATCGGTATCTCATTTTATACCTTCCAGACCATGTCCTATACGATTGATGTTTATCGGGGAGAAGCTCCGGTTCAGAAAGACATCATTGCATTTGGTGCCTATGTGTCCATGTTCCCTCAGCTTATTGCAGGTCCGATTGTAAAATATAAGGATGTGGCTGTCGAACTGAATCATCGAGAGCTGAGCTGGGATGATGCTTATGCCGGTATTGGAAGATTCTGCATTGGTCTCGGAAAAAAAGTACTGCTGGCAAATCAGATCGGTCTTTTATGGGAACAGGCGCAGGCGATGCCTGCAGGACAGATGAGTGTCATTGCAGCGTGGATGGGAAGCATTGCCTATGCGCTGCAGCTGTATTTTGATTTTTCCGGATATTCGGATATGGCGATAGGTATGGCGCAGGTCATGGGATTTCATTTGAGGGAAAACTTTGATTATCCATATCGTTCCCGCAGTATTACAGAATTTTGGCGCAGATGGCATATATCACTGGGACAATGGTTTCGTGAATATGTGTATATTCCTTTGGGCGGCAATCGAAGAGGTCTGGCGATACAAATAAGAAATATCCTGATTGTATGGGCACTTACCGGAATCTGGCATGGAAAAGGATCGCAGTTTCTTCTGTGGGGCCTGTATTTTGGTGTTCTGCTGATTCTGGAAAAATGTATTCTGTTAAAGTGGCTGGAGAAGCTTCCGGGAATTGCAGGACATATCTACGCGACGGTGACTGTATTGATCGGTATGACGATCTTTGCACGGAACAGTCTGCAGGAAGGACTGTACTGGATCGGGATGATGTTCGGATTGACAGGCCGTGTGTTCAGCGGTATGACCGGATGGCTTTTGTCAAATTACGGTATTTTACTGCTGGCAGGTATTCTGGGTGCAGTGGGATGCGGCAGACGTCTGGCAAAGTATCCGATGGTATGGGCAGCAGTCTTTTTCCTGTCGATGGCGTATCTGGTGGATGCGTCCTATAATCCATTTTTATATTTCAGGTTTTAGGTATGAAGAGAGAGAATCAAAAAAAAGCAATATTTTGTGGAGTATTTTTTGTAGTTCTGTGCGGCTTCTGGCTGGCTGATGTGTTGTGTAAGGACCGAATCTATTCTGACTGGGAAAAGAGGATGCTGGCACAGAGACCAGAGTTTACGGTATCCTCTCTGATGGAAGGGACTTATGGCACTTCCTATGAAGAATGGCTGACGGATCAGTTTCCGGGCAGAGATCGGTGGGTCAGTGTGAAAACACGCTGTGAGATTTTACTTGGGAAAAAAGAGATTCAGGGAATCTATCTGGGAAAAGAGGGTTATCTGTTTGCAGAGAGTACTCAGACTGCGGATTGGGACAAACTGGAACAACAGATGCAGGAACGCTTCGGTAAGGAAGCTGTAAGCCGTATCCATGCACCGCATGCAGGGACAGTTCTGCAGGAGTATCTGCCGCAAGGGATTCGTTTTTTCTCAGCAGAGGATGATGTTCTGAAAAATCTTGAAGCGCATAAAAACGAGTATATCTATTTCAAGACGGATCATCACTGGACGATGCTGGGGGCATATTATGCATACGAAGCATGGGCACGTCAGCGGGGAATGAAACCATTGGAGTTGGAACTTATGGACAGAGTTGTGCTCAGAGAAGATTTTCTGGGAACTCATTACGGAAAGATCCATTATACTGCTGGGGAGGATCAGATGGAATTTTATGATCCTGGCATCAGCTGCAGTGCCGTCTATGACCTTGGAACTTCGACTGTGAGTGGCTTGTACCAGCCGCAGCATCTGGATGGAGAGGATGCCTATCGGTATTTTTTGGACGGCAATCATGGACTGGTACAGATCACAACAGAGCAGACAGGTGGTCATCTGGCAGTCCTGAAGGATTCATTTGCCAACAATCTGGTTCCGTTTTTGACAGCGCATTATGGGAAGATCACGGTCATTGATCCGCGGTATTTCCGAATGGATATCGGAGAGTGGCTTTCGGAACAGGATGTGACAGAGGTTCTGATCGTGGCACAGGATACAACAAAAGTAACATACGAATAAAATGAGAGGCATTTTCCGGTTGAAAAACCAGAATCTGCCTCTTTGTTATTCTTCGATATGTTCTAACCCCTGGCTTAATATGTTCTCTACATGATGGTCTGCCAGGGAATAATAGATGGTCTTTCCGTCTCTGCGAAACTTGACCAGTCGATGCTGCTTAAGAATCCGGAGCTGATGAGAGATAGAACTGGGGGTCATGGAAAGCTCCTGCGCGATGTCATTCACACATAATTCCTGATTCAGCAATACATATAAGATCTTGATACGGGTGGAATCACCAAATACTTTATAAAATTCTGAGAGATAGTAGATCTCTTCTTCTGCGGGCATGTGAATGATCTGTTCCATGAGAACACCTGCTTTCTGCATATATTGCCCTTATTATATCGAACATCTGAATGAAAAACAATATGTGAACAGATGATATTTTGATTCAGATATGTGTTCACAGAAAGAACACATTTTTATCAATGTTTTCACACATTTTTCCTTTAAAATGGTAAAATAAAAAGAAGTTTAGACGGATATGAAGGAGGAACATTGTGAACAGGAAGAAAAAGATGATTCTGATTGGAGGAATCGTGGTTTTGGTACTGATCGGAGCGGCAGGATTTGTTGCATTCAGCAGACAAAAGGCAATGAAGGCAATGATGGAAAATATGGGACAGATCGAGACGGTGCGTGTGACCAGACAGAACCTGATCGATTCCATCAGTGTCACTGGAACAATTGCAAGTGCGGATGCGTGGGATGTATCTGCGAGTGCAAAAAATGTAGAAGTACTGGAAGTGAACTATGAGGTTGGGGATTATGTAAATGCGGGTGATGTGATCGTGGTCCTGGATACAACGGAACTGGAACTAAGCCTCACCGAAGCAAAAAATAAACAGATACTGAGTGAATATACAGAAGGCAAATCCATTGAAACAGCAACAGAAAGCTATACTGAAGCTGTGGAGGATGGAACGGATACCTATCAAAAGGCAGTCAAGAATGAGGCAGATGCCAAAGAAGCTTTGATAGAGGCGGCACAGGAGGTAGAAAGCGCGGCAGATAAGCTGCTGCGTCAGGAAGAGCGGCTTGGAGAGGCGAGGGCTGCGTATGAGGCAGATCCAACACCAGAGAAGGAAGCTGCATGGACAGCAGCACAGAAGGAATATACCTCCCGTCATCAGGCGTATGTGTCGGCTGCAGAAGCAGAAGAAAAGGCTCAGGAAGCTTATGAGAATGCAGTAGAGCAATTGGAAGATGCCAAAAAGAACAATGATAAAAATATCAACAATGCTGCAGATCAGTTGGAAAAGGCTCAGATGCAGCAGAAATACTCCAATGACAGTAATCAGGAAGTGATCGAGAATTATCAGAAGCAGATTGACAGCTGTATGGTGACAGCACCAATCTCCGGTGTGATCACTGCGGTGAATGTGGCAGTAGGAGATACCTATATGGGAGAAGGCAAGAATCTGTTCAGCATTGCCGACAAAGAATTTTTTGTGGTATCAGCCAGTGTGGACGAGTATGATATCAGCAGTATTTCCAAACATATGGATGCAGCAGTGATCGTAGAGGCGATCAGTGAGGAGGAGCTTCCTGCAACGGTATCTTTTGTTTCTCCTGTAGCTTCCACATCTTCGATGGGGGCATCTTCGTATGCTCTGGAGATTGCATTAAAAGATGCGAATGAAAAGCTTCGTATCGGTATGACTGCCAAGGCGAGTATTGTACTGGATGCCGTGTATGATGTACTGACGGTTCCGTATGACTGTATTGAGACTGATGCAGATGGAAAGTCGGTGGTATATGTAGACCGGGATGGAGAAAAGATTGCAGTAGAAGTGCAGGTCGGCATGCAGGGAGAGTATTATGTAGAGGTGTCCGGAGAAGGTCTGGATGAAAACAGTGTCGTATATTATACAACTCCGATGACCATGAATCGGGAACGTGACCTGAGCGAGGATTTTGAAATGCTGATGGGACCTCCAAAAGGTAATCCAGGCGGCTTCTAGGAGGTGCTCCATGGAAGAAAAACAGACAATGATTGATTTGAAGGGCATCGTTAAACGGTTTTATATTGGAATGCCCAATGAACTGGAGATCCTTCATGGGATCGACCTGCAGGTAGAGAGAGGCGAGTTCGTCTCCATCGTTGGTTCTTCCGGTTCCGGCAAAACGACGATGATGAATATTATCGGTGCGCTGGATCGCCCGACAGAAGGAGAATATCATCTGGATGGTGTGGATGTGGTACATGCCAGAGATAAAGAACTGTCTATGATTCGGAATCAGAAAATAGGTTTTGTATTTCAGACATACAATCTGATCAGCCGTACCAGTGCACTTAAAAATGTGGAGCTTCCGATGTTGTATGCAGGAATGAGGAAAAAAGACAGACTGGAACGGGCACAGGAGTTGCTGTGTATGGTGGAGATGAAAGATCGCATGAGCCATAATCCGGATGAATTGTCAGGCGGACAGAAGCAGCGTGTGGCGATTGCCCGTGCTATGGCAAATGATCCGGCGATCATTCTGGCAGATGAACCGACCGGTGCACTGGACTCCAAAACAGGACGGAAGATCATGGATATTTTTCACCGTCTGAATGAAGAACAGGGAAAAACGATCGTTCTGATCACGCATTCGCAAGAGCTGGCAGAAGAGACCGGACGAATCCTGACCTTGAAGGATGGCGAAATCATAGGCGAGAGGAGAGGAAGAGGATGCTGATTGGTGAAAATATTTTACTGGCATTGAATGGACTTCGTGCCAACAAAATGCGTTCTCTGCTTACGATGCTTGGAATCATTATTGGTATTGCATCAGTGATTGCGATCATGACCCTTGGTGATTCAATCAGCAAATCGGTGGAGGATTCCATGTCTTCTATGGGTGTAAACAATATCACGATGGGAGTATCGCAGAAAAGTACGACTACGGAAACAACCGCAAGCGGTATGACGTTTTCCAGAGGACCACGGATGGCACAGTTGAGTGAGGAAGATTATATCAATGAAGAGATGCTGACAGATCTTCTGGAGCGATATCCGGAACAGATCACTGGATTTTCACTCCAGGAAAGTATTGGAAGCGGCACAATCCAGAAAGGATCTGCCACTGCAAGTATCAGTGCTGTTGGTGTGAATGCGGAGAATCTGGAAAGTGCAGATCTGACTTTGCTTGCAGGACGCACTCTGACAGAACGTGACCAGAGCGAAGCACGCAGGGTGGCACTGGTATCGGAGCATATGGTAAAAAATGTGTTTGGAACTGCGAATGTGGATGTGATCGGGCAGACGATCGATGTGTTGTTTCATGAACGTTATTATACATATACGATTGTAGGAGTATACGAGTATGAAGAGTCAGAGATGGGATTTTCCACCTCTTCTTCTGAAGAAACACAGACCATGTTATATCTGCCGCTTCGGACTGCGCGGGAACAGACACACAATCGTAAAGGATACAGTCAGCTTACGGTTCTTACATCACCTGAAACGGATACTGTCAGTTTCTGTACAACGTTGGAAACGTATATGAACAGCCGTTATTATAGTAAGAATGAAAGCTTTGAGATCCGCACGATGAGTCTGGAGTCGGTGATCGAAAGTATGACAGAGATGCTGTCCAGCGTGTCTCTTGCAATTGCAGCCATTGCAGCGATCTCTCTTCTGGTAGGAGGTATCGGTGTCATGAACATTATGCTCGTCTCTATTACAGAACGTACCAGAGAGATTGGTACCAGAAAGGCACTTGGTGCACCAAACAGTTCCATTCGGCTGCAGTTTATCACAGAGGCGATTGTACTTTGTGTCATTGGAGGGGTACTTGGTATCCTGTTGGGTGTTGGAATTGCGGCAATCGCTACCAATGCCATGGGATATGCGGTCAGCCCTTCTGTAGATGGTATTCTTTTATCGGTTAGTTTTTCTGCCTTTATTGGTGTGTTTTTTGGATATTATCCTGCGAATAAAGCGGCTAAGCTGAATCCGATCGAGGCCCTTCGGTACGAATAATCGGTTGAAAATGAGACCTGCCTGTGCTATTCTGTAACAGGAGGATGTACCGATGAGATTAAAAAGAATATGGTGCGGACTTCTGGCGGCATTCGTATTGATGATGGGGATATCTGTTTCTGCAACGAATGTGACAACGATACAGAACCAGAAGTCTCAGAATGAAAAAGAATTAAAAGCGATCCAGTCCAAGATCAGTAATCTGGAGAAGCAAAGAAATGCGATTACCAGTGAATTAAACAGTCTGAATGATGAACTGGTAGAGGTTTTGCTGAATATTGAGATGCTGGAGAGTGATCTGGAGAATAAAGAGATAGAGATTGAAGAGGCGCAGGAAGCATTTGAAGAGGCACAGGCAACAGAAGACCGGCAGTATGAGTCCATGAAGCTTCGGATTCAGTATTTGTATGAATCAGGGAATGATGATTTTTTGACGATGCTTCTGACATCCGACAGTATTGCGGAACTGATGAATAAAGTAGATTATGCAGAAGAACTCCAGGAATATGACCGCAGACTTCTGGATGAATATAAAGCGGCGAAGGCAGCGGTTGTAGAGCTTCAGATTCAGCTGGAAGAGGAGATGCAGGAGCTTCTTGCGATTGAGGAACAGATGGAAGAGGAAAAATCCAATCTGCAGTCCCTGATTTCCAGAAAAGAAAGTCAGGTCAGTGACTTTAACAGTCAGCTGAGTTCTGCAAAAGCTAAAGCGAATGAATATCAGAAGAAGATCAAGGAGCAGAACGCACAGATTAAGAAGCTTCAGGAAGAAGCCGCCCGGGCAGCTAGAGAAGCAGCAGCTAAAGCGGCAGCTTCTGGAAAAGGATCTTCAGGAAACAAAGCTACTGTATCTGGCGGAACAGGACTTGGTGGATCGATCGCATCGTATGGTCTGCAGTTCGTGGGTAACCGATATGTATTGGGCGGCAACAGCCTGACCAATGGTACAGACTGCTCCGGCTTTGTACATCTGATACATAAAAACTTTGGTATCTCGACACCGAGACAGTCGACTTCTCTTCGCAGCGGTGGTCATGCAGTAAGTGATGCCAATAAACTGCCGGGAGATGTGGTCTGTTATTCCGGTCATGTAGGTATCTACATAGGAAATAACCAGATCGTTCATGCCAGTTCGCCAAGCACAGGCATTAAAGTAAGCAACATGTATTACCGGGATATTCTGGCAATACGGCGGTATTGGTAAATTCAGGGAATTGTATTTGGAAATTTTAAAAAATCATAAAATCACAAAAAATGAATTGACAAATGGAAAATCCATAGGTATGATGATATCCGATGCAGTATAACTGTATCGGATATTTTATTATTTCATCTATTATAAGAGGAGGAAACAATTATGAAAAAGTTACTGAGTCTTGCTCTTGCAGCTGTACTTGCTTTTTCCACTGTTGCCTGCGGAAGCAAAGAAGAGCCGGCAGCAGCTGAGAAACCAGCAGCTGGAGAGACCACTACAGAAGCTTCCAAAGAGACCGCAGAAGGCGCGCTGAAGATCGGCGGTATTGGACCGATCACTGGTGGAGCAGCTATTTATGGTCTTGCAGTTAAGAATGCAGCTCAGCTTGCAGTTGATGAGATCAATGCAGCAGGCGGAATCAACGGTATGCAGATTGCATTCCAGTTTGAGGATGATGAGCATGATGCTGAGAAAGCAGTAAACGCATACAACACCCTGAAAGACTGGGGTATGCATATGTTGATGGGTACTGTAACCTCTACCCCATGTACCGCTGTTGCAGCTAAGACTGCTGAAGATAACATGTTCCAGCTGACTCCATCCGGATCTGCTGTAGAGTGTATCGCACAGCCAAATGCATTCCGTGTATGTTTCTCTGACCCGAACCAGGGTGCAGCTTCTGCACAGTACATCGGTGAGAACAGCATTGC
>JAFYTM010000195.1 GCA_017558865.1 Lachnospiraceae bacterium
ATCCGCTACGACGGCAAACATCTTCTCTGTACCACCGGAATCTCCCTTTCCATCTTTACCATGGACAAAAAACTGGACCATGCATGGGATGACATGGTCCAGAAATATTTTCGTCAACAGGGAATTCCCTTTATTTTGTAAGCAGCAGCATGATCTCATTGCTTCTGCTGATGAATCTGGTCATCGCCTCTGGGTTCAGCGGCTGATGACTGATCATCGCCAGATCATATAACTGCTCACAGAGCATATTGGTATGAGTTCCTTCCGGATTCTCAAACAGGTATTTTACCAGTGCATTGTTCGCATTCAGAACAAGTGTTGTGGTGGAGCCGAACATGGACGGATCCATACCGTACATATTGTACATCTTCATCATATCCTGCATTCTGCGGCTTTCCTCAGACAGAGTAATCATAGAAGATACATTTTCGTTTTTCAGCTTCTCAACCTTTACTTCGAGCTTGTCATTGTTCAATGCTTTACGGAACAATGCAGTCAGAGCATCCAGCTCAGCCTTTAATTCTTCCTCAGATACCTCTTCCTTCATGGAATCTGTCACATCCGCATCAATACGCTGGAATTTTACATGCTCATTCTTTGCTTCCAGATGAGTGATGAACGGGCTGTCAATATTGTGTTTTAAGATGACAGCATTCATACCCTGTTCACGGAACAGGTTGATATACTGGCTCTGCTGAACTTCATCTGTTACATAATATACCGTCGTCTTCGGAGCTTCTTTCTCCTCATCACCAGCTACGGTATTTCCATCTGCATCCTCTACAGTCTGCTCCGCATCCTTTGCCTCTTCTGCCGGTGCAAGATACTCTTTGGTCGTGGTATATTTATCATCCAGATCTTTGAACAATACATAATCCATCATACGCTCGCAGAATTTCTCATCTTTGATGCATCCAAATTTGATGAATGGATTGATATCATCCCAGTATTTCTCGTAGTTCTCACGATCTGTTTTGCACATACCGCTTAACTTGTCTGCTACCTTCTTAGTGATATAATCAGATATCTTCTTTACAAAACCATCGTTCTGCAGCGCACTTCTGGATACATTCAGAGGCAGATCCGGACAATCGATCACACCTTTTAACAGCAGCAGGAATTCCGGAATCACTTCTTTGATGTTATCTGCGATAAATACCTGATTATTGTACAGCTTAATCGTTCCCTCAATGGACTCATACTCCATATTGATCTTCGGGAAGTACAGGATACCTTTCAGATTGAATGGATAATCCATATTCAGATGAATCCAGAACAAAGGCTCCTTATAATCCATAAATACTTTACGATAGAAATCTTTATACTCGTCTTCGCTGCACTCATTCGGATGCTTAGTCCAGAGCGGATGGATATCACTTAAAGATACCGGACGTTTATTGATCTTTACTTTATCTTTTGCAGGAGATATCTCTTTTACTTCTTTTGTTCCATCTTCGTTCTCGATCTCTTCAGTCTTTGCTTCCTCATGGATGCGCTCTACCACTACGTCATCTTCAGTCAGCTCGCTCTCATCGATCGTCTCATACTCCTGCTCTGCATTTTCTTTTGCAAGGAAGATCTCCACCGGCATAAAAGAACAGTATTTGCTGATGACTTCACGTGCACGATATTCATTGGCAAACTCCAGACATTCTTCATTCAGGAACAGCGTGATCTCTGTACCTACTGTCGTTCTCTCTCCGGTCTTCATGGAGAACTCGGTACCGCCATCGCATTCCCAATGTACCGGTTCTGCGCCTTCTCTGTAAGAAAGCGTATCAATGTGCACCTCATCTGCTACCATGAATGCAGAATAAAAGCCCAGACCAAAATGTCCAATGATCTGATCTTCATTGGTCTTGTCCTTATACTGTGCAAGGAAATCGGTCGCACCGGAAAAAGCAATCTGGTTAATATATTCCTCTACTTCATCCGCAGTCATACCAAGACCATTGTCAATAAATTTCAGAGTCTTCTCATCCGGGTTCACAAGAACCTGAACCTGTGGTTTGAATTTCTCAGGAAGGGTGTATTCTCCCATCATATCCAGCTTTTTCAGCTTTGTGATCGCATCACATCCATTAGAGATCAACTCACGATAAAAGATGTCGTGGTCAGAATACAACCACTTTTTAATAATTGGAAAAATATTTTCACTGTTAATGGAAAGATTACCATGTCTCTCGCTCATATTTAACACTGCCTTTCTATCTATAAATCCTTAAAAAATCATTTAATAGTACTATAATCCTCTGCATTTCAAAAGTCAAGATATTTTTAGCACTCAATATAATCGAGTGCTAATAATTTTTTCTAAAAATTCTAAACTATTTCTAAAGTCAGGATATCATTCGTTGAATCTATCCATATTTTATGATACAATAAATAAAAATCAGGATTTTCCCACAAAGGAGTGGTGTTATGTCAAAGAAATTTACGATTACATTTGGACGTGAGTGTGGCGCAGGCGCGACCAACATTGCGGAGATTTTATCAAAAGACCTGGATATCCCGTACTACAACAAGGACATTTTCCGTATGGTCTCTGATAAAAGCGGCGTTCTGGAGGAATTCTTCCATGTAAACAACGAGCGCCCAGGCAACAACCTGTTATACAAACTGATCAAAGATCTGGTACCGAAGAATCAGAAGCCATCTCTTGGTAAAGATATCGTATCACCGGATAATCTGTTCCGTTTCCAGTCCGAACTGATTCAGGAACTGGCAGAAAACGAGACCTGCATGATCATTGGTCGCTGTGCAGACTACGTTTTAAAAGATCACGAAGACGTTATTCGTATCTTTGTATGCGGAGATATGGAAAGCAGAATCCATCGTATGATGCGTGTATTCTCTCTGGAACGCGATGCAGCCATCGAGCGTATCAAAGAGACCGACAAGCAGCGTGAAAAATATCACAGCTACTATACCGGACAGGACTGGAACAATGCTTCCAACTATGATTTGTGCCTGAACACCGGTACGATGACCATTGAAGATGCTGCAGAACATATCAAGCTGTATCTGAAACAGAAAGGCTATATCGAATAACCTACATACACCAAACAGGGATGTGCGATGCACATCCCCTTTTTTCTGCCTTATGATTCTTTTTCCCATCCATATGAGTATTTGACCGCCCGATTCCATCCGGATATCTTTTTCTGACGCTCTTCTTCCCCAATAACTGGTTCAAACGTCTGGTCAATCGCCCAGTTCTTGCACACATCCTCTTTATCTGCCCAGTAGCCAACCGCCAGTCCCGCCAGATAAGCAGCTCCAAGTGCCGTCGTTTCCACACAGCACGGACGTTTTACCGGGGCACCAATCATATCTGCCTGTATCTGCATGAGGAAGTTATTGGCACTTGCACCGCCGTCCACTTTCAAAGCTGACAATTCAATACCCGAGTCTGCTTTCATTGCCTGCAGTACATCATGAGTCTGATATGCCAGCGATTCCAATGTAGCACGAATCACATGATATTTATTCACACCTCTCGTAATGCCCACAATCGTTCCCCTTGCATACTGATCCCAATGAGGTGCTCCAAGTCCAGTAAACGCCGGCACTACATAACAGCCGTTTGTATCCTTCACCTTCTGTGCCATGTATTCAGAATCCTCTGCAGAATCAATCAGCCGCATTTCATCCCGAAGCCACTGAATCGCAGCTCCAGCCACAAAGATCGATCCTTCCAAAGCATATTCTACTTTATTGTCTACTCCCCACGCAATCGTTGTTACCAGACCGTTCCTGGAAAACACCGGCTTCTCACCCGTATTCATAAGCATAAAACAGCCGGTTCCATATGTATTCTTCGCCTCTCCCGGCTGAAAACAGGTTTGCCCAAACAGGGCTGCCTGCTGATCACCTGCAGCTCCGCCAATCGGAATCGTTCCTCCAAACCAGGATGTATCTGTTTCACCATAAATACAGCTGGACGGTTTCACTTCCGGCAGCATACACTTTGGAATATTCAATTCTTCCAGTATCTCATCATCCCACTGCAGCGTTTGAATATTAAACAGAAGCGTCCGGGATGCATTGGAATAATCCGTTACATGCACTTTTCCCTTTGTCAGTTTCCAGATCAGCCAGGTCTCCACCGTTCCAAACAGAAGTTCTCCACGCACTGCTCTCTCTCTGGCACCTTCGACATGATCCAGTATCCATTTCAGCTTCGTTCCTGAAAAATATGCATCGATAACAAGTCCTGTCTTCTGCCTGAAAGCATCCACAAGCCCTTTTTCTTTCAAAGCATCACAATATTCCGAAGTTCTGCGGCACTGCCATACAATTGCATGACAGACCGGCTCTCCCGTTCTTTTATCCCATACGATGGTTGTCTCCCGTTGATTGGTAATGCCAATCGCTGCAATATCAGAAGCAGTCACACCGATCTTCGACATCGCTTCCACTGCTACCCCAAGCTGTGTAGACCAGATCTCATTCGCATCATGTTCTACCCATCCTGGCTTTGGAAAAAACTGCGTAAACTCCTTCTGTGCCATACTGCATATGTTTCCTTTTTCATCAAACAAAATGCATCGATTACTGGTTGTCCCCGCATCCAGTGCCATGATATATTTTGCCATATATCGATCCCCCATATCCTGTATTCTTAAAAATATTATAATCATTTGCATATTCAACTGCAAGAACGGCACAAAAAAACCTCAGAGAAAACTCTGAGGCTTTGATGCGGAAAAAGGGACTTGAACCCTCACGGGCGAAATGCCCACTAGAACCTGAATCTAGCTCGTCTGCCAATTCCGACATTTCCGCGAACCATATGATTTTTTTATTCAGAGTTCATACTACTCTGATGCGGAAGATGGGACTTGAACCCACACGACCTAACGGCCACAAGATCCTTAGTCTTGCTCGTCTGCCAATTCCGACACTTCCGCGAACCGTTTAGTGTTTTTCAACGACTCAACGATAATTATTATAACACCAGGTTATCAGTTCGTCAATACTTTTTTTCAAATTTTTTTACATTTTTTGAATTATTTTCGACAAACATCCTGATATTCGAAAACTTCTGCTCTCACAGAAATTTTCATGCGGAAGAAGGGACTTGAACCCTCACGGGCGAAATGCCCACTAGAACCTGAATCTAGCTCGTCTGCCAATTCCGACACTTCCGCATCACGGATGTTATCATACACCAACTTGACGAAAATGTCAAATATTTTTAAAATGTATTTAAAAAAATGCTCTCCGTAGATTCTATTCGGAGTACATTTCAAAGTATCATTTATTCAGATATCCAGTTGTTGAAAGGAAGGTAAAAAGATGGATTATCATGCATTAGGAAAAAGAATTCGTGAGGAACGTCTGAGATTAAATCTGACTCAGGAAAAGCTGGCAGAAGAAGTTGGGGTATCTACCGCTTACATAGGTCAGATCGAAAGAGGCGAAAGAAGCCTGACTCTGGACAAGCTGGTAAAAGTTGTAAATCGTTTAGGAGTTACTGTTGACTTCCTGCTTGCTGATTATGTTATCGCCACCGATGACACCAGCCTGAATCTGTTGGTTCAGCTGATGCACGACCGGACACCTGAAGAAAAAACTCTTGCCATCAATTTGTTAAAGGTTTTGTTTGCGAACAAATAATGACAAAGATTAAAAATGTGTGGAACCAGACGGCACCACACATTTTTCTTTTAAAAGTATACCAGTTCTTCTTCTGGTTTTTCTGCATTCTTTATATGAAGCGCCCGAAGTACAACGCCCTCTTCATCATTATACTCTTCACGCTTTTCTACAGAAGCTTTTACCGTAATTTCAATCCACTGTTTGGATTTTAAGCGGTCTGTATAAGATGATTCACACAAAAATCCAATAAACGCCGTATCATCCTCACAACAGGTCATCGCCATACGTCCCGGAACAAAATATCCTTTCGGAAGACGTTTATCAATATATACCATTGCTTTGAATTTCAATGTTTTATCTTTATACTTTTCCGGATGATCCATTGCATCGATATACCAGATACCATAATCCACATCCGCAATCTCGATCACATCAGCGTTAATATCAAACGGCATCTCTTCTTCAAACTCCAGCTGACTTCCATCCTCTTTTTCAAAGACAACCTGAGCTTTCGGATTCACTGCTCTCATATTCCTCTTATACATTGCCGCCGGAGTATCTTCTGTACAGCGGTTAAAAATAATCAGATCCGCATCTTTTGCCATCTCCATAAACAGAGATTTCATATTTTTCAGATACACATCAAATGTCGTCGCATCTACAACCGTGATTACCTGTGCTACAAACCAGCCTTTGGGCATATACATGTCACGCAGATAATCCATCCCCCACATACAGTTATACTCCAATACAATCTGAGTAGGTTTGTATTTTTTCTGGCATTCCGTCAGGAATTTCTCATTCAGCTCACTTTTGTCCTCCAGCATGACCAGAGTTGCATTCGCACGTTTCAGCGTATCATCATCATATTCTTCGATTCCCTCTTCACAGGCAATCACCAGATTACGCTCTCCATCTGAAAAATACTCATCTGCCAGTGTCTCCAGTGCGAACTGCGTCTTACCACCCTCCAGAAATCCATGAATGACAAATACAGGTATTTTCATCTTCATCACCTCAATTTATACAAGAGCAAACAGTCTGGAAAGTTCCTCTTCGTCCAGATGTGCACCGATCACACAAAGACGTCCTGTGTAATCTGCTTCTCCATGACGAATCTCAAATTCTTCCGGCACCATATCGAAATGCAGCCAGCCTCCATCCTGACAAGGAACGATACCCTTGGCACGAAGAATGATACCGCAATCATCGTCTGTAGAAAGTGCTGTCAGAATTGTATTCAATTCTTCCTCTGTGTATTTACGGACAGTCTCTCTGCCCCAGCTGTTAAATACTTCGTCTGCATGATGGTGATGATGCTCGTGATCATGACATCCGCAGGTACAGCCCTCACCATGATCATGGTGATGATGCTCTTCAAGATGCACATGCTGTGTGCGCATCAGTAAATCCTGATGCTGCATAGCTGCCAGTATCTGCTCTCCTTTCAGCTCGTCCCACGGAGTGGTAATAATGGTCGCTGTTGGATTCTTTTCTCTTAACATTTTCACACAGGCATCCAGCTTCTCGTCTGTCATCTTCTGCGTACGGCTGATTACAATCGTTCCCGCATATTCTACCTGATTGTTAAAAAATTCACCAAAATTCTTCATATACATTCTGCATTTCTGTCCATCGACAACCGTTACAGAACTGTTCAGTTCTACCGGCTGATGCTCAGCCACTCCCTGAACCGCTTTCGTTACATCAGAGAGCTTACCTACACCAGACGGCTCGATCAGGATACGATCAGGTGCATACGTCTCTATCACTTCTTTTAATGCTGTTCCAAAATCACCAACCAGGGAACAGCAGATACATCCAGAATTCATCTCTGTGATCTGAATTCCGGCTTCCTTTAAGAAACCGCCGTCAATACCGATCTCTCCAAACTCATTTTCAATCAGAACAATTTTTTCTCCTGCAAATGCTTCCTGCAGCATTTTTTTAATCAATGTGGTCTTACCTGCTCCGAGAAATCCGGAAATAATTTCAATCTTTGTCATATTCCGTTCCTTTCTTTCTATAAACGAAGCCCTCGGAAACATTGTCCCAAGGGCTTTTGTATACTGAATCTTATTTATCCAGTGCTTTTTTAGCAACTTCTGCCAGTGCAGTAAAAGCTGCTGCATCATTTACTGCCATATCAGCGAGGATTTTTCTGTTCATCTCTACGCCTGCAGTCTTTAATCCATACATAAATTTGCTGTAAGATAATCCATTCATACGAGCTGCTGCGTTGATACGAGCGATCCACAGCTGTCTGAACTGACGTTTTCTCTCTTTACGTCCTGCATAAGCGCTGGTCAGAGCTCTCATAACAGACTGTTTAGCGATTCTGTACTGTTTGCTTCTTGCTCCTCTGTAGCCTTTTGCAAGTTTTAATACTCTATTGTGTTTCTTTTTTGCGTTTAAGCCGCCTTTAATTCTAGCCATCTTTCTTCCTCCTTAACTTTCTCGAATCTTATAAATACGGTAAAATCTTCTTCATGCTCTTTACGTTGGTTGCATCAACGAGAGTCGCTTTTCTAAGATTTCTCTTTCTCTTCTGAGATTTTTTAGTTAAGATATGGCTCTTGTAAGCTTTCATTCTCTTTAACTGTCCGGTTCCGGTCTTTTTAAAACGTTTTGCAGCTGCTTTGCTGGTCTTTACCTTTGGCATATGTGATTCCTCCTATGAATAAATTCTAATGTATATTTTAACGTTTTTCAGTTAAAAACATGGTCATGCTGCGGCCTTCCATCTTCGGTGCCTTATCAACAACCGCGATATCTGCCATCTTCTCTGCAAACACATCCAGAATCTGTTTACTGCTCTGTACATGCGCCATCTCACGTCCACGGAAACGAAGCGTTACCTTCACTTTGTCACCTTTCTGAATGAACTTTCTGGCTGCATTGACCTTCGTGTTCAGATCGTTCTCGTCAATGTTCGGAGACAGACGAACTTCTTTGATTTCGATGGTTTTCTGCTTCTTCTTTGCTTCTTTTTCTTTACGCGCCATCTCGTAACGATATTTTCCATAATCGATAATCTTACATACTGGCGGCTTTGCAGTAGGAGCAATCTTTACTAAATCCAGTTCAGCCTCCCTCGCCAATTTCATCGCCTCACTGGAAGACATAATGCCTAACTGCTCTCCATCCTGGCCGATTACACGAACCTCACGGTCCCTGATCTGCTCATTAATCATTAATTCGCTAATAGTAGTACACCTCCGCACAAAAAAAGTGGATAGAAAACTATCCACCTAACACACAAAGAAAATATACCAAAAGTATATATTATTTTCTGTATTAACCCGGGTCACTGTCTGTGCCAAGGTGAGAGTGGATACTCTTCTTTCATTTCATAACCTCAGTTATATTAGCACAGACGATGTCCTGTGTCAACTGTTTTTACACAAATTTATTCATTTTTTCATCGTACTCATAATCAACAGTACGAAGCTTCTCTGTCACGGTATCCATATCCACGTCCTGCGCCCGGCAAAACTCCTGCAGACTTGGATAAAAATCCCGAAGCTGAGTGTTGACATAGCATAACAGCATCATCGGATCATTAGGTATCATAAAAGTGCTCCTTTTGTACGGATATTCAATCCATCTGAATCTTTATCCACAATCATAACACTTCCTGCCTGCACCTGTCCACCTAAAATATATCTGGCAGCCATCGTTTCCACATATTTCTGCAAATATCGTTTCAATGGGCGTGCTCCATAAATTGGGTCATATCCATGTTCTGCCACATACGCTTTCGCCGCATCGGTAAGCTCCAATGCAAGTTCTTTGTCTGCCAGCCGGCGGTTCAGCTCTGCCAGCAGAAGGTCTACGATATGTCCGATATTGTCTCTGCTCAATGGTTTAAACAAAATGATTTCATCCAAACGGTTCAGAAATTCCGGTCGAAAATGCGCGCGAAGCTCATTCATAACCTGTTTTTCACTTTCCGGCCGAATATCTCCTTTTTCATCAATCCCCTCCAGCAGATAAGAAGAACCAATATTGGAGGTCATGATCAGGATCGTGTTCTTAAAGTCCACCGTTCTTCCCTGGGAGTCTGTAATGCGGCCATCGTCCAGTACCTGCAGAAGTACATTGAATACATCCGGATGTGCTTTCTCCACTTCATCAAACAGCACAACAGAATATGGACGTCTGCGGACTGCTTCAGTCAACTGACCGCCTTCCTCATAGCCCACATATCCAGGAGGTGCCCCGATCAGACGGGATACGGAATATTTCTCCATATACTCACTCATATCGATTCGAACCATATTCTGTTCATCATCGAACAGGCTTGCTGCCAAAGTCTTTGCAAGCTCTGTCTTACCCACGCCTGTAGGTCCAAGGAACAGGAAAGAACCAATCGGCTTGGAAGGGTCTTTGATACCCGCTTTGGAACGGATGATTGCATCTGCCACCTTCTGTACCGCTTCCTCCTGTCCTACCACTCTTTTGTGAAGCTCCTCATCCAGATGAAGCGTCTTATTACGCTCACTTTCGGTCAGCTTTGCCACCGGAATACCGGTCCAGCGGGAAATGATTCGGGCGATCTCTTCATCAGTCACACTTTCATGTACCAGGGACAGATCTTTCTTCTTTACTTTCTCTTCTTCCTCTGAAAGCTGTTTCTGCAGTTCGGGAAGTCTGCCATATTGAAGCTGTGCCGCCTTTTCCAGATCATAATTTCTCTGAGCAGTCTGAATCTGCTTATTTACATCCTCAATCTCTTCTCTGATTCTGGACAGTTTCTCCACCGCATTCTTCTCATCATCCCACTGTGCTTTCTTATTATTAAAGACATCCCGAAGCTCTGCCAGTTCTTTTTGAAGTGCAGTCAGGCGATCCTGACTCAGACGATCCGTTTCTTTTTTCAGTGCTGCCTCTTCAATCTCCATCTGCAGTACCTTTCTGCGAAGTTCATCCAACTCTGTCGGCATGGAATCCAGTTCTGTCTTGATCAGCGCACAGGCTTCATCCACCAGATCAATCGCTTTATCCGGCAGAAAACGCTCAGAAATGTAACGATGGGACAGAGTCGCAGCAGACACCAGTGCAGAGTCTGTGATCTTCACTCCATGAAATACTTCATAACGGTCTTTCAGACCACGCAGGATAGAAATGGTATCCTCCACCGTCGGCTCATCCACCAGCACCTGCTGGAAACGGCGCTCCAACGCTGCATCCTTTTCAATATACTGACGGTATTCATCCAACGTGGTCGCACCGATACAGTGCAGCTCGCCTCTTGCCAGCATCGGTTTTAACAAATTACCTGCGTCCATGGCACCATCCGTCTTCCCAGCACCTACGATCAGATGCAGTTCATCGATAAACAGGATGATCCTGCCTTCGCTTTTTCTGACCTCTTCCAGAACTGCTTTCAAGCGTTCCTCAAATTCACCGCGGTATTTGGCTCCCGCGATCAGAGAACCCATATCCAGAGAAAATACCTTCTTATCTTTCAGTCCTTCCGGCACATCCCCCCGGACAATTCGCTGCGCCAGCCCTTCTACGACTGCAGTCTTGCCGACACCCGGCTCTCCGATCAGTACCGGATTATTCTTTGTCTTACGGGAAAGGATACGGATCACATTGCGGATCTCCGCATCACGGCCGATGACCGGATCCAGCTTCTGTTCTCTGGCACGTTCCACCAGATCATGCCCATATTTATTCAAGGTATCATAAGTTGCCTCCGGATTGTCACTGGTCACACGCTGATTGCCGCGCACCGTAGACAAAGCTTTCAGAAAACGGTCTCTTGTAATTCCATTTTCCTTAAAAAGTGTCTTGATCGTTGGACTTGGACTATCCAGCAAAGACAGGAACAAATGCTCCACCGAGACATATTCATCTCCCATCCTCTTTGCCTCATCCTCTGCACTGATCAATACTTGATTCAAATACTGACCCACATAAGGACGACCGCCGGACACCTTGACTCTCTTATTCAATGCCTGCTCCACCTGATTTTCAAACAAAGCAGCATCTATCTCCATCTTCGCAATCAGTCTGGCAATCAGACTCTCCTCCTGCGTCAGGAGACTGTACAGCAGATGCTCCTGCTCGATCTCCTGATTACCATATTCCAGAGCGACCTTCTCCAGATCATTCACTGCCTGAATGGACTTCTGTGTAAATTTCTGAAAATTCATAATGCTCCTCCTCTCAATCATGCGATTGTCAATCTGTGATTATTTGTTCTATCCGAACTATAACACTTGTTGTTAGCACTGTCAAGAGGTGAGTGCTAAAACTTTTATAAACTTTCACAATTAAGATTTTTTAAGAAAATGGAGCTACAAAACTGTAGCTCCATTGCCAATCTCCACCACATAGAACTCCGCCTGAAGTCCTGTTCGCTCCTTATAAATATTTCCTACTTTGTCAATAAATTCATTGACAGCACTGTCCTTTACAATACTGATCGTGCATCCGCCAAAACCAGCTCCCATCAGTCTGGAACCGAGAACGCCTTCGATCTTCCATGCCTCTTCTACCAGAATATCCAATTCCTTACAGGACACTTCATAATCATCTTTCAAGGATCGATGTGAAGCATTCATCAACTGTCCAAATTCCTCTACATTCCCTTTTTCCAAAGCTTCTACCGCCTGAATCGTTCTCTGATTTTCCGTTACCGCATGGCGGACTCTTCGAATACGAATCGGACTTTTGACCATTTCCTGCACTTCTTCAAACACATCCGGAGTTAATTCTCCCAAATCATGAATCGATATCACGGTCTGCAGCTCTCTTAATGCTTCTTCACACTGCGAACGTCTTTCCTGATAACGTTCATCTACCGCTACACGGGCTTTTTTACTGTTGGTAATAATAATCTTCTCATGCGGAAGACGAAGCGGTGCATATATATAGGAAAGATCACTGGTATCCAGGAAAATCGCATGATCTCTTTTACCCATCGCAATTGTGAAAGGGTCCATAACACCGCAATTCATTCCCATATATTCGTTTTCTGCCAACTGACTGAACAAAGCGATATCAACCATACTGATGTCTGTCAGGTTCATCAGATCTTTCAAAATGAGTCCCGTCACCACCTCCAGAGAAGCGGACGAACCAATCCCAAGTCCTTTAGGAATATCTCCATAATACAGAATATCCAGACCGAAAGAAATCTGACAACCTTTTCGAATACAGGTCTGTATCATACCTTTTACATAATTCGCCCAATCATCCTCCCTGCGATATTCCAGATTTCCAAGAGATGCCTTAACAATACCTTTTTCCGCATAATTCAATGAATACATACGAATTAGAGAATCCTCTCTTCGTCTTGCCACTGCATAAGTTCCCACGGTTATTGCACAGGGAAATACATGACCTCCATTATAATCAGTATGCTCCCCAATCAGATTGACTCTTCCTGGTGCGAAATACACTTTCGCTTCCTCGCCCTCACCATAGATTTCCAGGAATTTGTCGATAAACTGCTTTTTCATAAACTCTCTCCCTCACAGTTTTCCCGAAAACGGTATATTTTTGAAGTATCATAGCACATTTTTTCACTTTTGTGAAGTAAATTGTTAAATAACTGCTCGTCATTGACTTTTCACCTCTGCGTGGTACAATGAAAAAGAATATTTTTATAAGGAGTATTTACAGATGTTGGAATTTTTAAAAGTCATATTGCTTGGTATCGTAGAAGGCATCACTGAATGGCTGCCCATCTCCAGTACCGGACACATGATTCTTGTGGAAGAATTTATTCACCTGAATCTCACTGAAGCATTTCTGGAAATGTTTAACGTTGTCATCCAACTGGGAGCGATTCTGGCCGTCGTAGTCCTGTATTTTCAAAAATTATGGCCCTTCTGTTCACCACAAAAAGGCTGGATTAAAAAGGATACCTGGACACTCTGGTTTAAAGTTCTGATTGCCGTGCTTCCAGCTGCTGCCATAGGTCTTCCGCTGGATGATACACTGGACGCACTGTTCTACAATTATCAGACCGTTGCCATCATGCTGATTGTATATGGTATCTTCTTTATCATTGTAGAAAACCGCAACAAACAACGCAGACCCCGCATCAATTCTTTTGATGAACTGACCTGGTCCACAGCAGCTCTGATCGGTGTCTTTCAGGTACTTGCACTGATTCCCGGCACATCCCGTTCCGGTGCCACAATCCTTGGAGCTGTTCTTCTTGGAACATCCCGCTATATTGCGGCCGAGTTCAGCTTTTTCCTGGCAATTCCAGTCATGTTCGGAGCCAGCCTTTTGAAACTGGTTAAATTTGGATTCGTATTTTCCGGCTACGAACTGGCAATTCTGCTTACTGGTATGATAACCGCTTTCGTTGTATCCATCCTGGCAATCAAATTCCTGATGGGATATATCAAGAAAAATGATTTTAAAACCTTTGGTTATTACCGGATCGTTCTGGGTATGCTGGTGCTCGCCTATTTTATATTTATGAAGTAATATCATACAA
>JAFYTM010000196.1 GCA_017558865.1 Lachnospiraceae bacterium
ATCCCAAGTGCGGGACGTTAAAGATGCAGGGGGAGAAATCCCCCTGTTTTTTGTAAGAGGAAATCTAGAAATATGAGTATTTCATTCGAAAACTTCGGTTTATATAATGTTGATATTGATTATTTGCGCTATCTTAACGGTGTAGATTCCGAGGTTCAGTTCAGTGATGACAAGGATTATGAACAGAAACCTTTTTTGGGTATTATTGTTCTCATAGATACGCATTCATACTTTATTCCACTGACTTCAGGAAAGTATAAGCATACCAAGTGGAAGAATGTAGGTCCCGCTCACTACCTTGTATATGAACAGGTAAATAAATGTGAATTAAGAAAACATGATATCCATAAGTCTATCTCTGAGACTGAAGCCTTAAAGATCTTTGCTGCGCTGGACATTAAGAAAATGATTCCTGTACACACAGGATTGTACACCAGAATTGACTTTTCTATGATCAGTGATGAACGCTATGCGGATTTGCTAGAAAAGGAATATCGCTTCTGTCAAAAAATTCAGGATGGCATACTGGCTAAAGCAGAATTGATCTATACTGAGCAAAGAAAAACCGGGAAAGTATATCCCATGTATTGCAATTTTGCAAAGCTGGAAGAGGCGTGCGATACATATATCTCAGTTTCAAATGAATAGGTAAATGTAGTACGGCGCAGCCATAAATCAGGTTGCGCCGCTTTTATTTTTGTAATTTCAATATTCCGTGATATTATTATCGTGATTCTCTGTCTTATATTTATGAAAGGCCCTTTCGAAATCCAGGAGGAACAGATAATGGAAGATAAAGCAATTCTGAATCTGTACTTTGCCAGAGATGAACTGGCGATTACGGAAACAGACCGAAAATACGGCGGCTACTGTTATAGCATCGCAAATCGAATACTCTGCAGCAATGAGGATTCTGAGGAAACTGTCAGCGATACTTACTGGCAGGCATGGAATTCCATTCCGCCCCAGTGGCCCAACTTCCTGAAGCTGTTCCTCGCGAAGATCACCCGCAATCTCGCTCTGAACCGGCTGCAGAAGCTATCCGCGGCCAAGCGGGGAGGCGGGGAAGTGGAACTTGTACTGGAGGAACTGGCGGGGTGCATCCCTGGTACGGAGCAGATCGATGATCAGCTCAATGCTAAGGAGCTTTCCAGAGTGATTCGTGAGTTTCTGGATACCCTGCCGGAGCGGGATCAGGATATTTTCCTGCAGCGGTACTTTTTCTTTGATGACGCAGACACCATTGCTGTCAGATATAGAATAAAGCGCACCAATGTAAATCTGATTCTCTCTCGTACAAGATTGAAGCTGAAAACATATTTGACGCAGGAGGGTTATTACTTATGACACGAGAAGATCTTCTCCATGCGATTGGCACGGTGGAAGAAAGCCGCCTTGCCCGGTGTGAAAAGAATAGGGAACCCTCCATGGTGATCCACGAGGAGGATTCCAAAATGAAACATGGAGATTATTCCACGAACGCGAAACAAAAAGGTATACCCAAGGTTTGGCTGATTGCTGCAATCATTACGGCAATGGTGTTTATGATGGGCTGTGCATGGGTCATTCACCTGACCATTGCTGCCCATCCGGATTACCCGGTAACGGACGCAACCACGATATCGCATGACAGTATTCATTTGTCTGTTTCTGATGTTACTAAAACAGACATGCACGTATATGTTGCTATTGACGGATTCGAACCCGGCAGTGAAAAAGCAATATATATGCTGCAAAATGGCCCCTTCGTCTTAGAAAAGAAGACTGACAGCGGGTGGGAAATGCTCCCTGTC
>JAFYTM010000197.1 GCA_017558865.1 Lachnospiraceae bacterium
AATGCTGTTCCATCTGTTCCGCAAATATCCGGATAAGAGATTTGTGGTTATAGCAGATTATAAAAAAGAAGTGATGCGGAACTATCTGGAAGCATTTGCAAAGGTGAAGTACCAGATCGTGGAAGCAGATGGCACGGGCACCTGTTCCGGCATAAGACAGGCGCTGGAACGGATCCCGGAGAAAGAACCATTCATGCTGCTGTGGTCTGACCTGGTATTACCGGAAGACTTTGAGTTACCAGAGGAATATCAAGAGGGAAATATCCCACAGCATGATTATATAGGAATCTCACAGACATTCCCATGCAGATGGAAATATGAGCAGGGGAAACTGGAAGAAGAGCGTTCTGCGGAACATGGAGTGGCGGGATTGTTCCTGTTTACGGAGAAAGGTAAGATTGCCGATGTGCCGAAAAGTGGGGAACTGGTCCGCTGGATGCAGCAAAATGCCATGAACTATGATGAGATCGGGCTGGCAGGTACGAAAGAATTCGGACTGCTTGAGGAATATGAGGCATTAGCACAGATAAAGTGCAGGACATTTAACCGGATTACAACGGAAGTGGATGAAACAACAGGTAGTAAGGTTCTGGTCAAAGAAGCAGTGGATGAGAAAGGGAGAAAGCTGGCGAAAAGGGAATGTGCATGGTATGAAAAGGCAAAGGAACTTGAGATACCAGTACTTCCGGAAATATACCAGACATCTCCGTTAAAGATGGAATTTATTGAAGGAAGAAACATCTATGACTGTCAGTTTGAAGCATCAGTAAAAAGGCGCATCCTGGAATCGTTGGTGGATGCGCTGAAAAAACTGCATGAATCGGAATCTGTCCCTTCGGATACGTTCAGTATCCACGAAGCCTATTATAAAAAGACGATGGACCGGCTGGCAGAAATCGAGGATCTGGTCCCATTTGCAAGGGAAAAAGAGATCGTGGTCAATGGAAAACGGTGCAGAAATGTCTATTATCATAAACGGGAACTGGAGCAGAAACTGGAAGCTCTGGTCAGGAACTGTGATCGGTTTCATTTCATCCACGGGGACTGCACGTTCTCGAACCTGATGGTGCGGGAAAATGGGGAACCGGTACTGATCGACCCGAGAGGATATTTTGGGTTTACCGAGCTGTACGGGGATGTACGTTATGATTGGGCGAAGCTTTATTATTCCATAGTAGGGAACTATGACCGGTTTAACCTGAAAGAATTCCAACTGGATATCGGAGAGACAGAAGTAAGCTTACAGATTGCCTCCAATGGGTGGGAAGACATGGAGGAGGATTTCTTTGCGCTGACAGGAGCGGACATGGAGGAGATCAGACTGCTGCATGCGGTGATCTGGCTTTCCCTGACGACCTATGCATGGCAGGACTATGACTCTGTCTGCGGGGCATTTTACAATGGATTATATTATCTGGAGGATGTACTGTGATTTCTTATTACGAAGGCGTGCTTGAGGTACTTGAAAAATCAATGGAATCGATACCAGTAGAACAATATGACAGGCTTATCGATGAATGTACGAATGTACTAAAAAATGGAGGAAAGATCATAGCCAGTGGTCTTGGAAAGAATGTGCCTATATGTGAAAAATTTGTCGGGACACTGAATTCACTGGGAATTGATGCAAGGTTTTTACATACCAATACAGCTGTTCATGGTGACCTGGGAATGGTCAGAAAAAACGACCTTGTGATTCTTCTTTCCAAAGGCGGAAATACCTATGAGACGGTCGCTCTGGCAGAATATCTGAAAATCAGAGGAACCAATACTTGGCTGATAACCTTTTATGAGAACTGCAAGAGTGCAGAAGTAGTAGAAAATCGCCTGATTATGAAGTTAGAGAATGAGGGGGACGAGTGGGATATTGTTCCGAATAATTCAACTACCGTATATTTGATCGTTCTCCAGGGAATCGCCATTGAGATTGGAAAGCGTATGGGGATCACGCTGGATGATTTCAGGATCAATCACCCGGGAGGTGGAATAGGAGCAAGACTCAGTGGAAAGGACTTGTGGTAAAGGTGCTTAAAGATTGGCTTGAGATATTGATGGGGAATCTGGCTTGGAAGTACTTGAAAATTGTAAATGGGATTGATAGCACCAAAGTGGTACTTGTCCTCACTGGCGAAAATGAATTAGTTGATTGGTATGCCTTGAAATATTTAGATAGAGCTATTGATAGGAAACAGGCAAGGAAAGCTTTGATTTTGGCGTATGAAGAGAATATCTTACAGCTTGCGGAAGGTTATCCATCATTTTTGCATTCTGTGCGCATTAAGAGAGTCAGTAAGCGAAAGATAGATTTAATTTATGGATGGTATCGTATGGTTAAGTTTAATAAAAACCTGTTTTTTACCTTTACGGATAAAACAAAGGATAACTTGTTGGGGCGATTTATAAGAGAGACAGAAATTAATGAAAAAGATGCTGTCTGTCTTGCAATATATAACTTTCGGATTATTCCGGAGGAGACTTAAGAGTGAAAAATAAAGTAGAAAAAAGTCCGCACTTAACTAAAGGGTCATAAACAGACTCTTTTATGGCGTGTGATATATATATTAGAAATTATTTAAATATCGTTGCGTTTGGATATAGAAGACAAATCGTATCCCTGGG
>JAFYTM010000198.1 GCA_017558865.1 Lachnospiraceae bacterium
ACTGAGCTATCTGGGCCTCTGTCATGGCTGCTCCGCCTCACAACAATGAGTATTCTACTCCACTTCACCAAAAAAGTCAAGAACTTTTTTTAAACTTTTTTATTTTATTTTTCTCGGCTGGCAATCAGTTTATGAATCGGATTTCCCATTGCAGAAAAACGTTCTTCATACTCTGTCATAACATTTCCCCGTACCAGAACCTCATCATGATGCAGGTCATAGGTAACAACATCCAGATTCCACTCTGCTTCTTTTACAGACTCTACAGAAAAATCAAAAAGCGGACGATTATCTGTCTTAAATTCCACTCTTCCTTCTCCTGTTAATATCTGATCATAACGGGCAAAAAACTCTTTACTGGTAAGTCTTCTCTTCGCATGACGATCCTTTGGCCATGGATCAGAAAAATTCAGATAAATACGGTCTACCTCATCCTTTGCAAATACCTTGGTAATATTTTCTGCATCCATTCGAATAAAACAAAGATTCGCAAGAGGCTCCTCCTCCTGTTCCATCTTCTCCAATGCACGGATCAGGACACTGGAGTATTTCTCAATGCCCACATAATTGATCTGTGGATTTGCTTTGGCAAGTGCCATGATAAATTTTCCTTTCCCCATACCGATCTCGATATGAATCGGATGATCATTTTCAAATATATCATGCCAGCATCCTGCTTTTGTCTCTTCTTCATGAACTACATAACGGCTCTCTGCAATTACTTCACGTGAACCTGGAATATTTCTTAAACGCACTTTTTTGTCTCCTGTCTCTTTCTTTTAACTTCCTTATTTTACACGATAGTCCTGATTCTGAAAAGACATTTTCTTAAAATGCTCTTATTTTCTGACATTTTAATTGTTCGACAGATTTTTACAGTAAGATTTGAAAATATTGGTTTTAGAAAATATTTACAAAACATCTGTTTCTTTTTCCCCAGAAATTATCCACATGTTTTTTCATTAAAAATGTGGATAATGTGGACAACTTTGTAAACATTTTAAGAAAATATAGATTTTACAGTGTTTTTATTGTGGATAACTCTGTGGATGCATGGGGATTATTTTTGATAACTTTTCAACAGTTGATAACTTTCTGCTTTTTTTGTGCATTATTACCTTGAGAAACACTATGAAACCTATGTTTACAAAAAATAATTAACTGATAATTTTCAATAAAATCAGGTAAATACCTCATATAAAAAACCCACGAATCATCGTGGGTTTTTTATCACATCTCTACTTCAAATGGAAGCTTTTCCAATATATCCTTTTGTATATCCACACCCGGATAAGCCTCGATCAGCTTCAGTCCTTTTGGTGTCAGTCGGAACACACAGCGCTCTGTTACATACAATACTTTCTGTCCATTGGCAATTGCACGTTTTGCCGAAAAACTGATACTGTTCACTTTCTTCACAAACTTCGGAATCGAACCTTCCTGATGAATCGTCACAACTCCTTTCTTCTGTGAAACGTCCAGTCCTTTCGTGTTAAACGTCAGGCAAAAGACAACTGTCGGTGTATTGGCTGTAATATTTGCAAATCCGCCAATTCCCGCAAAAGCACCCTGACCGCGATGTGCATTGACATTTCCCTGACCATCTACTTCCAGTCCTCCCATAAAACAGATGTCCAATCCACCATTGTTATACAGGTCAAACTGGTTCGCCATATCATATACAGACGCAGCTCCGATCATCGCACCAAAAGCCTCTCCGGATACCGGGAATCCTCCAATACCGCCTGACTCTACGGTCAACGTCACCATGTCCAGCATACCGTTCTTTCTTGCATGTCTGCATACCATCTCCGGAATACCAATACCGATATTGACAATATCATCTACGCGCAGCTCCATTGCCGCTCTTCTTCCAATGATATTGCCTGCTGCACTGTTCTTTGACTGTTTCTCAGATGCATTGTCAATTTTCTCATTCCAGACATTCCATTCCTCATAAGGAATCTCAAAGCTTCCGGTCAAAGCAGTGTATGCCTCATTACGTTCCTCCGGCTCTGCTACCACAATCGCATCTACCAGACATCCTGGAATAATCGCATTTCTCGGACGGGATGGAGTATCCACAAGCCTGTCCACCTGTACGATCACTTTTCCGCGATTTGCCTTTACTGCCTGACAGATTGAAAGCGCATCCCCGGACATAAACATATCATCAAAAGAAATATTTCCCTTGCGGTCTGCAGCCGTTCCCTTGATCAATGCAACCGTAAGCTTTGGCAGCTTATAATAAAGAAACTCTTCGCCATCTACCTCTACATGTTTAACCAGAGAATCATCGATCGATATACGGTTAATTCCCGGTCCATCCTTTCTCGGATCCACAAAGATATCCAGTCCCACCTTGGAAAGTGCACCTGGAAGTCCCCCTGCCTGTGCACGGATCGCATGGGAAATACAGCCAAGCGGCAGATTATAAGCTTCAAAACGGTCTTCCAATACAAGCTTTTTCGTACTTAACATCGCCCCAAAGTGACCACAGATCAGTCGGTCTACCGCACCTTCACGAATATATCCTTCCGCATTACGTTCTTCATCCCATACACCAAATCCTGCACTTGAAACAATTGTCAAATGCGTAGGGGACTGCATTTTCTGATATCTCCGATAAAGAGCCTCGTGCAGCTCTACCGGACTTTCAATTCCAACAAAGGAATTCACACAAATACAATCACCATCCCGAATCAGCCGAATCGCTTCATCGGAACTCATCACTTCATACATAATACTTCTCCTCTTATTTTACACACATATGTAGGTAATTTTAACAGAATAAAGAGAAGGCGTCCAGAACTTCATATTATTTTTCCAACAATGGAATTGCCACATGATTGTTGAAAGTCTGAATAAGCGGTCCCATGAAAAAGGCAGTAATGACTGTACCAATACCTGCAATGGTCGGTACCTGTGCAAGCGTTCCGCCGGAGATGAGAAAAATGCCCACGCCCAGAACTACACATACCAGATCGCAGCAAATACGAACATACTGGAACTGACCTAACTTCCATTTACTTGACAAGACAATGGCTACCGCATCGTAGGTGGAAACACCCAGATTTGCAGTCATATACAGGGAAGAACCAAAGCAGATCACCACAATGCCGATGATCAGGCAGAGAACCCGTACAGCCAGCGACGGAGATGGAAGCCATACCTGCAAAAGTTCATAGGTAAATTGGGTAATATAACCCAGTAAAAACAGATTGATAAAGGTAGCAATACCAATATTACGGCGATCAGCGATCAAGCTGAAGACCAGCAGTGCCAGGTTGACCAGCACATACAAGGTTCCAAACGGAATCGGAATCCAGTTATCCAGACCACTCATCAGAGATTGGAACGGGTCTACTCCCAAAGCCGCAATTTTAAAGACACCAACGCTGACAGCGCAAATAAGAACGCCTGCCAATGACATAAAAATTCTTCTTGTTTTCATAATTGATCCCATCTTTCTTATATTAAATTTTATTCCAGCGTAGTTTACCATAGATGAAATATCTATTCAAGTAACAGACAGCATCATTATTTGACAAAAAAACAGGGAACTGATTTCTCAATTCCCTGTTGGTCAAACTTTTATACAGCTTAGCCAAAATATCTCTTAAGCAGACCTGCCAGAGCTTTTCCGTGTCTAGCTTCGTCGCGTGCCATCTCATGAACGGTATCATGGATTGCATCCAGATTTGCTGCTTTTGCTCTCTTTGCAAGGTCAGTCTTACCAGCGGTAGCACCGTTCTCAGCTGCTACACGAAGTTCCAGATTCTTCTTGGTACTGTCAGTTACAACTTCTCCTAACAGCTCTGCAAATTTCGCTGCATGCTCAGCCTCTTCCCAAGCTGCCTTCTCCCAGTACAGACCGATCTCCGGATATCCCTCTCTATGAGCTACGCGAGCCATAGCCAGATACATACCAACTTCAGTACACTCGCCTTCAAAGTTTGCTCTCAGATCTGCAAGAATATCCTCGCTTACTCCCTGAGCTACACCTACAACGTGCTCAGCTGCCCAAGTCATGGAACCATCCTGTTTGTTGAATTTTTCTGCCGGAACATTACATACTGGACATTTCTCCGGAGCTGCATCTCCTTCATGAACATAACCACATACACTGCATACCCATTTTGCCATAATTTTATCTCCTTTTCATCTTTTAATTAATATTCTCTTTTCAAAACAGTAATCATTACTGTTATTGTTATTATAACGAACACAAGCTGTTCTGTCAATACTAATTTTAATTTTTTTTGCAATGATTACAGATTCCATAAAAATTCATCCTGCATTCTTCAATCTCTCCCTGATCCCAGCATCTGTTCACTTCTTCTGCCGGATTATCCAACGGAATCATGACATCCAGAACACTTCCGCACTGTCTGCACACGAAATGACTGTGAGGTGCTACCCTTGCATCAAAACGATCCGCTCCTTCTGTTGTAATCTTCTGAATCTCACCAAGCTCTACTAATAAGGAAAGATTCCGATACACGGTGCCAAGGCTGATATTAGGGAATTGCTCTCTGATACTGCTGTAGACCATATCAGCAGTCGGGTGATCTTCCCTGTCATAAAGATAATTCTTAATTGATTCCCGCTGTCTGCTGTATTTAAGTACTGCCATCCATCTCCCCTCCTTGTAATTTAATATTGATAATTGTTATCATAATCAGTTTATATAATTTTACACAAAATGTCAACCGAAATATGGAAGTTTTTAAGATATATTTAATATTTTATTGTGTTTTCTCTAAAAACATGCCTATTTCATTGACAAGGATGTAACCTTTTGTTATAATTTTTTTGTCGTTTGTAATAAGTTTGTAATATTTGAAAATAAATTTGTAAATTTAATAGGAGGATACCTATGATAAAGAAAGGATTACTTGTTTGTCTGACTGCCGGTCTTTTTATGATGCAGCCAATGCATACCGATGCAGCACAGCTTTCTCTTGCACTTTCCGGTGGAATTTCATCTTCTCTGGATGTTGCTACTACCGCAGACAGCGATATGGCAGAAGCATTAGACGAAGCAGTAAAAACCACTTATACAGGTTTCTGTGTAGCAAAAGTTGATGATTATGTAAATGTCCGCAGCACAGCCAGTGAAGATGGCGAAGTTGTTGGTAAAATGTATAATAAGTCTGCCGGAACCGTAGAAGGTGAGGAAAACGGCTGGTATCTGATCACCTCCGGTAATGTACATGGATATGTAAAAAATGATTATGTAGCAATTCTGGCAGAAGCAGATGCTCTTGCTGAAGAAGCCGGTACCAGAAGCGCTACCGTTATAACAGAGACTTTAAGAATACGTGAGGAAGCAACCATCGATTCTGCTATCATGGGATTGGTTCCATTAGGAGAAAAACTCATCGTTATAGAAGAAACCGATACTTTTGTAAAGGTAGACATCGAGGAAGGTGCTGGATGGGTTTCCAAAGATTATGTTGAACTTCAAACGGATTATACATATGCAGAATCCATAGAAGAGGAGCAGGCACGTCTTGCAAAAGAAGAAGAGGCAAGAAGAGCGGCTAATAGAGCAGCCGAAGCAAAAGCTCAGAAACAGGCTGTTCAGGCAGTTGTTGGAACTGGTGCCGGAAGTGCTTCCGGTAATGCAGTTGCAGGCTTTGCTTCCCAGTTTGTTGGCAATCCATATGTGTACGGCGGTACAAGTCTGACCAACGGTGCAGACTGTTCCGGATTCGTTATGAGTGTCTATGCAAACTTCGGTGTAGGTCTTCCGCACAGCTCCAGTGCTATGAGAGGTGTTGGATATGGTGTCAGCCTTGCAGATGCTCAGCCAGGTGATATCATCTGCTACAGCGGTCATGTTGGTATCTATGTAGGCAACAACACGATTGTTCATGCAAGTACAGCAAAGACTGGTATTAAATTCACTTCTCCAGTTACTTATAAGAATGTTCTTGCAGTCAGACGTATTTTCTAATTTTAGAGTATGCAAAAGGCGGTTCGATAAGAACCGCCTTTGTTATATCTATTTTGACTCTGCCTTTTCAATGTTGATCTTATTTCCTTTGATCTTTTTATTTTTCATGGCTTTCATCACCTGTTTGTAATATTTCTTCGGTACATCCACAAATGTATATTTATCATACATATCAATGGAACCAACCGCTCTTCCCGGCATACCAGATTCTCCTGCGATTGCACCCAGAATGTCTCCCGCTTTGAGCTTCTGCTTCTTGCCGACATTCAGGAACAGACGAACCATATCTTTTTTATCACCTTTTGAACCTTTATTCTTATGACCTTTTTCTCTTCTCTCTTCTTCCCAATGATACTGCTCCTGTGCAAGCTCATCTTTCTGCTCTTCCAGAGAATCTCCCAGTTCTGCTTTCAGAAATGCTGCTGCCAGATCCATCGCTGTACGGTCACTCTGATTCAGATACTCTTCAATTGCACGGATACTGGCTGTTAAATCCTCCTCCTGCATGATCTTCTCCAGACGACGGAACACATGCTCTACCTTCATATTGGCTACATCATCCAGAGATGGAATTGGCTGTGCTTTGATCTTTGTCTTGCAGTAACGTTGAATATCTTTTAATTTATAGACTTCTTTTCCAACGATAAAAGTAAAGGATTTGCCGGTACGTCCAGCTCTTCCGGTACGTCCGATTCGATGTACATAATATTCATCATCCTGCGGAAGATCATAGTTAAAGACAGCTTCCACATCATCTACATCGATACCTCTTGCTGCCACATCCGTTGCCACCAGAATATCTGTAATACCATCACGGAAGCCCTGCATCACACGATCTCTCTGCATCTGTTTCAGATCACCATGCAGTCCTTCTGCAAAATATCCACGATTCTGCAGTTCCAGCACCAGCTCATCTACTTTTTTCTTTGTGTTACAGAAGACCAGAGACAGCTTCGGTGCATACAGATCCAGCAGACGGCAAAGAACCTCATCTTTATTCTTTGGACGAACTTCATAGTAATACTGCTCAATATTCGGAACTGTCAGCTCTTTTTTTACCACTTTAACATGAACTGCATCTTTCTGATATGTCTGTGCGATCTCCATGATTTCTTTTGGCATTGTCGCAGAGAACAATACCGTCTGTCGTTCTTCCGGTGTATCTTTCAGAATCGTTTCGATATCTTCACGGAATCCCATGTTCAGCATCTCATCTGCTTCATCCAATACCACTGTATGAAGTTCGCCTACTCGAACAGTATGTCTTCTCATATGATCCATGACACGTCCTGGTGTTCCGATAATAATCTGTACCCCACCCTTCAGAGAACGAATCTGTTTTCCAATATCCTGTCCTCCATAGATCGGAAGAATCTTCACACCGTGCATATATTTTGCCAGACTTCTTAACTCCTCTGCTACCTGAATCGCCAGTTCTCTGGTCGGACACAGGATAATTGCCTGAAGCTTTCGATTCTCCGGATCTACTTTCTGCAAAAGCGGAATACCAAATGCTGCTGTCTTACCAGTTCCCGTCTGCGCCTGTCCAATCATATCTACACCAGACATCATCACCGGAATTGCCTGGGACTGAATCGGTGTTGCTTCTTCAAATCCCATATCTTCCACTGCTCGAATGATCTGTGGATTAATTTCCAGTTCTTCAAATCGTAAAGTTTCCATACTATATATAAAATCCTCTCTATTTTCATTTTTTACTTGCAATTTTTTTATTTTCGAGTATAATATGAATAAATCAACACATAGTTTTGAATACTACATGATATAATATAAATATTATCAGGAGGTAATCTTATGACATTATCCATCAAAGATCCCGGAAGCGCATTGACACATTTTATTGGTATGATTATGGCTGCGGCTGCAGCAACACCTTTGATGATGGTGGCCGTATCACATAATGATCAATACGCGGTCCTGGCACTGGCTGTCTTTGCCATCAGCATGATTCTGCTCTACGGAGCCAGTACCGTCTATCATACGTTTAATATCTCTGAAAAAGTCAATAAAATACTTCGTAAGATCGATCATATGATGATTTTTGTCCTGATTGCAGGAAGCTACACTCCTGTATGTGCCATTGCATTAAAGGATTCTGTCGGATATCCTTTGCTGGCACTGGTTTGGGGAACTGCCATTGCAGGTATTCTGGTGAAAGCCTTTTGGATCACCTGCCCGAAATGGTTCTCTTCCCTTATCTATATTGCAATGGGCTGGCTGTGTGTATTTGCCATGGTCCCACTGGTCAAATCGCTCCCTACCGCAGCATTTGCATGGCTGCTGGCAGGAGGCATCATCTACACCATCGGCGGTGTCATCTATGCATTGAAACTTTCCATCTTCAATGACAGACATCCGAACTTTGGTTCCCATGAGATTTTTCATCTGTTTGTCATGGGGGGAAGCTTCTGTCACTTTATTACAATGTTTTACATTGCTTTTATGTAGAAGTCCGCTGTGCGGACTTCTTTTTATTCCATGAATCTCATTGGATTTGCCGGATTGCCATCTTCTAAAAGCTGAAAATACAGATTGCTTCCCTCCAAGGTATAGTATTTGGTGGGTTCACTGACATATCCTAAAAGTTCTCCAGATTCCACGATATCGCCCTCTTCTACAGCCAGTTCCTTTAACTGTCCATAAACTGCTTCAAAACCGCTCCCCAGATCCATATACACGGTTGTTCCTGTCTCTTCATTGACAGATATTTCTGTAACCTGTCCTCTTGCCGCACAGACAACCTCACTTCCGAGCTCCGCACTGATCACAATGGCCGGATGGTATTTATACTGATTTAAAGTAGAAAAATAAATACTTTTATCCATACTGTAATTCAGTATCACATCTCCATCTACTGGCCATACAAGAGTCCCATTCTTTGAAAATGCCAGCAGCTCTGCGGATGTCTCTGTCTCCACAGTTTCTACAGTTGCTTCTTCCTCTGTGGATTCTTCTTCCTGCCGTTCTTCACTTTCCGCTTTCGCCAGTTCCGCTTGTCCGATCTTCTCCAGATCTTCTTCTGTTTCTACCTTTGCAAGTTCATTTTGTTTTTCTTCTGTATCAATTCTGGCAACTGCGTCTCCTGAATTTGCCGTTTCTTTTTCCTGTTCCGGGGTCTCTTCCATCTGGGCAACATCCTGCGGAACTGCTTTCGGCTCCTGAATGTTTCCTTTTTGATAGCGATACACCCCATATACTCCGGATACAGAGATCAGGCAGAGGCACAGTGTAATCAAAAAACCTTTTTGACTTTTATGCATAAACATCACCTCTGCTCATATTTTTACCAGATCAGGGAATCGTTATACATTCTGCCTTTTTATAGAATTGATCTAATATTTCCTGTATACTTTTTCCGTTTTTTGCCATCTGATCTGCGGTGTACAGACTGATACCAAATCCATGTCCGTTTCCTTTTACGGTTACACGAATTCCTTTCTCTGTCTCCTCCATCCAAAAACAGCTGGAAGCCAGATGCAGCAGTGTTCGAAATGTCTCCCCCTGCCACTCCTTTTTCGGACATTTTACTTTTATCACATAGTCCGAAGAATCACGAACCAGTTCCATATTATCAAAATCAAACTCCTGGCCCAATGTCCGATTCAATTCCTGCCCTGACAACATAAATATTTGAAGATACTGATTGGATTTCAGATCCAGCGGACAGTCGGATACCGTCACATACGAAAATTCTTCTCCCAGAAGATTGCCTTCTCTTGTTTTTCCGGCACTCAACATATGGTAAGGCAGTTCTCTATATTCACCATCAATCTGAATGATCTGTCCTTCCGTACTGCGAACTGCTTTTTCTATTCTGGAATAATGATCCGATTTAAGTCCTTTGAAGATTTTTCCAACATCTTTATTCTCCCGTGCCTGGATCAATTCTGTACGATACAACATCGCTAACAATTCCAATGTCTGATCCTGCACCCAGAAATGATCCTCCTGTATCAGACGATACATAACCTGATATTCCAGCTCTGGTAATTCCTCTTCACAATGAACACCTTCTCTGCCATGGAGCAGCAATGTTAAGGTATATGGAAGAAACAATGCCAGAAATAAAATAGTTCCAACACTTTGTATATATTTTTTCATAATCAGCCCTCCCATCAATCTATGAAGAAGGGCGGCATCCTATACACAAAATGATAAAGAGGACTGCGCCAAAACGCAGCCCTCATATAATTACTCTTCTGCTAACTCTACAGTTACTTTCTCAAGTTTCCAGATATCATCTACATACTCCTGAATGGTACGGTCAGAAGTGAACTTGCCAGAACATGCTACGTTCAGGATTGCACTTCTTGCCCAACCCTTTTCATCTCTGTAAGCAGCCTCTACACGTTTCTGTGCTTCTGCATAGGAACGGAAGTCTTTCAGAATGAAATATGGGTCTGGTCTGTTGTAACCGCCATCGATCAGCAGTGCATTGTACAGCTCACGGAATCTCTCCGGATCATTCGCAGAATACTGTCCATTGATCAGCTGCATCAGAATCTGACGGATATCCTGATCCGTGTTGAACAGCTGAGACGGATCATATCCTCCCTGTTTCTCCAGTGCGATAACCTCGTCAGAGCTTAAACCGAAGATAAATGCATGCTCATTGCCTACTTCCTCTACGATCTCTACGTTTGCTCCGTCCATGGTACCGATGGTCAGTGCACCATTCAGCATAAACTTCATGTTACCGGTTCCGGATGCCTCTTTGGAAGCGGTAGAAATCTGCTCAGATACATCTGCTGCTGCAAAGATCCACTCTGCATTGGATACACGGTAATCCTCGATAAATACAACTTTCAGTTTTCCATTAATGGAAGCATCGTTGTTTACCACATCAGCTACGGAGTTGATCAGCTTGATGGTCAGTTTTGCTCTCTTATAGCCTGCTGCTGCTTTCGCACCAAAGATAAAGGTTCTTGGATAGAACTCCATCTCCGGATGCTCTTTGATCTGATTGTACAGATACATGACATGCAGGATGTTCAGAAGCTGACGTTTGTACTCATGAAGTCTCTTCACCTGTACATCGAAGATCGAACGTGGATCTACATCCACACCATTGTGCTCTTTGATATATTTTGCCAGACGCACTTTGTTCTGATATTTGATATTCATGAACTCATGCTGTGCTTTCTCATCATCTGCATAAAGAGCCAGTGCTTTGATCTTGGACAGATCGGTAATCCACTCATCACCTACATGATCGGTTACCCAGTTTGCAAGCAGAGGGTTGCCATGAAGCAGGAAACGTCTCTGGGTGATACCGTTGGTCTTATTGTTGAATTTCTCCGGCATCATCTCGTAGAAATCTTTCAGCTCCTGGTTCTTCAGAATCTCGGTATGCAGTCTTGCAACACCGTTTACAGAATAGCCTGCAGCAATAGCAAGGTGAGCCATCTTAACCTGACCATCCATGATAATCGCCATTTTCTTCACTTTCTCATAGTTGTTCGGATATTTTTCCTGAATCTGCAGTACGAATCTTCTGTTGATCTCTTCTACAATCTGGTAGATACGCGGAAGCAGTCTGGAGAACAGCTCAATCGGCCATTTTTCCAGTGCCTCAGCCATAATGGTATGGTTGGTGTAAGCACAGGTCTTCGTGGTTACTTCCCATGCCTCATCCCACTCCAGACCTTCCTCATCCATCAGGACACGCATCAGCTCTGCAACTGCTACGGTCGGATGTGTATCGTTCAGCTGGAAGGTTGCTTTCTCATAGAACTTACGGATATCACTGTGTGCTCTCTTATAACGCTCAACAGCTGCCTGAACACTTGCAGATACGAAGAAATACTGCTGTTTCAGACGAAGCTCTTTACCTGCCATATGATTATCGTTCGGATACAGAACCTCTACCAGGTTGCGTGCCAGATTCTCCTGCTCAACAGCCTTTGCGTACTCACCCTTGTCGAAACGGTCAAGCTGGAAGGAATTTACTGCCTCTGCATCCCAGATTCTTAAGGTATTGATTACGTTGTTGCCATATCCTACGATCGGAAGATCTACCGGAACTGCCAGTACAGACTGGTATCCCTCCTGAATGAACTGGTTCTTGCCATCTTTATTCTCAATTCTTACATAACCGCCGAATTTAACGGTTTTTGCATACTCCGGACGGCGAAGCTCGAATGGATTGCCATTCTTCAGCCACATATCCGGTACCTCTACCTGATATCCGTCTACGATCTGCTGTTTGAACATACCGTAACGATAACGGATACCGCAGCCGTATGCTGCATATCCAAGAGTTGCCAGAGAATCCAGGAAGCATGCTGCCAGACGTCCAAGTCCGCCGTTACCAAGCGCTGCATCCGGCTCCTGATCCTCGATCATGTTCAGATCAAGACCAATCTCCTCCAGTGCCTCTTTTACTTCATCATAGAAAGTAAGGTTGATCAGATTGTTGCCCAGTGCACGGCCCATAAGGAACTCCATGGACATATAGTACACGATCTTCGGATCTGATTCATCGTATTCTTTCTGAGTAGCAATCCATGCATCCATGATTGCATCCTTGACAGCATAACCTACAGCCTGAAAAATCTGCTGTTTGCTTGCTTCTTCGATTTCTTTTCTAAAAAGTGTACGAACATTGTATTTCACACTTCTGATAAAGAATTCTTTGTTAAAAACTCTTTTCGCCATAACTCTCTCCTTTTACTGCTTTTCCACACCAAGGGTGACGGTTTCGCCATTGATGTTCCATTCCTTTGTATATCCATTCACTTCGTTAAAACGAATGTCAACTGCCATTACATCGCTCTGGATCTGATCACGATAAATTTCCATAAATTTCGCAATCTTTCCATTGCCGGTGCTGTATACCACAATCTTATCCATCACCTCAAAACCAGCCTCTTTACGCATGGTCTGAACTTTACTGATAATCTCACGTACAAAACCTTCTTCAATCAGGTCTTCACTCAAATTGGTATCCAGAACAACGGTCAAGTTGTTATCTGCTTCTGTCACATAACCTTCCATCTGGGCAGTCTCAATGAGCAAATCCTCCGAAGATAATACCACGGATACACTTCCAATGTCAAACGACAGATTGCCAGTCTCTCCCAGTTCTTTCATAGCTGCTCGTCCGTCTACCTCAGAAAGATACTGACGAATACCATTCAGACTCTTTCCGTATTTTGGTCCTACGGTCTTAAGCTGCGGCTTGAACGTATAATTGGTAAAATCACTCAGATCATCTTTAAAGACTACCTGTTTGATGTTCAGCTCATCTGCAATGATGTTTTTATATACTTCGTCCAGCTCTTTTTCCGCACGAACATACATCGTACCGATCGGCTGACGATTCTTGATATTAGCTGTATTACGTGCTGCACGACCCATAACAACGATTGCCAGAATCTCTTCCATAGCTGCTTCCAGATCTTTATCGATCATTTCCTGATGAACGGTCGGGAAATCACAAAGATGTACGCTTTCCGGAGCATTCGGATCCAGACTGCATACCAGGTTGCGATAAATATCCTCTGTCATAAACGGAATCATCGGAGCTGCTGCCTTACTGATCGTCACCAGTGCAGTATACAGAGTCATATAAGCATTGATCTTATCCTGCTCCATACCCTTTGCCCAGAAACGCTCACGGCTTCTTCTGACATACCAGTTACTCATCTCATCCACGAACTCCTGCAGTGCTCTTGCAGCCTCCGGGATACGATAATTGTTCAGATCGTCATCCACTTTACCGACTACGGTATTTAATTTGGACAACAGCCATTTATCCATGATGGACAAAGACTCATAGTCCAGTGTATATTTCGTCGCATCGAACTCATCGATGTTTGCATATAATACGAAGAATGCATACGTATTCCACAGTGTACCCATGAACTTACGCTGTCCTTCCTGAACCGCTTTTCCATGGAAACGGTTCGGCAGCCACGGTGCACTGTTAATATAGAAATACCAGCGGATCGCATCTGCACCGTAAGTAGCCAATGCATCAAACGGGTCAACCGCATTTCCTTTGGACTTACTCATCTTCTGACCGTTTTCATCCTGAACATGTCCCAGAACGATAACATTCTCATATGGTGCTTTATTAAATAATAAGGTAGATTCTGCTAACAAAGAGTAGAACCATCCACGGGTCTGATCCACTGCCTCAGAGATGAACTGCGCCGGGAACTGTGCCTCGAATTTTTCCTTATTCTCAAATGGATAATGATGCTGTGCAAACGGCATCGCTCCAGAATCAAACCAGCAGTCAATGACTTCCGGTACACGTTTCATTGGCTTACCGCATTTTGGACAAACGCAGGTAATCTCATCGATATATGGACGATGAAGCTCTACGGTCAGTGCTGCTTCGTTTCCGCTCAATGCTTTCAGTTCTTCACGGGAACCAACACATTCCATATGTCCGCAGTCATCACATTCCCATACGTTCAGAGGAGTTCCCCAGTAACGGTTACGGCTGATACCCCAGTCCTGAACATTCTCCAGCCAGTCACCGAAACGTCCCTTACCGATGCTCTCCGGAATCCAGTTGATCGTGTTATTGTTACGAATTAAATCCTCTTTTACTGCAGTCATTTTAATAAACCATGACTCGCGTGCATAATAAATCAGAGGAGTATCACATCTCCAGCAATGTGGATAGCTGTGCTCAAATTTTGGTGCATCGAAGAGAAGACCTCTCTCATCCAGATCTTTTAAGATACCCGGATCTGCATCTTTTACAAACATACCTGCACATGGAGCACCTTCGATCATCTCACCTTTTCCATCTACCATCTGAACAAACGGAAGATCGTATTTGCGTCCGACTTTATTATCGTCCTCACCAAATGCAGGTGCGATGTGTACGATACCAGTACCATCCGTCAAAGTAACGTAAGAATCACATACTACGTAATGACCTTTTTTGTGCTGTTTCTCTGCAATTACTGCTGCACAGTCATACAGAGGCTCGTATTCCTTATACTCCAGATCTTTGCCTGTGTAGGATTCCAATACCTCATATGCCGGAGTCTCCTCCGTGCCAAGCTTGCCAAGTACCTTCTCACACAACGCCTCTGCCATGTAATAGATCTTGCCGTCTGCTGCTTTTACCTTCACATAGGTCTCTGCCGGATTCACACAAAGTGCCACGTTGGAAGGAAGTGTCCATGGTGTGGTTGTCCATGCAAGGATATATGCATCCTCATCCTTCACTTTAAAACGTACTACTGCAGAACGTTCTTTGACATCCTTATAACCCTGTGCTACTTCGTGGGAAGACAGCGGAGTTCCGCAGCGCGGACAGTATGGTACGATCTTGAAGCCTTTGTACAGAAGTCCCTTGTCCCAGATGGTCTTAAGTGCCCACCATTCGGACTCAATGAACTCATCGTGATAGGTTACATATGGGTCATCCATGTCTGCCCAGAAACCAACGGTACCGGAGAAATCCTCCCACATCCCCTTGTATTTCCAGACACTCTCCTTACACTTGCTGATGAACGGATCCAGACCATATTCTTCGATCTGCTCCTTTCCATCCAGTCCAAGAAGCTTCTCCACTTCCAGCTCTACCGGAAGTCCATGGGTGTCCCAGCCTGCTTTTCTCGGAACCATGTAGCCCTTCATCGTACGGTATCTCGGAATCATATCCTTGATGACACGGGTCAGAACATGGCCGATATGCGGCTTTCCATTAGCAGTTGGCGGTCCATCGTAAAAAGTATAGGTCGGACCATCTTTACGGCGCTCCATACTTTTTCGGAAGGTATCATTTTCTTTCCAGAATTTTTCAACTTCTTTTTCGCGGTCCACGAAATTCATATCTGTATTTACTTTGTTATACATTCTTGAAAACCTCCTTGAAATATTGGGTGTTGTATTGCCTGAAATACAAAAAAAGACCCCGTCCTGTAATCGGACGGAGCTATACAACCCGTTTATAAACCACCTCTTACAACATACTGACATATGCGTTCCCTTTAACGGCGGAAAACCGGCAGAACCTAATTGCTTACACGTTCAGTCTGCAGCTCGGAAGTGATCTTCAAAAACCTGTACTCTTACCGGACTTGCACCAGCTCCGGCTCGCTGAAAATTTCCATTGTTTCCTACTGTCTTCGTCAAAGCTTTTTACACATGTGCCATTATAAAGGGAAAATTGTGAATTTGTCAAGGTTTTTCCAGATTTTCGGGACTTTTCTCCAGTTTTCCCTTGCAAAATTTCCGTTCATACTGTACAATTTAACGATGTAGCACAACGGAGTGGTACTGTATGAACTGCTCTGTTTTGTTGCTCTTATTATTCGAGGGGGGAGAAAATCTATGTTTTCTACAATTATGTCTGTAATCAATGACATTGTCAGTGCAGTGAACAATGTCGTATGGGGATGGCCAATGATCATCCTTTTGCTGGGTACTCACGTATACCTGACCATCAGAACCGGCTGTATCCAGAAAAAGATTATAACAGCCATCAAGCTTTCCGTTACCAAAGATCCGGACTCTGAGGGTGAGGTCAGCCAGTTCCAGGCACTGACCACTGCTCTGGCATCCACGATCGGTACCGGTAACATCATCGGTGTCGGAACTGCAGTTGCACTTGGAGGCCCTGGTGCCGTACTCTGGTGCTGGCTGACCGGTGTCTTCGGTATTGCCACCAAATACGCAGAGTCCCTGATTGCGGTCAAGTACAGAGTCAAGACCGAAGACGGTCGTATGCAGGGCGGTGCCATGTATGCTCTGGAGCGCGGTCTGAATATGAAATGGCTCGGTATGATCTTTGCATTCCTGGCAGCCTTTGCTTCTTTTGGTATCGGCTGTGCCACACAGGTCAATGCCATTGCTACTGTATGTAAGGAGAACCTCGGTATCGACCCGGTGTTTGTTGGTATCATCATTGGCGGACTGACCGCACTGGTCATCTTTGGCGGAATCAAGTCCATCTCCCGTGTATGTGAGAAGCTGGTTCCATTTATGGCATTCTTTTATGTACTGGGATGTATCTACATACTGTTTATCAATTATGACTACATCATCCCGGCAATCATTACGATCTGCAGACTTGCCTTCACCCCTGGTGCTGCTGCCGGTGGTCTTGTAGGAGGCGGTCTGATGCTGGCTCTCCGTTACGGAGTTGCAAGAGGTCTGTTCTCCAATGAGTCCGGTATGGGTTCCGCTCCGATTGCTGCTGCAGCGGCTCAGACCCGTAACCCTGTGCGTCAGGCACTGGTATCTTCTACCGGTACTTTCTGGGATACGGTAGTTGTATGTCTGATGACTGGTCTGGTACTGGTATCTACCATTATGAAAAATCCTGCGATCAACGTGGATTCTGTTACGGACGGCGGTGTACTCACCACTCTCGCATTCCAGCAGATCCCTGTTGTCGGATCTATCATCCTGGTAGTAGGTATTATCTCCTTTGCATACTCTACCGTACTTGGATGGGCATATTACGGAGAGCGTTGCGTGGAATACTTTGCAGGTAAAAAAGCCCTGATTCCTTACCGTATTCTCTATGTAGTCGTTGCTGTGATCGCTCCGGTCATCGCACTGGATCTGGTATGGCTGATCGCAGATACTCTGAATGCATTTATGGCAATCCCGAACCTGATCGCTGTACTGCTTCTGTCCAACGTCATCGTAGATGAGACGAAAAAATATCTGAACGATCTGGATAAAAAGGATGATTCTCCTGTTCCAGTTGTAAAGAACTAAGATACAAGGCGCATTTCTTCTATAAAAAGAAATGCGCCGTTATTTATGATTTCTTCCCTTGCGCGGATACTTCAAATATTTTATAATCGTATTATTATTTTTCATTAACGAGGTATCAAATGAAATTTTTAAATAGATTCAATATATCCATTTTAGCATCTGTCTTCATATTGTCTGCCGCTTTTTCCAAACCTGTGTATGCGGTTACAGATCCTGCGGCAGCTTCTGAGAATCGTTATCATATGCCGATCCAGTCCAATGACTGGGAGAACTGGCCATCCGGACCTCAGGTATATGCAGAATCGGCCATTGTGATGGAGGCCTCCACCGGCACCATCCTGTATGCAAAAAATATTGACGAGCAGCGTTATCCTGCCAGTATCACAAAGATCATGACCGTCCTTCTGGCATTGGAAAACCTGGAGATGGATGAAGAAGTCACTTTCTCTCACAATGCTGTCTATTCCATTGATTATGACAGCAGCCACATCGCCAGAGATGAAGGCGAGATCCTGACGGTAGAAGAATGTCTCTATGCGATCATGCTGGAATCTGCCAATGAATGCAGCAATGCGATTGCAGAGCATATTGCCGGTACGACCGAAGCCTTTGCAGAGATGATGAACCAGAGAGCCATCGAACTGGGGTGTACCAATACACATTTTGTCAATCCTCATGGATTGCCGAATGAGAATCACTACACAACCGCCCATGATATGGCATTAATCACCAGCGCCGCATCCAAACATGAAAAATTCCGTCAGATCAGCGGCACCAACCGATATACGCTCAGAACGACCAACAAAAAAGATCAGGAACTTTTGATGAATAATCATCATTACATGATCTCCGCTTACAAGACTTCCAAATTTCTGGATGACACTGTATTTGCCGGAAAGACCGGATATACCAGTGTTGCACTGAATACGCTTGTAACCTGCGCAACCCGCGGAGGCATGGATCTGGTAGTCGTTACGATGAAGACACAGGGAACCGGACAGAAAGGTGTCCCGATCTACACAGATACCGCCAATCTTCTGAACTACGCCAGTGAGAACTTTCACAAAGTAAATATTTCAGAAAATGAGAGTAACTTTTCTATTGGGCAAAGCGAACTGTTCAATACCGGAAGCACCATCTTCGGAGATTCCGTCCCGATGATCCAGATGAATACAGATGGATATGTGATTCTTCCAGTCCATGCAGCATTTGAAGATGCTGCTCCTCAGCTGAAATTTGTGGATGAAGAAGATTCTGACCTTATTGCCGTATTGAGTTATACTTATGCCGGTCAGCAGATTGGTTCCACAGAACTTCATCTGTACGAAAACAAACTCCAGGAATATGACTTCCAGAAGATTGACGACCAACAGACTGCTTCTGCTGATACCCCTGTAGAGACTCCGTCCAGACTGATCAAGATTGATCTTAAGATCGTAGCAATCATAGCCGGCATCTTATTGGCTATTGGGCTTTTGATACTTGTATTCCTGCGTATCTCCAAAGAATATGCAATTGATCTTGGTTTCTTCCGCAGATGGCGGTACCGTCGGAAAGCAGACTGGAATTCTTTTTCCAACAAGAATCGCAGAAGATACCAGAGCAAAAAGAGACAACGTATGAAACGCAAACGCTAAGATAAAAGGACGATACCGCTCACAAAGCGAGTACCGTCCTTTTTTGCACTCTATACCGAAAATCCTGCCAGTCCAAAGGCTGCCGGACCTCCATGTGTCGTGATGACACCATTTGCCATAATCCACTGAATCTTCTGAAATCCACAGTCTTTTGCCGTAGCTTCTGCTGTCTGTTTGATTTCTTCACTCAGTCCTGTCGTATATACAAACCAGATATTTTCTCTGTCCAGATGATATTCTTCTGCATACTCCCGAATGAGCTTTTCCACCACTTTAATCATTTTCCCGCGATATTTTTTCGTTGCAACCAGCTTTCCTTCCAGAATTTCAATACACGGATGAATACCAAGAATCCTGCTTCCAAGACACACCACATTGCTGACACGGCCGCCGGCTTTTAAGAATTCCAGATCATCCGGCAGGAAACACATTTTTGCACGATCACACAGTTCTTCTGCTTTCTTTGCCGCCTCTTTCACTGACATCTGCGGGTTCTCCTGCAAAAGCTGCGCCACAGCTACCACTATATTAGCCTGCCCAATCGATACCTGTCTCGTATCCACTGCCGTTACATAATCCCTGTCCTCTGCTGCAATCATTGCACTTTGATAGGAACAGGTCGTCACAGCCGAGTATGCCAGATATAAGATCTGAGCATCCGGATATTCTGCATGAATCTGATCAAACACTCTCATAAAATCTTCCGGTGTACTTCCGCTGGTCTTTGGAAGCTTTCCGGTATTTTTATAAAAATCTACAATCTTTTCCGGTGGAAATGTTCCATCATCGGTCGTCTCCGTATCAAAAGTGACATGCATAGGAACTACATGTATATGATATCGAGCTGCCAGCTCCGGTGTGATATCTGAACCGGTCTCAGCTACAACAATAATTTTCCGCATAATATATACCTTTCTACATTACATAGTTTTCAAAACCACTTTATATAAAGTGTAAATTAGAGTATATATTTTGTCAAGGGATTTTCATTTGCAAAATTTTCTGTTACGATAATTCCAGAATAAGTTCACTGGAGGTATTCCCATGATAACACGGTTAGAATCCATTGTGCGGACTCTGGAAGCACAAAAATCCCTGATCCTTGTCAATGTACTGGCAAGCTCCGGCTCTACACCAAGAGGTGCCGGCGCCATGATGCTGGTGTTTGAAGACGGACATACAGAAGGAACGATCGGCGGCGGCATGGTCGAATACAGAGCCATCTTACACGCAAAAGAGCTTTTCAAGACACAGTCTTCAGATACAATCGGATATTGTCTGAACAAAAACGATGTGGCGGATCTTGGCATGATCTGCGGCGGTGATGTTACCGTCTATTTTCAGTATCTGCAAGGTAAAGAAATGCTTCCTCTGTTTCGGCACCTGTTAAATGCCTACTCCAAAAATGAAAATTGTTGGCTGATTCGCCGAATCGAAGATCATGCGGTAACTGCAATGGCCATCCATGATGGAGATGGGCTTCACTACGGAAAAGATATCGAGACAGAAAAACTGCCTGAGCTTCTGAAAAGTCAGGCAGTTTATAGAAAAGGAACTCCTTCTTATTATGCAGAACCTGTCACCCAGACCGGTTTTGTCTATATATTTGGCGGCGGTCATGTCTCTCAGGAGCTGGTACCGGTACTCGCACATCTTGGCTTTCCGGTAGTTGTCTTTGAAGACAGAGAAGCCTTTGCCGATCCCCGATTATTTCCGGGAGCCAGAAACGTCATCCTTGGTGATTTTCAAAAGATTGAAGCATCTGTCACCTTTACACCTCATGACTATGTGATCATCATGACCCGCGGCCATCAGGCGGACTTTGAGATCCTTGCACAGGTTCTAAAGCACCCGCTTTCCTATATTGGATGTATCGGAAGCCGCAGCAAGATTGCAGCTACCAGGAAACGTCTCGTTGAACTGGGCTATCCGGAAAACATCTACGATCAGGTACATGCACCGATCGGTCTGGCGATTCAGGCAGAGACGCCTGCCGAGATCGCCATCAGCATTGCCGGAGAACTGATCCGCCATCGGGCAGAATCCAATTAACCTTTTCCAAATCCACAGGATGGGTAATGGCATACCTCACAGCCAAGACACAGACCGCCATTTCCCATCCGGGTAATATCCCGTCTGCTCACCGGAATCTTCGCCGCTACTCTTGGCAGCACCAGATCAAAAATGGTTGCTTTTGCATACATCACGCATCCCGGCAATCCCAGTATTGGCGTCCCATCCTCGAAATACGCCAGGCAGAACATCGCTCCCGGCAATACCGGCGCACCATAAGAGATGACATTCGCCCCTGTCGCCTTGATTGCTCCCGGCGTCTGATCATCCGGATCCACACTCATACCGCCTGTTGTTACGATGAGCTCACAGCCTCTGTTCTTTAATTCCAGGATTGCTTCTTTAATCTTCTCTTTATCGTCATTGACCGTAAGATGCTCTTTTACCTCAATCCCAAACTTCTCCAGCTTTTTTTCAACAACCGGTGTAAAGGTGTCCTGAATCCTTCCATAAAAAACTTCATTGCCGGTGGTTACGATACCTGCTTTTTTGATCTGATACGGATGCAGCTCACACAAAGGTCTGTCTCCGGCTTTTTCTTTCACCAGATCCATCTTCTCCTTTGCGATAACCAGCGGGATCACTCTCGTTCCAAGCAGCTTGTCACCGGCTTTTACCGGGCTGTTGTTATGACGGGATGCAATCATGACCTGATCGATGTCATTGATTTCGTCCAGACGCTCTACGTCTATACGAAACAGACCGTCACATTCCGCTTTCAGTTCGATCTTTCCTTCTTTTACTTCTGAGGGTTTCATATACTCATTGATACATACATCACACAGAATCTGCGCTGCTTCATTTTCATGGAGTGTGTTTTCATCTTTTTCCCACACATAGAAATTGTCTTTTCCCATACTTAACAGTACCGGAATATCTTCCTCCGTCACCACATGTCCTTTACGGAATCTGGCATCCTTGGTCACACCACGGATGATCTGTGTAAGATCATGGCAGAGTACCTGTCCAACTGCATCTTCTGTCTTTATCAGCTTCATAAAGCCTCCTCCTTAAACGTCCTCCTGCTCCGGATAAAGAAGCAGGACATTCTGCGGTGCGATTCCAAGTGACTCTGGAAACCGCCCCGGCTTTCTATCTTTTGGAACTCTCCACCAAATATCAGGAGTTCCTTCCCGCTGTTTTTCATAGCGGAATAACATCGTTGTCTCAAAAGGTTCTTCTATCTCCGCAGAATATACCACTGGATAGATATTTTCCCTCGCCTTTATATGAAAATAGTGTGCGCGAATTCCTACACCGCACAGATGACCCTGCACAGGCTGCGCTGTCCTCAAACGGATTCCCCAGTCAGGTACATCCACCTCATATTCGCCGGCCTTCCTTGCTGCTGCAATATTTTTACAGCCGGTCAGCATGGCACCTGTCAGGCTTCCCGGACAGGCAAATACGTCCTTGGTTCTGCCCATGCGCAAAACCCGTCCCTGTCCCATCAGAGCAGTATACTCACAAAGATGATAAATTTCATCCCTGCTGTGACTGACAATCAGTGCATCTTTTCCAAAGCTCTTCAGAATCTTCTTCACCTGCGTCTGAAGATGATCTCTCAGATAAGAATCCAATGCGCTGAATGGTTCATCCAGAAGCAGAAGCTCCGGCTCACTGACCAGGATACGTGCCAGTGCCACACGCTGCTGCTGACCACCGCTCAGTTGTTGAGGATAGCTTTTCAGATAATCCTCAATCTGCATGAACTCTGCCGCCTGCTGCATCTTCTGCCATTTTATCTGTCTGTCTTTTTCTCTGCACAGTCCGCACAGAATATTTTTCTCCACTGTCATATTCGGAAACAGCGCATAATTTTGAAAAAGATAACCGACACGTCTCTGCTGTGGCTTTAGATTGACCTTTCTTTCACTGTCGAACAGTACCCTGTCGTTTAAGACGATCTTTCCCTCATCTGGTGTGATAATTCCCGCAATACACTTTAATGTCAGACTTTTTCCACAGCCGGATGCGCCAAGGATACCGGTGATCCCTTCTGGATGCTCCAGATCCACCCTAAGCTGAAAAGATCCAAAATGTTTCTTTATATGCACAGAAAGACTCATGATACACCCGCCTTTCCGTTTTTCTTTTCCAGCATATTTACAACCAGCAGAATCACTGCGGAGATCAGCATATTGATCATGACCCACTGAAATGCTTCTGCCTCATGATTGGTACGCCACAGCTGATAGACCGTAGTCGATATGGTTGCCGTTTTACCCGGAATGTAACCAGCCAGCATACTGGTCGCTCCATATTCACCCAACGCTCTTGCAAATGCAAGAACCGTTCCTGCCAGAATTCCCTGACGACATGCCGGCATCCGAATGCGCCAGAAAATATAAGTATTCGATAAGCCCAGCGTCTGTCCGGAATAGGCAAGCGTCTGGTCAAAGCTTTCAAAAGCACCCCTTGCAGTACGATACATCAACGGAAATGCAACCACTGCGGAAGCCACAATCGCTCCATACCAGGTCATTGCAAACTGAATCCCAAGCCTTGCAAGAAAGATTCCAAGCGGCCGCTTTACTCCAAATAAAACGAGCAAAAAATATCCGCATACCGTCGGCGGCAGTACCATCGGAAGCGTAAAGAACACATCCAGTATACCCTTCACAGCACGCGGCAGCTTTGCCACATAGTAAGCGGCAAAAATTCCCACAAAAAACACAAGTACACAACTGATTGCTGCAATGCGAAGGGAATTATAGAGAGGATACCAGTCCATATCCATTCCCCCGTTTCTCTTATTCTATCGGTGAAAATCCGACTTTTTCAAAGACTGCCATACACTGGTCTTCCAGCATGAAGTCGAGAAAATCTTTTGCTGCCTCCGGCTGTTCTGAAGTCTTTAAGACTGCTGCCGGATAGATGACCTGTCCACACATCTCAGCTGTTGCATAATCCGTAATATTCAGCCCTGCGGAAAACGCATCTGTACAGTAGATCACACCACAGTCCACACTTCCCTCAGAGATCTGGGTGGTTACCTCTTTTACATTGCTGCCGTAAGAGATCACGCCTGCATTTGCCAGCTCTTCCTCATTTAACTCATAGTAAGCCAGAATCTTCTGTGTATACTGTCCTACCGGGACATCGCTGTTACCCATAGCCATCAAAATACTTCCGTCTTTCAAGGCTGCTGCCATGTCATCAAAGGTCTCAAGACCTGCCTCATTATCCGGAGTCACACAAAGAGTTACTTTGTTCTCCAGGATATTGATTCGGGTAGTCTCATCCACATAGTCCAGGCCTTCAGTATTGACTTTCGGATCGGCCGTGATATCCAACTGGTTCATCTGCTTCTGACCGGCTGAAATGAACAGGTCGCATGGTGCACCTTCCTGAATCTGTGTTTTCAGAGTTCCTGAAGAATCAAAGTTAAAGGTAATGTTCACGTCCGGATGTACTTCCCTGTAAAGTTCACTTACCTCTGTCAGAGTCTCCGTCATGGATGCAGCTGCGAATACAATCAAATCCACATTTTCAGCAGGTGCCGTAGCTTCCTGTTTTGGGGAAGAACCACACCCCACAGCAGAGACAGCCAGTACGGCTGCGAGTGCCATTGTTAACAGTTTCTTCTTCATTTTGTTTCTCCTTTCTTTTTCAGAAAAAATGTATGTCAAACACGGATTTACGTGTCCTGACCAAAGTAAACAAAACAAATTTTTTATAAATATTTATACACATTGACAGTTTATCACATTTTTAAATAAATGTCATTTCTACACTCTGTCCATTGACAAGAAAGCTATTTGTATTTTTTCCCTTCCAGCCAACATCCTCTTTCTGGTCTCCCAAAAATACCAGCGTAAAATCTGAATCAGTCTCAATACTTTTAAAAAACATTTCTGCCTTATTCCACGGAGTCACAAGGTCCGAACAGCCAACAGCCATTCCATCTTCATAGCAGACCCGGTTGGCCAGTATGTAAATACCGCTGCCCGACAGCCCCTGCTGCTCAAGCCACGCCTCTATTACATTGGCAACACCGGCAGATACGATCCACACCGGAATCATGGCTTCCCGGCATTTTTCGAGAAGATCTACAGCTTCGTCCCTGGGCGTCAGCTGCTTTGCCACTTTCCGGAACAGATTCTCCTGAATATTATATTGGATAAATAAATCCATCTGCGCCTGCCACCACTTCATGGCAAGCTGCTTTTTCACAGATATATTTTCTTCTGTTTTCAACATTTTTCCATACTGCATATACAGAGAATCCCGTGCCTTCGTAATCGGTGCGGCCTCTCCCAACACCCGCACAATCCCATGCATGGAGCTTCCGGATACTGTCAAAGTGCCGTCAAAATCACAGACCAGAATCCTGTTCTTTTCCTGCAGTGCATTCCATACCTTTTCCACCTGTCGTTCTCTCCATTCTTATAAGCTCTGAACACTGCGTTTGGCAATATAACATGGAGCATTGTTTTTAGAAACTGCACTCCATGTATACTGCACCGGATACCCCTCCAGCACAGACGGCAGCTCCTTACAACTCCCTTTTGTATAACCATCTATGTTCAGCACACCGTCCTTTTGGCATACCCGATAATCAATGATCTGCTCATGTTGAAACAGTCTGTCATCCAGCTCCTTCATCAGACTTTTTTCCCCAAGCCGGACAATACGATCCAGCCTGTTGAGCTTGCTTCCGCAGGGGCAATCCTCCGGCAGCACCCTTGTATAATCTCCCGTTCTGTAGCGGATCAAAGGCATGGCTTCTGCCTGTATGGTTGTAACTACCAACTCTCCCCACTTTCCCCGCGGAAGTACACGCCCATCCTGATCCACAATCTCGACAATCAGATCATTTTCCCTGACATGAGTCCCCTCAAAAGCCGGACAGGTCACAGCACCCCCAAGTCCGATCTCTCTGGAGCCATAATGAGGATATAATCTGCTCCCCAACCGTTCTTCAATCTTCTGCATGACGGTCTTCGGACAGGCATCTGCACTGACCAGTGCCCTGAGAAGACTGCTGTCCGGCCTCATCCGAAGCATGGACAAAAGCGGTACCGGCATTCCCACAAAGGTTTCCGGCTGTTCTTTATCCAGCACCTGCAAGAGCTCACCGTAGGTCTTTCCAATTCCAACCGCAAGAGGTATGGCATCCAACCGTACAATCGCTTCTGCGATCAGCTCTCCTAATCCCCGATATCCGGAAAACGGCATACAGATCATCGTCTTTTCCCCTGGATATACCAGCTCTGACAGTCCCGCTGCAAAAAAAGAAATCGTCCGTTCATTATCCGATTCTGAATAATAGACTCTTTTTACAGGCCCGGTTGTCCCGGAAGTCTCCTGCGTCCGGACACGGTCAATCTGGGACTGGCTTAACAGTACCATCCGGTGTCCATGCAGATTCAGATCCTCCTCTGTTGTAAATGGAAGCATTGAAATCTGTGACAGATGTTCCAGCCGTTCCGGCAGATGCTTATAAAATCCGTTTCTTTGCTTTTCTCTTGCCAAGAGCGTATTCAGTTTAAAAAGCTGAATACGCTCTATCTCCTGTCTGGTCAGAGACTTTTGTCCCTCTTTGTCCCTGACCCATTGATCCAGTTTTGATATGTTCATCGATACAATGTCTTTCCTTTCAGGCTTGTCAGATTGTACGCACAAAACGGCACCATCCCATAGCGACTGTCCATTTCCAATATGTAGCACCTGCGCAGACGTTCCAGATCCAGATTGCCTGCATCCTGAAACAGCATGCCCGATACTGCAAAGGTATTGTTGTGAAGCCGGATCAAAAATTCATCCAGCGAAGAGGTATCCAGCTGCATCTGTGCGGTTTCCTCTCCACAACAGCAGCAGCTTTTCTCTTCCAACTCCGGTTCTGCACTGCAGCAGCAACAGCTTTCTTCCGGCTCCGGTTCTGCACTGCAGCAACAGCTCACTTCCGATCCTGTCCATTGCCGTGCAACAAACTCCTGCGCCTGCTTTGAGGTCTCATAAGCTCTTGCCGTTCCATGAATCAGCGGCCTCATGCTGCCATCCTCCTGCCGCATATAATTCCCCTGAAATGTACAGTATGGATTTGTCGCATTGCCGCCGGTAAAATGAGCCGCCTGCATCATACTTTCTGTCTGCTCCTCTATGAGAGACAGTAATTTGGGAATGGTCATACGATAATTTCCCTGCGCTTCCAGACACCGTCCAAAATAACTGATCGGCTGAAAATGCACACCTCTCACCACCGGCATCCGGCTGACTGCATATTTCAGGATGGCACCCACCTGCTCTTCATTTACTCCCGGCGTAATAACCGGTACAAGAACAACACCCAATCCGGCACGTTCACAGGCATCAATCACGGTCTGCTTTTTTTCCCACAGAGGTCTGCCCCGCAGCACCTGATATACGTTATCATCCACACCATCGAACTGCAAAAATACACAGGACAGCCCTGCTGCCTTTAATTCCTCCGCATATCCAGGCTGTTCTGCCAGGCGCAGACCATTGGTATTGAGCTGGAAAAAAGTAAATCCCTTCTCCCTGCCCATACGGATGATCTCCGGCAGATCATCCCGCATGGTCGGTTCTCCACCCGACAACTGGATATTAAACGGGCCTCCATGAGACATCAGATACTCCATCTGTTCTGCCAGCACTTCTACCGGCACATCCGAAGCATCGTTTCCTCCTGCTTCTGCAAAACAGACCGGACAATGCAGATTACATCGACTGGTCACCTCCAGAAGTACACAGCAGCCTTTTCGTTCATGGGCTTCGCACAGTCCACAGTCATGAGGACATCCATCCTTGACCTGTTTTGCTGCAGGAATATGATCTGCCGGCTGCAGATTCGCCCCCCAATCCTGATAGCTTTTCAGACTGCCCTCCCAGATCAATACGGACGTATTCCCATGCTCAGGGCATTCTTTTTCAAGATAAATGCCATCTGCTTTCACAACCTTTTTTGCCGGAATTACTTTCAGGCACTCCGGGCAGACACTCTGTGTCTCCCCGATCACATTTCCACAGCAACAACATGGTTCAGCCATCGTTCCATCTCCTCTTTTTCATTCGTCCAGTTTTCCGCCGTATAATTGATTTTTATAATATGAGCTTTCAGTATTCCCTTTATTTCCAGTTTTTCTTTTTTTGCTGAAAATACAGGACGGCGAAACCTGTGATTTTCCCTGACTTCCCATCCGGTTAAAAACCGGCATAACTCTTCCCCTGTAATTGGAAGTTCATATTCATATGTCCTGGCTTCTGCAAAACAGTTCTCTACCTTTTTGCATGTAAATATCATACTCCACTCTCCACAATATCCTGTACTGCACCAAGTACCTGTTCTACTTCCTCAGATGTCGTAAATCTTGACAGACTCAGACGGATCGTTCCATCAGGCATCTCAAGGTCTTCCATAATCTCCGGTGCACAGTGCAGACCTACCCGACAGATAATATCATAACTGTCCATCAGAATATCTGACACATCCGCTGACGGTATACCTGGTACTACAAATGATACGACCGGTGTAATCACCCCTTCCGGTATAATGACTCTGCATCCCAGTCTCTGCAATCCATCCGACAACTGACACACTCGTTTGTATAATACTTCTGCTTCCATTGGATGCTCTCTATTCCATTTCAAAGCTGCCAGAAGGCCATGATAAGATGGCTCATTGCCGGTCCCAGCTTCCAGATGAAGAGGCATATTCAGCGGCATATCCTTCAAATCACTCATTACTCCAGTCCCGCCGATGATATACGGTCTTAGCTCCAACCCTGGACGGACATACAAACCTCCGGTTCCCTGTGGTCCGAGCAGATATTTATGTCCGGTAAAAGCAGCCAGATCCACGCCCCAGCTTTCAAGCTCCACAGGGATACAGCCCAGTGTCTGGGATACATCCAGCAGCATATCTGCTCCATATTCTTTTGCCAGCTTTGTCAAAAAGGCCGCATCGTTGACCGCACCTGTCACGTTGGATGCATGGATCAATACGCATAATTGCGGTCGATACTGTTTTAATGCCCTTTTCCACATCTCTGGCTGTACCCGACCTGTTTTATCCACAGAAACCTTATGGATCTTCACACCGTTTTCCTCCAGTCGATACAACGGACGAAGAACTGCATTATGTTCTGCTGTCGTTGTCAGCACCGTATCCCCAGCCTTCAGCGGATATCCGAAGATCCCCTGATTCAGACCCCAGGTAGAATTAGATCCCAGGGCAATCTGTTCCGGACAGGATATTCCCATCACTTCCGCCAGCTCCTTCCGGACTTCTGAAAACACATCAAAGTCCTGGATCCCTCCCCGGTTCGCGGCTCCCGGAAGTGCACCTACTGCTTTTGCCATAGCCTCTGCCACGATCGATGGTTTTGGCCAGGAGGTCGCCGCATTATTCATATAGATATAGGATTCAGAGCTGTTCACCAGTGATCACCTCATACTCTTTCAACAATCTTTTCAAAATACGGATATCCCGTAATATCCTGTCTTTGATCGGCTTTTTTTCCAGAGCCTTCTGATACCGTTGCTCCAATGTGACTCTTTTGTCCTCCTGTATCAGCTTATCAGCCAGACAGACAATCACCCATTCCTCACAGATTGTTTCCGGCTCATTCTCCTCAAATCCCCGATGCCGTTCGGCCACCTCTGCAAGCTGTACATATCCCTTTTCTCTCAGAAAAATTCCCGCTGCTTTTTCATGTCCGGACGACAATCTGCAGATATCATGCACATAGCCGCCATCCCTGCAAAGCTCCACATTCAGCGAGTATCCTTTCCGATTCAATGCATGTGCCATATGTGCAGACAGTTCTCCCACCGCCCTGCAGTGTGCTCTGATATGTACCGGCAATCCTGCTGCCTGATATAACTGTTCACATTCCTCAACCGGGATTCCTTTATATTCACAGGTCATTACACAACTCCATGCTCCTGAAGAATCTCCACACATTTCTGGAAGACATTTTCTACCACCTGTGGACACCGCTGCATCTTATTCGCTGGATTCCTCTCCAGAATATGATCACAGTCACAGCCGCCATAAACTGCCCCTATGTGTTCTTCAAACCATTGGATCAATTCCTGTATCATGGCAGATGCCTCGGGGTCTTCTATCTCGTCTGTCTCGCCTTTTCCACAAAAGTATCCAAGAAAACAACATCCTCCGGTCAGTGCCCCACATACATTTCCAGAAAACCCCATCCCTCCATTGAGTCCGCTCATTGCACGAATCAAATCCGGATTTTCCTTTCCTTCAGACTCCAGTGCCAGGATCATCAAAATCTGTGCACAGTAAAATCCCTGACTGGACAATTCCAGCATACGGTCAAACAAATCCATTCCTTACTCCTTTTTCCGGCAGATCACCATCTGATAATTATACTTTACCTGACAGGGAACACAATCTGCCGTTCCACGCCAGATTGCTTCTATATAATATTCCTTCCACTGTGTGGTCAAATCTTCTGCATAAAGCACAAGAAAACCGGCTTCTTCTGCCTGTCTGCCAAGATCCTGTCCTTTCGGACATACATCCGATAACATCAATATTCCTCCAGGCTTCAGCATCCGACAGGCTTCCAGTAACGCTTTCTGTACATTTCCACTTACAAAAAATGCACACTGGCTGATAATACCGTCAAACAATTCTTCTGAAAAACCGCTTTGAAGGAAATCCCCCTGCTCCACTTCTTCCGACTGGGGCTTTAAATCCATACCCCGGACTTTATATTCTCGATTCCGGAATAACCTGACAGTTTCTCCGGCTCCGGCCCCCATATCCAGAATACTGCTTCCAGGCAAAAGCTGGGACAGCGTCAGCATATTCAGACTATGCTCCATGCCTCCGGGATGTCCCTTCATTATTTATCCTCCAATGCCTTTTCCACTGCCAGCACCTTTCCAAGAGCCAGCTCTTCCGGAACATACACGAATCCACAGACTGGACACACCGGAAGCTCTACCGGGAATCCATTATCCAGATAAGTAAATTTTGCTTTTCCTTTGACCAGCGGCACTTTACATTTCATACATTGCAATTTTCCAAGAGGGTCTATCTCGTAATAATTTTTTTCTTCCATATATCCTCCCTGTCACAGCCTCCTCTGTATTCCCATCCGATGACTGTATGCTCCATGGATGCGGTAGCCCCCATCCTCTTCCTCAAATTTTACCCAGAAGGTTACATTGCCCAGTCTTGCTCTCGCAATGCACAGTCCTGTATCTGCATCCAGTATCGCTTCCTGATTTTCCCGATACTGTTCCATGACCCGGATCACATCCGTCTTAAGTATCATCCTGTCATCCATCTGTGAGAGCACCCCATCTGTAAACACAATCTGAAAATCTGGTCCTGTCATCTCCACATCCTCCCTCCAGAGTTCCTTTAATAATGAAATCTTCAGCATCAGCCTGTTATAACGTTTCTGGCTGATATCCGGCGGGGCACCTGCGTGCGTTCCATAGACCAGCTCCAGAAGATGTCTGGATTCCCTTCCTTCTCTTGCAAATCGATCACGGCATGCCATACAGTAAGTGATATACGGAAGTTCTGTCCTTTCCAGACATTTCTGCGTCATCTCTTTTGCCACTTCACGATTGGCATAGGAAGTCAGTCCTCCATATCCGCAGCAAGGTGACTTGTCCTTTTCATAAGGAGTAGCTACAAGCTGACATCCTATCTGTTCTGCCAGTCTGCGAATCGATTGTTGGGTATCTGCATCCCCTCTGGCTCCGCAGGAATCATGAACGGCTGCTGGAACGTTCCATCTATTCGCACCTTCCGGAAGTCCAATTTGATTCAGTATATCCCATATACCGAGCAGTTCGATTCCTTCATGTTTTGCCAGCTGCTTCTTACAGGTCGGACATCCCGCAATCACGATCGGATCTCCGAGCATCGCCAACTGACTTCGGATAAATTCCTCTGTCTTCTCCTGCATCTCATAACGCCCTGCCCAGTCACAGATCGCACCACAGCAGCCAAGTATCAATGCCACACCGCCCTCCAGCCTTTCACACAGATCCAGATAAGCTGCCTTTACTGTATCAGGTGCAATCGCTGTTGCCTGACACCCCGGGAAAAATACATATTTACACTGCTCATATCCCGGCTGCTTCCGGCACAGAAATGCATCTTCATTCGAAAATCCCATATCCATCAGTGCAAATTCATGGGGTGCCAGAGGCATCTTCCCTGTAGACACCAGATTCTGTCTCGCAATATGACAGATATCTCCCATATCATATCCATTTGGACAAGTTACCGCACATTGTCCGCACAGGGAGCAGGCATTGATCGGTTTATTCATCATATGGTCACCCATGATAATACTGACATTATTGTAGATCTCACGGGTCAGCACACGCGGAAACTTCTTATAATACTGCAAATATGCACACCCTTTGATACATTCATCACAATGGCAGCGGATGCACCGTCCGGCCTCCTGTATCGCATCTTCCCGGCTGTAACCCTCAGTTCCCACCGGAACCTGCCTGGATGGTTCTATCCCTTCCAGGGAAGTATAAAGCTTTGTCTCTACAGCACCTTCCTCTCCTCTTGTATTGGAAGGATCCAGCTTCTGTGCCAGACGATCCACCGTCAACGCCGCTTTCTTTGCACCAAAGGCAGCGCCCAGTACCCCCTCTGTTCTTCCAGTCACAAGCTGATGCTCTCTGCAGATCATCAATGCATCATCAATCTCCAGACCCGGATACCATCTTTCTGCCACATCCAAAGAGGCAGCGATCATATCAAAGCTCTGCAATTCTGATTGGAGTGCTTCTCTGTCCAAAACGGAATGAAACACAAATCGAATATCCATTCCTCTCAATGCAGCCTCCTCTGCAGCCAATACTTTCTCTCCTGCAAAAGATGCGGCTTCTTTCAAAAAACTCTCCTGATCCGCGGCTTCTGTGTAGACTGCTACCGGATAATTCTTTTTGCTCAATTCACCTGCCAGAAAAGTCAGGAACAGACCGGAACCAACCAGCGCCACCTTCTGTTTTTTCTTTGTACGGAAGAAGCCCTTTGCTTTACTTTTTTCCCCATAGGATACTGCTGCAGCCTCCACCGCCCGGATGGCTATACCGTCTCCCAGACTGCACAGCTTACATTTCCCTTCGCATGGAGCTTCGCATCCTGCTGACAAAATATTTGGAAAAGGAGTAATCTTTTCATAGAGCTGGCGGGCTTTTGTAAAATCTCCGGATGCAACTGCCGCAATCATGGCTTTTGTATCCAGTTTGAGTGGACATTCC
>JAFYTM010000199.1 GCA_017558865.1 Lachnospiraceae bacterium
ACCATATACTGTTTTGCTTCTCTATATTCTTGGTCAATTCGCAGTACACTTTTCTCTGCATCTTCCAGTGCTTCATCCAATTTCTGCATAATGCCTGCAAGATTTCTTTTTTCATCACTAAGGAGTTGCTTCTGTACATCGTCTAATGCATTTATTGGATGGTCGTGTAGACCAATAGCGTTATCTTGATTTTTCATCGTTTTTCCTCTCTTTCTCTCTTACTTTTCATCCTCATCGTAAGCGCCAAATATTAATGCGGTTAGATACAAAATTACTCCAGCCCTTTGCGAGTTGGAGTAATTCACTATGATTCACATGCAATTTTTGATAGATTGGAGTTTTTCACTCCAAGGTGCCAGTTCTGCCAGCTGTTCATCGGTCATATCTTTACCTGGTCGGTGCTCCAGCAGAAATTTAAGATATCCGTAGATATTCAGCCCATGTGCTTTTGCCATCTCAACCATTGTGTAGACTACCGCACTGGCATTCGCTCCGTCCACGGAACTGCTGAACAGCCAGTTCTTCCGACCCACTGCGAATGGACGGATCGCATTCTCACTGAGATTATTGGTAAAGCTGCACCGCCCGTCTTCCAGATAGGTCTTCGCTGTATCACGTCGGTTGAGAACATAATTCACGGCTTTATCCATCCGGGTATTCCGGACGGGCTTTTGCTGGTCAAGCCACGACCAGAAAGCCTCCAGAACAGGTTTTTCCTTCTCGAGACGCAGCTGTTTCCGCTTTTCATAATTACCGGGATACTTTTTATTAATGGAGTCTTCAATGGCAAACAACCGATTGCAGTACTGGACTCCCTGTACTGCCGGCTGGCTGTAGTCATACTGCTTTCCTTTAGGAACAGCGTCGATAAAGTATCGGCGGATGTGTGCCCAACAGGAGCAGCGCCTGATCCCCGGCAGATTGTTATAACCCTGATAGCCGTCCGTTTCCAGATATCCGCTGTAGCCTTCCAGAAACTCCTTTGCATGGCTGCCGCTCCTGGTCGGAGAGTAGCCATACAGGATGATATCCGGAAGTCCGTCCTCACCGCTTCGGAACAGCCACATGAACGACTGGGTCTGGGCTCTGCGGCCTTCCTCTTTCAATACCTGAACTCGCGTCTCATCTGCCATCGCAAAACTACGTTTCAGCAGCTCTCGATGAAAGTAATCATACATTGGTTGAAAATAGTTCTGTGAACAGTAGATGATCCAGCTGGCAAGGGTGGTTCGGCTGATCTGAGCCCCATACTGCTTCCAGTCTTTCTCCTGCCGGTAAAGCGGAAGCCCGTTGGCATACTTCTGATACATAGTCCATGCAGCAGCAGATGCTGATGCAGGTCCTTTCCCAACCAGAGCCGGAGGAACCTGAGACTTTACGATCACAGGCTTTTCTGTATCTCCGAGTCCTTCCTTGCAGGAGGGGCATCCGTAACTCTGGCTGTAGTATTCGATCACTTTACAAGTGGCAGGAATGAATTCCAGTTCCCGGCGGACATACTCCTCGCCGATCAGGACCATCTGCGTACCACATACCGGACAGATCTGATCCCCTTCCGGAAGGGGGATCACTACTTTTTCAACCTTCAGGCCTTTGAAGAGATCCTCATGCGTTGCCTTCTTTTTACGGGTATGCTCCCGGATTACCGTTTTGCCTTCCAGCAGGGAGGAGGCCTGTTCCACTTCTGCTTCATCGAAGAGATTCTGTTGTCCCGGAATGTCATCAGATCTTCTTTCGCTGGAGGAAGCAAAAAGTTTTTTGGTCAGATAATCTACCTGTTCCTGAAGTGCTTTCTCATGACTGGATTTTTCGTCAATCATAAGACGGAGAGATCTGATCAGCTCAGTCTGTTCAGATACTATTGTTTTCAGTTGTGATACTGTATCTTTCAGCTCTCGAAGCTGGATATCTTTTGCACTGGAAGCCATCGTTTCTCTCCTTGGATTTGATACCTTTATTATACCAGAAACGAGGATTTTACTAAAGGAAAATGGCTCCTGAAAAATGCCGAATTTACAGGGAATTTCCGGATTTTTCTATGGAGGATTTCTGCAGAAATCCAAGTGTTTTTACTCTGCTTTGAGGGCTTTTGGCTGGTCAATCTCAATCCCGGACATCAACCAGTCAAACTCCCGCCAGGAAAGATTCCGGACCTCCGACTGCTTCCTGGGCCATTGATAGCCGCCGCTGACAGACAAGCGCTTATAGATCAGAACGAAGCCATCCGGTTCACGGAACAAGGCTCTGATCCTGTCCCGTCTTCTTCCACAGAAAAGGAAGAGCGCACT
>JAFYTM010000020.1 GCA_017558865.1 Lachnospiraceae bacterium
GGAATGGAAAGCTTATCTGGAATATAACGACCATCGTTCTGCAGTATATGATTATGCGGACTATACGTTTCATCCCTATGAAGAAACAGTAGCATTTTATAATCGGATCGGAATTGAGAAAAAAAGCCGTGCCAGAACATTGATGAATTATAACTATACGGCAGATGACAGGATTACCCCGGAATTTTTTGGTGAATACATTGCGTCTTATGAGCAGGAATTTTCAACAGAAGAGACTGTATCTGACAAAGTCCTGGAATGTGTGAAAGAGTATTTGAAACGGCTTGTATCTGGAAAATTTTTCTGGCAGCATTTTGCGGGGGTGTTCTTGTATGGGGGGCTTTTGATCTGGTACCTGATGAAAAAAGAGTGGATTTCTCTTTTGAAAACTTTATTTTTATTGGGTGTGCAAGGGATGATGTGGCTAGGGCTGCTTTATGCAGGACGGGTTCCTGAACGGGTTATTTATACGTTGAACCTGATGCTGGTTGTTACGGGACTTCTTCTATGCTTGGAAGTTTACAGAAGCTTGAGAATATCTGAGCAGATCCGAAAAACAGGCATAGCGGTTGCGGTACTTTTTCTTGTTATCATATCAGGGGGACAGTATCTGAAGATCAGAACAGAAAATATAGAAATGCATCGTAGGAATGAAGATGTAGAGTCTCTGAAGCAATACTGCATGGAACATCCGGAGAATTTTTATTTTAATGATGTGACGTCTCTTGCCTTTACCACTTATAATGTTCGTTTGTGGCAGGATCAACCATATCAGATGAATTATATGTCTTTGGGTGACTGGATGAGCTACAGTCCGCTGTGGCAGGAAAAGCTGGATCAGAAAGGGATCGTCAGTGTAAAAGAAGCTTTATATGAAAATGAAGATGTCTATTTGATTTGTGATTTTGACAAGGGACTGGAATATCTGATCAAGCTGTATGATGACGTAGAATGTGTGGAAGTGGATAAGGTGGCTGGATTTTCAATCTATCAGTTACGATGCAATTCAGGGAATTAGGGATAAGCACTTGTGAAGAATATGCAAAAGTGATAAAATATTACAGACTATAGATAATGAGGTAGTTATGCCATGGATAAATTTGATCAGTACAAACGATTGATCCGAACCGGTATTGTCGGGTTTGAGATCCTGATAGAAACTTTTTTCTTTTCTTATATCTGGTATCATGTATACAATGCCAAAATGTTGATTGCTTTTGAGAATAAGGGCAATCTGATGATGATCGGTTTTTATGTGATGTTCCTGTTGATGTTTGTCTATATGTATGGAGGAACAAAATTTGCGTATTATCAGAAGGGGCAGCTGGTATTGTCGCAGGTGCTGGGAACTTTGATTGCCAATGTGCTGATTTATATATCTGTTATTATGGTTATTGGACAGTTTCCGTTTCCGACCTTCTGGCCAATTGTTGCGATGAGTGTGATTGATATCATAGTCATTGTGATTTTGAATCAGATATCGGATGCGTTATTCAGGAAAATGTTTCCGCCGAAAAAGCTGCTTTTGATCTGCGACCTGAAGCAGAAGGATATGCTGATTCGGAAGATTTCCGGACGGAAAGATTTGTATGAAGTATCCAGATGTGTATCAGCAGAAGAGTCTCTGGAGCGGCTGAAAGAAGAGGTGCAGGACTGCGATGCGATGATGCTCTATGGCATCGAAGAGCAGAAGCGCGATAATCTTGTGAAATATTGTTTTGAGAGAGATATCCGTATCTATGTGGCACCGGAAGTGTCTGATATTCTGCTTCGGGGTGCGGATGCGGTGCATTCTTTTGATACACCGTTTTTGTTGCTGCGCAACTATGGTCTGTCTTTTGAACAGCGTTTGTTCAAGCGTGCAATGGATATCGTAATCTCAGCGATTATGTTGCTTGCCGCATCTCCGTTTATGCTGCTGACTGCGGTTGCGATCAAACTGGAGGATCGCGGTCCGGCTCTTTACAAACAGGAACGCGTGACATTGAATGGAAAGAAATTTTATATTTATAAATTCCGCAGCATGGTGATGGATGCGGAGAAGTACGGTGCACAGTTTTCTACGAAGAATGATCCGCGCATCACAAAGGTCGGGAAATTTATTAGAGCTACCCGTCTGGACGAGCTTCCGCAGCTTTGGAACATCCTGAATGGGGATATGAGTATTGTCGGACCAAGACCGGAGCGTCAGAATTATATTGATGAATTCTGCGAGGAGACACCGGAGTTCATTTATCGACTGAAAGTGAAAGCAGGACTGACGGGGTATGCGCAGATATATGGAAAATATAATACGACACCTCTGGATAAATTGAAACTGGATCTGATGTACATTGAGAACTACTCTGTTCTGCTGGATTTGAAACTGATTTTCCTGACCTTGAAGATCATGTTTATGAAAGAAAGTACAGAAGGTGTAGAGGAAGGACAGAATCATGCGTAGATTTTGGATATTCAATCATTATGCAACGACCCCGGCAACGGGGCCGATGCTTCGGCATTATTATTTTGCAGACTGTTTAAGAGAGAAGGATATAGAGACTACGGTCTTTGCGGCGAATGAGCTTCATCAGACCGGTGGTATGGTCGATACACATGGGAAGCCTTATCTTCGGACTGAAGAGGGAGGGGTTCCCTTTGTGTTTGTTAAGACAAGCAAGTATGAGGGCAATGGAATCTCCCGTGTAAAAAATATGCTGTCCTTTTTCTTCGGGCTTTTGCGTATTTCCAAAGGTTATGCGAAGCAGTATGGAAAGCCGGATGTGATCATGGGTTCCAGTGCACATCCTCTGACCAGTATTGCGGGCATTCTGATGGCCAGAAGATTTCATGTGCCTGCGATCGTGGAGGTACGTGATCTGTGGCCGGAAGCGATCTTCTCTTTTGGAAAGGTAAAGATGGACAGCCTGATTGGCCGATGTTTAAGTGCTGGTGAGAAATGGATGTATGTCCATGCGGATGCCATTGTATTCACCAAGGAGGGGGATGTAGACCACATCAAAGAGATGGGGTGGGATACTGCTCATGGCGGTAAGATTGATCTGAAAAAGTGTCATTATGTGAATAATGGCGTCAAATTGAATGAGTATGATCTGAGTATGGAAAAAGATGTGCTGCCGGATGAGGATTTGGAAGATAACAGTTTTAAAGTGGTTTATACAGGAACAATCCGTCCGGTTAACAATGTGGGAAATATTCTGGATACGGCACATTTATTGAAGGGCCGTAAGGATATTAAATTTTTGATCTTTGGCGGCGGCAATCAGTTAGAGCTGCTGAAGAAGCGTGTGGAAGATGAGCATCTGGAAAATGTGGTCTTCAAAGGGTTTGTGGAGAAAAAATATATTCCGTATATTCTCAGCAGATCATCGATCAATATCTTAAATTATTCCCAGGCACAGTATAACTGGTCACGCGGAAACAGTTCCAACAAGCTGTTTGAGTATATGGCCAGCGGAAAGCCGATTATTTCCACGGTGAAGATGGGATACTGTATATTGGAAAAATATCAGTGTGGGCTTTCTCTGGAAGAATGTACACCGCAGGCGTTGGCAGAGATGATCCAGAAGATTCATGATATGCCGGAGGATACTTATGTGCAGATGGCAAAAAATGCCAGAGAGGGAGCAAAAGATTTTGATTTTTCTGTGTTGACAGAGAGGCTGTATCAGGTGATAGAAAGTGTTAAAAAAAGCTGAGAGATATTATCAGACATTAAAATATTTGAAAAAAAGCCAGATGAAATATCTGGTGAAAAATCGACTGGAACGTGGAAAAAAAGCAATCACAGAAGCACAGGCGCCTTCCTTTGGAAATCTGTCCATCTGGATGCCAAGACTGGACGAGCATTCGGATTATCAGAGACGCTTTTGTCTGGAAGAGATTCTGGAAGGAAAAGTGACACTGCTGCATGAGAGCGGTACTCCAGGAGGAAAGAACTGGGCGAATCCGGATAAATCACATCTGTGGAATTTTAATCTGCATTATCTGGAATTTCTGATTCCGGTGGCGGCAGCTTTCAGGGATACCGAGGACAGAGCCTATTATGAGTGCTTCAAGAGTTACTGTCAGAAGTGGATCCGTGATAATCAGGAAGGAATCGGGGATGGCTGGCATCCTTATACGATATCTCTTCGTTTGACCAATCTGTGGATCTGTATGGATGCTTTTGGCGAGATTCTAAGGGAAGATGAAGTGTTTTTCCGTGAATTAAACAACAGTATGTATGCGCAGTATTTGCATCTGCAGAAGAAACTGGAGCTGCATCTTCTGGGCAACCATTATTTTGAAAATCTGAAAGCAGTGATGCTTGGAGCATTGTATTTTAAAGAGCCGGGTATCTACGATGAGTATAAGTTTAAATTTCAGGAAGAGATGGGAGAACAGATACTCCCGGATGGTGTACATTATGAGCGAAGCCTGATGTATCATAAAATTATTCTGGAGGACCTGATGCGTACCGCAAAATCAGTTCATGCGGCGGATCGATTGCTGTATCAGGAGTTGCTGACGGTGATTCAGAAGATGGCAGATGCCATGTATTCTCTGGAGGATGGAATGGGGCATACGCCGCTTTTTAATGATGCAGGAGACAATGTAGCCAGAACGATGGTCAGCCTGCTGGCGGCACTTCGGGATGAGTTTGGCATTACCCCCAATTATCAGCAGGCTTTTCAGAACGCAGGATATTATACTTTGCGCGGGAATGGTCTGAAATTGATCCTGGATGCAGGAGAGATTGCTCCGTCTTATATGGCAGGACATGGACACTGCGATGGACTCAGTTTTGAGCTTTCCTTGCATGGACATCCTGTATTTGTGAATGCAGGAACCGGTCAGTATCAGGGACAGCTTCGCTCATATTTCAGAAGTACGAAGGCTCACAATACTGTTGTGATTGATGGAGAGGAACAATCGCAGTGCTGGGGTGAGCATCGGGTTGCTGAAAGGATCTCGGAAGTATCAGGAAGTGCGGAAGAGAATACTGTGAAAGGCCGTTTGACAACGTGTGCCGGCAGACATCAGGCACGGAGCATCGAGTGGAATGACGGTGTGCTGGAAATATGGGATCAGGTGGATGGTTATGCACAGGCATATTTTCATCTGACACCAGAGTACCGATATCTGTTGGATGACAGAAGGGTTCTGATTCAGAATGAGAGCCAGGAGACGATCGGCGAGATCCAGGGCATGAAGACTGACAAAATTCTGATTCATAGGGATGGAGAGATTTGTTTTTATGCACCGGAGTTCGGAAAGATAGAACAGACAGAGGTTCTGGAAATTGCCTGGGACGGCGATGGTACGGAACATGTAATACAGATGAAATTTAGATAGAATCGAGGAAAAAGTATGATCA
>JAFYTM010000200.1 GCA_017558865.1 Lachnospiraceae bacterium
ATGACGACTACAGGAAAACGGGGGGAATAATATGGATCAGGCATTACAGAAAAAATTAAAGGATGCAGTATGGGCAGCACACAGCCTTTTTGAGAGGGGAAAGACCAGCGGTTCGTCTGCAAATATGAGTTTTCTTCATGAGGGGAATATCTACATTACTGCAAGCGGTACTTGCTTTGGAACCTTGACGGTGGATGATTTTGCGGTTGTATCTATGGATGGTATTCCACAGAATGACAAAAAAGCAAGCAAAGAGCTTACGCTTCATAAATATTATTACGAGAAGGACTCCAGTGTACAGGCGGTCATTCATACGCACGGGCCATATGCGGTGCTTTGGTCCTGCAGAACGTTCGATCAGAAGGAAGATGTGATTCCAAAATATACTCCATATCTGGAGATGAAGGTCGGAAAGATTGGTCTGGTGCCTTATGGAAAGCCTGGCTCAGAGGAGCTTTTTCAGGCGTTCAAGGACAGTCTGTGTAACGGAGATGCTTATTTGTTGAAAAATCATGGCGGAATTGTTGGGGGGAAATCCGTGATGGATGCTTTCTACGGGATTGAAGAACTGGAAGAGAGTGCCAAGATTGCGTGCATGATCGAGAAAGGTGGTTCATATGAAAAAATATATTGATTTAACATTGCCAATCGTCCCACACTGGAGATGTATGCATGAGGAAGAGATCATTGAGAAATGTTCGACTGCAAAAGGAGATCCGGCAACTGTGACCAGATTTCCGCTGCAGACACACTGGTATACACATATTGATGCATCGGTACATCAGTTTGCAGGAGGAAAGACTCTGAATGAGTATCCGCTGTCCAACCTGTTTGGTACAGCAACGGTACTGGATGTAAGCTATGTGAAAGATAATCAGCAGATCACTGCAGATATGCTCAAAGCAGCGCTGGGTGATGATGAACCGACCAAGATTATCCTGATCAAGACCTGCTGGCAGGATTCCAGAGGTGAGGAGAACTGGTTTGATTTCTGGCAGTCCCATGATTATTGGGATGAGGCTCCATACATGACTCAGGATGCGGCAGACTGGCTGACTTCTTTACAGCCGAACGTGATCGGATTTGATTTCCCGCAGGATTATGATATCCGTAAGCTGCGTTTTGGTGTCGATGAGCGTCACTGTTATCTGACCACGCATCGTCATTGTCTGAAATATGATATTATGATGATCGAGTACATGAGCAATCTGAGAGAAGTAAAAGACAAATTTGTAGAGTTTGTAGGACTTCCGACGGCTCTTGAACATGCAGATGGAGCACAGATCCGCTGCGTGGCAATCGTAGATGAGGAATAAAAGATGAAACAGAGGAGAGGGCAGCCCTTGTGGGGGTGTCTCTCTCCTCTTTGCGTAAAAAATTATAATTTCTGATACTTTTTCAGTTTTCTCCAGAGGGTGCTTCGATCGATGCCCAGTTCTTTTGCAGCCCGGCTTTGATTGCCTCCGCACCTTTGAAGCGTTTCCTGTATTTTCAGGTATTCGGTATCTTCTGAGATGTCTGATACTGCTTTGGAGGTTGAGATAACACTCTGTGCAGGGTTGGGAGTGTCCAGATCGATATCTTCGGGGAACAGTGCCTGTTCCAGTTCCTCAAATGTAATAGAGGTTGAATCTGGATGAAGTACACAGACACGTTCTACGATATTGCGAAGCTCACGGACGTTTCCTGGGAAAGGATTTTTTAATAAAAGCTTCTGAGCCTCTCTGGTAAGCTCTGGGGCTGGCTGTCCGAGTCTCAGATAATAGGTTTTCATCATGTGGTTGAACAGAAGCAGGATATCCTGTTCCCTTTGTCTGAGTGGGGGAAGAAAGACACGGAGTACATCCAGTCGATACAGCAGATCCTGACGGAAGCGTCCTTCCTCTACCAGCTTTTTCAGATTTTTGTTGGTGGCACAGATAATGCGTACATCAATGGAGATCACATTGTCATCTCCGATCTTGCGGACTTCCCGTTCCTGCAGGACACGGAGCAGCTTGGTCTGGACATTTAGAGAAATCTCGGAAACTTCATCCAGAAAAAGAGTGCCGCCATGTGCAAGTTCAAAGAGACCTGTCTTACCGCCCTTGTTCGCACCGGTAAAAGCTCCCTGTACATAACCAAACAGCTCACTTTCCAGAAGATTTTCAGGAAGTGCTGCGCAGTTGATGGCTACGAAGGGACCGTCTCTGCGTACACTGTGGTTGTGGATGCTTTGGGCGAACAGCTCTTTTCCTGTTCCGCTTTCTCCAAGCAGCATGATGTTGGAGGGGGTAGAAGCGAATGAACGGGCTTTCTGAATGGTCTGCTCCATGATGTTGCTCTGGTGCAGGATATCCTCAAATGAATATTTTGCATAAAGTCCTTTGTCGCTTAATGTTTTACGGATATTTGCCTCCAGCTTCTGGATACGGGTGATATCCTGACAGAAAATCAGCACACCATCCACGCTGCCCTTGAGGATCAGAGGTGTATAAGTGATGGAATAGGTTCGTTCGTGGAAGCGGTGCAGTTCTCCGATGATCTCCTGTGAGGTGTCCAGTGCTTTTTTATAGGATTCATGCAGATATGGAAGGATTTGATCCAGTTTTTTGCCGATCAGGGCATCCTGCCTGGCGAGAGTGCGGGCAAGAACATTGTCAAGAACGATCTGATGATTCCTGTCAACATACAGGATTGCGTCCTGAGAATGTTGGATGATAATACGGTATATTTTGTTCTGAATCTGTCGTGCCTGTGCAACTTCGCCGATATGGATGGCTTCATCCAGTACCTGATAGATGGCTTCGTCGCCTGTTTTGATTACTACGGAAGGAATCCCTTTTTTTTGAGCAGTGAGCAAAACGGTATAGCCGCCGATGAATGCATCGCATCCATTTTGGATACCCTGTTCGATACATTCTTCTACGGACAGAATGTTGTCATTGGTGATGACCTGGATAGGAGTATCCAAAAGGGAATGAATCTCTGAAAGGGCATAAAAATCAGTATTGCTCCCGATGCAGCAGATTTTTTGGGGAGAAGGAGAAAATGATTTTTTACATTCTGCAATGGCACGCAGAATATCATAGCTGGTAATCGGGATAGGAAGGACTGGAATGCGTTCTTTTTGGGAAAGGGACAGAGCGGTATAGCCTCTTCCGATGACCAGATCGTATCCATCCAGGGATACATTTTCGATTTTGTCAACGGTGACAAGCTGGACATTTACATCCAGTCGTTCGCTGTACTTGGGAGAATTCAGTGCAGTACAGACTTTTTCAAACAGTTCCGGATATGGAACGATAACAAGCAAACGGATCATGGTTTTCCTCCTTGTGTTGCATGCAACAGATGCGTTGCGTCTGCAACTATTTTACAACAAATTTTGGGTGAAAACAATAAAATTGTTAAAAAATAGGCAATTTTTGAGGGAAGAAACGCGGAAAAAAGTTGGCATACAAATTGCTCTTTAATTTAGTGTACAAAGCTATAGATAGAAAGGGGATTATTACATATGGATTACACGAATTTATTGAATGACAAATCAGGAAAAAAATCAAAGGTAGGTATTGTGGGAGCAACGAAAGGATACGGTTATACCCTGCTTGCGCAGATTCCGACCGTGGCACATATGGA
>JAFYTM010000021.1 GCA_017558865.1 Lachnospiraceae bacterium
AATGGTCTTCTGTAATCCCAGATATTCTGCTGCCAGATTGATCAATAATACATCAGAATCCTTTATGTCTGGATTCCGGTAGTCTAATTCATAGATGTTCTGTTCTTCATACTGTTCCAACTGCTGTCTGTGAAGAGCCTCTAATAAAACATTTATCATGTGGTACTCCCTCATCTTCTGTCAATGACCAGATTTTCATTTTACTATATTATATTAGACGTTTTTTGTATCAGAAAAGTTTCAGATATTTTAAATTTTATGTAATATTTTCTTTACTGATTTAAAGGTCACAAAAACATTTTCTTGACAGCTATACTTCCTCTGTGAATAATAATGACAGATGATTTTTATGAAAAAACAAGGCTTTGAAGAGGTATTATTTTATGAAAAGGGACAATTATGAACATATGAGAGACCAGATGCGTGGACATTTCCTGGATTATAATCAGGAAGAAATGATTCAAAAATTTTCGCTGAAATCGGATGAATCATTCCTGTATATTTATTTTCTGGGGAGAGAATACCGGGTCTATCGAAGTACTGGCATAGTAGAATGGTCTGATGATGATTTCCTTACCTGTATGGAAGGTGATTATAACGAAAGTATGACAATCTATGATGTGCTTTGCTGCTCTAAAGCAGACTGCTGCCTGACAGGTATCTTTATGCCCAGCAGCAGTCTGAAAGGAACCGTCTATACCAGAATGAATGCCGGAAGCGGAACAATGTTCCAGAAAAGTTCCACAATATTTAATCAGCATCCGGACGCCCTTGCAAAAGCATGTGAAGCACTTGGAGGCATACCGGATGGACGGGGAGACGTTGCCTACCGTATCCCCATGTTTGATTTTCTTCCTGTCCAATTTGCATTCTGGCAGGCAGATGAGGATTTCCCTCCAGAGATGCAAATCCTTTGGGACAGTAATGTACTCAGTTTTATGCACTATGAGACACTGTGGTTTGCGGCAGGGCATATGATGAGATGTCTGGAAGAATTGATAACGGTATCACCCCTTTATACGCCTGATTCTGATGCACATAATCCAAAATCTTCACTTCCACGTTAAAAGCCTTTCTCATATTTTCTTCGCTGACGATCTCTTCCACATTTCCAAAACGACAGCCGCCATGATAATCCAGAAGCAGAGCTTTGTCTGCGATCTTCAAAGCATGAGCAGGATAATGGGTATTCACGATGGATGCAATACCCTGTTCTTTGGATAGCCGCTGGATCGTTTCCAGTACGATGAGCTGATTCTTAAAATCCAGATTGGATTCCGGCTCATCCATGACCAGCATCTTTGGATGGGTACTGAGCGCACGGGCAATGAGCACCATCTGCAGTTCGCCGCCGCTGATGCGGCTGCAATGTTTATGAGCAAGATGAGTAATCCCTACCTGCTCCATTGCTTCTTCTGCAATGTGGTAATCTTTTTTTGTTGGCTGGGCGAACAATCCAAGCCTCGCGGAACGACCCATCAGTACCATCTCAAATGCTGTATAGGACAGGGCGGTTGCCTTGGACTGAGGTACATAAGCGATACGTTTCCATACCTCTGTCGGTTTCATGCTATTCAATGATCTTCCATCCAACAGGGTCTGTCCCTGGTTCCAGGGAAGCAGTCCCATCATGCATTTTAGAAGTGTGGTCTTACCTACACCGTTTGGACCAAGGATCGTGAGCACTTCGCTGTCTTTGACAGAAAATGAAATATTCTGCAGGATCTTCCGTTCTCCGTATCCAAAATGACCATTTTCCACGGAAAATATCATAATCTTGTACCTCCTGTCTTTTTCAATAGCAATACAAAAAATGGTGCTCCAATCTATTATCAGACACTTTATAACAAACTTATTTTCACCTTCTCATGCAGAATAAAAGAAGTCCCAGCATAAGAGAATCTGACGTATTTTCCATCAGATTGTTTTATCCTGAGACTTCTTGTGTTATCATGTTTGATTGTAAC
>JAFYTM010000022.1 GCA_017558865.1 Lachnospiraceae bacterium
TCCCATGCAAACCTGTCTTTGTCCCATTTGTCCGGACAGGGACATGCTTTCAACAACTCCTGTTCTACGGTCAGTGACGCATTAGAAAAGGTCTGCTGTCGCAGCAGACCTGTGGTCAGTTTACGGGATGTCAGGATACCGGAATCTGGATTCTTGTCATTCCGGTCAAGGGAGAGTTCCCCAGCTAACAGACGAAGAAGGGTTGTTTTACCGGAGCCGTTTCTGCCTACCAGTGCAATCTTCTCGTTTCCTCTGATCTCCATATGAAAATGTGAAAGAATGGTCTGGCTTCCTGCACTTAAGGAGCCATCCTGAATCTGTAATAACATGATATTCCTCATAAAAGATGCGCCCTAAAAAGCGACATGTAATATATTTTATCACTATATCAGAAGCAGGAGGAAGATGCAAGGTGAATTGTCCTATTTTACCACCATTCTCCCCACAGTCCGATCCAGTAGATCAATCCCAGCACCCAGCTTGTGAAAATACCATACAGGATGACCGGACCGGCGATGGTGAATATTTTACATCCAATGCCGAAGACCTGTCCTTCTTTTTTATATTCGATGGCAGGTGCAGCCACACCATTGGCAAAGCCTGTAATGGGAACCAGTGCTCCGGCTCCGCCCCATTTGGCGATGGCGGGATAGATATTAAATCCAGTCAACAGGACACTTATAAAAACCAGCAGAACAGAGCACCATGTTCCGGCTGTCTCCTGATCTGTGCCAAGATACATGATCAGGTTCTGGATCGCCTGTCCAAGTGTACAGATAATACCCCCGGTCAGAAATGCCTTGCCCATCTCCAGAGGAAGGTTGTGAGTAGGAGTGACCTGCTTTACATACTCATTATACTGTTGTTTTTGTTCTTCGCTTGCACTCATACTGTTCGATTCCCTTCGCCAAGACTGTTCACAAAGCGTTCCATATCTGCACGGGTATGCATCTGTCGGCTTTTTTGTACAGTTGCAGTTTTTTCTGCATCGGACATGGAAGCAAAAGCTTCCATAGATTTGTGGTTGGCTGCCAGAGACAGACCAAAGCCGATCGGCATATCACCGCCCTGACCAATGTTCCATTTATTTTCCATAGTTGTTCTCCTTTTTGGATTCTTTTTGTTAGGATGTTCAGGCAGAGAAATTTTATTCCTGAAGTAAATATCTGTATTACAGCTATTGGAGGAAACAGGAGTTACATTTTTCAGAGGAATGTGATATACTGATTTAATACATTATTGAAGTAAAGGGAGTGGAAGTGTTATGATTCTAATATTGAGGGAAGAGATTGTCTGTATGCTTATCCTTTCTTTCCTTATTTTTTACTATATGGTAAATAAAGCCAAAGACAAGGAGATGTTTTTTTTAAAACTGGCAAGTTCAGCGTTGATACATATTATTTTTGATACAGTTACCGTCATAACAGTCAATCATCGACATATCGTATCGGATGCATTGAATCGAATGCTGCATATTGGTTTTTATATTTCTGGAATTGTATTTATACTGGTATTTTATAATTATATCATTAACCTCACACTTGAGTATAAATATGTACGAATTCTCAAGAATGTCGGATTTATACCGGTTATATTATTCATAGTGATGCTTGTTTTTCTTCCTATGGAATATGTAGAAGGAATAGGTACGGATTATAGCTATGGTCCTTTGGCGTTTTTTGGCTATGGTCTCTTTGTATCGTATTGTGCGGTATGTCTGACGATTCTTCTGGCTTTTGGAAATCGATTGGATAAGAGAGTTAAGAGAGCGCTTACTCCTATCATTATTATTATGTTTGTTGCAATTCTTATACAGGCAATTGTTCCGGAGATTTTGATGACCGGGGGGAATGCAACATTGATCTGTATTGGTATGTTTGTGGCGCTGGATAATCCCGATAAGGATTATGAGAAACAGGCATTGTGGGATTTCCTGACAGGACTCAGGAATCGTAACTGCTATAACAAAGACATGGACCGATATCAGCAGTTGTCAAAATACCAACATTCTAAACGTATGATCGGTTTTCTTGTGGGTGATTTGAATTATTTGAAAAAAATAAATGACAATTATGGTCATGCGGAAGGTGATGCGTTGATCAAGGCAGCAGCAACAGTTCTGCGTGAGCACTTGAAAACAGCCGAAAATGTCTATCGGCTGGGAGGCGATGAATTTATAGCAATCTATCTTTCGCCGAATGATCAGGCTGTTGCGGCAGAGATGGAAAAAGTAGTGGAAGTCTGTAAAAAAGAGACAGGATTTGCCGTGCCGCTCAGTATTGCATTGGGTTATGCCAGTGGAACTTTTAATGAAAATATACAGGATATTGTGAATCAGGCAGATCAGATCATGTATGAGAACAAGCTTCGGATGAAGCAGGCTCAGAAAGAGGAAAATGAACATGGATAACGAGCGTTTCAAAAAACAGATGGAGTTTGCACTGGAGATTGACAAAGAAAAAAATATTCTGCGTCAGACTCATTTGAGCAGTCATGGAAGAAGAGAGAATGATGCCGAGCATGCATGGCATATGGCGATCATGATCTACTTATTGAAAGAATATGCCAATCAGGAGATTGATCTTGCGAAAACGATGATGATGGCACTGCTTCACGATGTAGTGGAGATCGATGCGGGTGATACTTATGCGTATGATACCGCAGGTCTGGCAACACAGCGGGAACGGGAGGAAAAAGCGGCTGACCGGATCTTTGGCATGCTGCCGGATGACCAGGGAGAGGAGTTCCGGGCACTTTTTGAGGAATTTGAGGCTTATGAGACACCGGAATCACGGTTCGCCCATGTGATGGATAATCTGCAGCCGTTGATGCTGAACAATTCCAATGGCGGCGGAGACTGGAAGGAGCATGGCGTAGCCAAATCGCAGATCTACAAGAGAAATGCGAAGACGCATACAGGCTCCGAGGAGATATGGAAATACATTCAGAGGATGGTACAGGAGAATATTGATAAGGGCAGTGTAAAAGACGAGTGATCAAAAGACAAAAAAGAAAGAAGATATATCCAGCATACTTTCCCTTCTTTTCAGAGATGCTATGACTAAAAAAGCAATTTCCTGAAAGGAGCAGTTTATGATACAGACAAAAGGACGGGCAAGTATCGTGTATGAAAATCCGCCCAGAATCATCGCTTCCGCCTCTATCGTAGGTACAAAGGAGGGGGAGGGCCCGCTTGGGCATTTGTTTGACTGTATAGAGAAAGACCCGAAGTTCGGCAAGAATACATGGGAGGAAGCGGAGAGTGAGCTGCAGCTTCGCACAGCGAGAAAAGCAATGGAAAAGGCAGGATTGAGTGAGGAGCAGGTGCGCTACCTGTTTGCAGGTGATCTGCTGGCGCAGGGTATCGCTACATCCTATGGAATCATGGAGCTGCAGATTCCGTTATTTGGCCTGTATGGAGCCTGTTCCACTTGCGGGGAAAGTCTGGGACTGGCATCCATGGCAGTCAATGCGGGATATGCAGAGTGTGCGATGGCACTGACCTCCAGTCATTTTGCCAGTGCGGAAAAGGAGTTCCGGTTTCCCCTGGAATATGCCGGACAGCGTCCCCTGTCAACTACCTGGACCGTCACCGGTTCCGGTGCCTTTGTACTCGCCGCCGCAGACTCCGCTATGGCGAAGAATGCCCATGTATGTATCACCGGAATCACGACCGGAAAGATTGTAGATTATGGAGTGAAGGATTCCATGCACATGGGAGCCGCGATGGCTCCGGCAGCAGCGGATACGATTTATCAGCATTTGACAGACTTTGGAAGAACGGTAGAAGATTACGATCAGATTATTACCGGTGATCTTGGCAGTATTGGACAGAAGATTTTAAAGGATTTGATGCTGGAAAAAGGCGTAGATTTGGGCAATGTGCATGATGACTGCGGGATCCTGATTTTTGACGCAGAGACACAGGATACCCATGCGGGCGGTTCTGGCTGCGGCTGCGCTGCGTCTACGTTGTCAGCGTATATATTGCCGAAGCTGCAAAGAGGCGAATGGAAACGGGTTCTACTTGTTCCAACGGGTGCTCTGTTGTCCAAAGTCAGCTTCAATGAAGGACAGTCCATACCAGGAATTGCGCATGGTGTAGTATTAGAAATGGTATAACTTCCCACAAAGAACAGGATGCATTTTTTTGAAATATGTGATAAAATATTTGTGTTTGTGGCGTGTACAGCGATTCTGTTATGGAGGATAATGAATGAGAAAAAAATCACATATTTCACTGGCGAGGTTTCTGGTAAAAGGTCTGAAGAATGAGATCCTGAGCCGCAGATGGAAAGCGTTTTATGTAGGAAGTCTTCTTCCAGACTGCAGACCATCGTTTTTAACCGTTCGTCATGAGTATGATGAGACGATTGAATTGGTGGAGGCAAAGATTCGTCGTCTGGTGGAACTGCGTGAGAAGAGAAAAGAAGATTCGATGCGTTATATGATCGATCTTGGTCAGGTGTTCCATTATCTGGCAGATTATTTTACATTTCCGCACAATCAGCATTATCCGGGTAATCTGAAGGATCACTGTATCTATGAAAATGATTTAAAGCTGGGGCTTCGTGCCTATATCCGTGAGGGGAATGCCGTATTCCATGCGGAGAATCTGCAGAAGATTACTTCTGTGGAGGATATTTTAAAATATATTCAGAGATGTCATAAGGAGTATATGGAGAATCGCCGTAATGTGGAGGAGGATTGTGAGTATATTACCAGAGTCTGCTCCCAGGTGCTGGCGGATCTGTGGCAGCTGACGGCTGTATCTTCTGTGGCATATGCAGCATAGGAGTTATAGATGAGAGACAGACTGGAACAAAAGTATGGCCAGTTATTAGATCGAATTGCTTCGGCAGGGAAGGCGGCGGTCGCCTTCTCCGGCGGGGTGGATTCGGTCTTTTTGTTATATGCGGCGCATCAGGCGCTGTCACGTCAGGTACTGGCACTGACGGTTTCTTTACACGCAGTTCCAAAGAGAGAATTGCAGGAGGCAGTGGAATTCTGTAAACTTTATGGGATTCGTCATTTGATTCATACGGTGGATGAATTTGAGATTGAAGGATTTGCAGACAATCCTCCGAATCGTTGTTATTTATGTAAAAAAGCATTGTTTATACAGATGCTGGAGCTTGCAGGAAAAGAAGGCTACACTGTCCTGATGGAAGGCTCTAATGTGGATGATCAGGGAGATTATCGTCCGGGAATGCAGGCGTTAAAAGAGCTTCAGATTCAGAGTCCATTAAAAGACTGCGGATTTACGAAGGCAGATATCCGGGAGATGTCAAAGCGGCTTGGGCTTCCCGCCTGGGATAAGCCATCTATGGCATGTCTGGCATCCCGTTTTGTCTATGGGCAGACGATCACACCGGAGAAAATGAAGATGGTGGAAGAAGCGGAAGAATATTTGACGGATCTTGGATTTATCCAGAGAAGAGTACGAATGCATGGAGATCTGGCGCGCATTGAATTATTATCGGAGGATCTGCCAAAACTGATGGAAGAGAACAAGTATCGGATGGTACAGGATCGGTTGAATCAATTGGGCTTTGCTTATGTGACTCTGGATTTGCATGGATTTGAAAGTGGAAGTATGAATAAGGGATTGAAAATATATGAGTGAGACATTTGTAAGAACAGAACTTTTAATCGGAGAAGAAGGACTGGTACGACTGCGTGATGCAAAAGTGGCAGTCTTTGGAGTCGGCGGAGTCGGCGGTTATGCAGTAGAGGCATTGGCAAGAAGCGGTGTGGGACAATTTCTTCTTGTAGACAATGATGTGGTCAGCGAGAGTAATCTGAACCGCCAGATCATTGCACTTCGCAGCACGATTGGGAAATATAAGACACAGGTGATGAAGGAGCGTATTGCGGATATCTGTCCGGAAACCGTGGTGGAGACGAGAGAATGCTTTTTCCTGCCGGAAAATGCAGATACCTTTGCATTTGAGGAATATGATTATGTGGTGGATGCGATCGATACGGTCAGCGGTAAGATTGCACTGGTGGAGTGCTGCCAGAGGGCAGGAACGAAAGTGATCAGTGCAATGGGTGCGGGCAACAAGCTGGACCCGACAAAGTTTGTGGTGACGGATATCTACCAGACACAGGTGTGCCCGCTTGCACGGGTCATGCGAAGGGAGCTGAAAAAGCGCGGTATTCCAGGATTGAAAGTGGTCTATTCTACGGAAGAGGCGATGACTCCCAGACAACAGATCATTTCACAGGACAGCAGAAAGGTGACGCCGGGCAGTATGGCGTTCGTTCCTGGGACTGCTGGATTGATTCTGGCAGCAGAGGTTGTTAAAGATTTGACAAAGCAGGAGTAGATACATGGCATTACAGTTGATTCTTGGGAATTCCGGAGCAGGGAAATCCCATTACATATTTGAAAAAATCATACAGGAATCCATGGAGCATCCGAAAAAGCAGTTTTTTATCATTGTTCCGGAGCAGTTTACGATGCAGACGCAAAAAGATCTGGTTACCATGCATCCGCGTCATGCAATCATGAACATTGATGTACTGAGCTTTGAAAGGCTGGCACACCGTGTCTTTGATGAGGTGGGCGGCGAGCATCGGAAGATTCTGGAGGATACAGGAAAGAATCTGGTTCTTCGACGTCTGGCGGAGGAAAAAAAAGAGGAGCTGACGATCCTTGGCGGAAGCCTGAAAAAGCTGGGATATATATCTGAGATCAAATCTCTGATTTCAGAGTTTACTCAGTATCGGGTAAGTACGGAGCAGATCGCTCAGATGATGGAACAGAATCAGGAAAATCCGCAGCTTTATTATAAGTTAAAGGATATAAAGATTATTTATGACAGGTTTCAGGAATATCTGGCAGATACCTATCTGACGGCCGAGGAGCTGCTTGCTGCACTGGAACGATCAGTGGAGGAGTCTTCGTCTGTGCGGGGAAGTGTGATCGTGCTGGATGGCTATACCGGCTTTACGCCGGTACAGATGAGTCTATTGAAAAAGCTTCTTGTATTGGCAGAAAATATGTATGTAACGCTGACCATGGACGGGAAGGAACCGCCTTATGTGATGGATGCGGAATATCAGTTATTTCACCTGACAAAGAAAACGATTGCAGGACTTCGGGTGCTGGCAGAAGAGACTGAGGTGAAGATGGATTCGCCGGTGATCTTAAAGGAAGCACATAAATACCGCTTTCAAAAAGCCTCTGCACTGGCATTTCTGGAATCCCGGATTTTCCGGCACAGCAGACATGTCTATGAGAAGCCAACGGAAGAAATCCGTTTGTATGCTGCACAGAACCCGCGGGCAGAGGCAGAGATGGTGGGAAAGGAGATTCAGCGGCTGGTTCGGGATCAAGGACTGCGTTATCGGGAGATTGCGGTTGTCACCGGAAATCTGGAAGTCTATGCAAGTCAGATGGAACAGATATTTGCATGTCTGGATATTCCGGCATTTATTGACCAGAAGAAGGATGTGCTTCAAAATCCTTTTGTTGAATTCCTGCGTTCTCTTCTGGCGGTGCTGCAGGAGAATTTTACTTATGAGACGATGTTCCGTCTGCTTCGAAGCGGCATGACAGAGGTTGCGATGGAGGACACCGATCTTCTGGAGAATTATGTAATTGCCAGAGGCATCCGCAGCTTTTCCGGCTGGAATCGGGAGTGGAAGCGTCCGCTAAAGGGAATGGATGAGGAAGAACTGGAAGAGCTGAATGCTCTTCGGATCAAGGCATTGAAAGGATTGTCAGAGCTCCGCAGCATATGCCGGGAAAAGGATACCGATGCACAGCGTATAACAAGGGCAATCTATGATTATCTGATCACACTGGATATTCAGCAGCAGCTGAAGGAATATGAAACACGTTTTGAGGAAGCGGGAGACTATCCGGCTGCCAGAGAATATGCACAGATCTACGGTCTGGTCATGGAACTGTTTGACAAGCTGGTATTGCTGCTTGGGGATTGTCAAATGGGGCTTTCGGAATATGCGGAGCTTCTGGATGCAGGATTGTCTGAGATGAAAGTAGGTTTGATCCCGGCAGGAACGGACCAGGTGGTGGTCGGTGATATGGAACGAAGCCGACTGAAAGATATCAAAGTGCTGTTTTTTGTGGGCGTAAACGAGGGCAGTGTACCAAAGGATAAGAGTCGGGGAGGTATCCTGTCGGAGATGGACAGAGAACTTCTGTCGCAGCAGCAGGTGGAGCTGGCACCGACCTCCAGACAGGAGACGTATATCCAGAAATTTTACATCTATCTGAATCTGACAAAGCCGTCCAGACAGCTGTATGTAAGCTGGAGTCTGGCAGATGTGGGCGGCAATGCACTGCGCCCATCCTGGCTGGTCGCACAGATCCGGCAGTTGTTCCCGGAGGTGACGGTGGAGACTGGAAAAACAATGTCTTATCTGGAGCGTATGGTGACACCTGCAGGAAATGTGCGGGAGCTGACAGAAGCCATTGAAGGAATCAGGACTGGAAAGGCAGCGGAGGAACAGATTGCACTGGTACAGTGGTATGCGGATCAGAAAGACTGGCAGCAGAAGCTTGAACGTCTGATGGATGCGTCCTGTTTCAGCAATGAAGAAGGACAGATTGGTCGTGCAGTTGCAAGGGCATTGTATGGAACGATGCTGGAGGGCAGTGTCACAAGACTGGAACAGTTTGCATCCTGTGCATATGCACATTTTCTTCAGTATGGTCTGCAGCTTCAGGAGAGGGAAATCTATGGTCTGGAGCCAGTAGATCTTGGAAATGTGTTTCATGGCGCATTAAAATATTTTTCTGATGCGGTAGAGGCAAGCTCGTATGACTGGCTGCATGTGCCGGATGAGAAGCGTGATCTCTGGATGGAGGAGGCACTGGAACGTGCGATGGAGGATTATGCGGATCGGGTGATATCTGACCGGGCGCAGGATCAGTATACGATGGAGCGGGTGCGACGTATCGGAAAACGGACTGCATGGGCGGTGTTAAAGCAGCTACAGAAAGGTGTCTTTGTACCGGAAGAGACCGAAGTTTCCTTCAGGAATCTGGAACAGCTTGAAAGTGTCACGATGATTCTGTCCGAGGATGAAAGGATGCGTCTGCGGGGACGTATCGATCGTATTGATATTTGTCGGGAGAATGGCAGCACATATGTGAGAGTCATTGATTATAAAAGCGGCAGTACAAAGTTTGATCTGACCAGCATTTATTATGGTCTGCAGTTACAGCTTGTGGTTTATCTGAATGCTGCAATGGAGATGGAACGAAGAAAACAGACTGGGGATGTGCGTCCTGCTGGTATGTTTTATTATCATATCGAAGATCCGATGCTGGATTATGAGCAGGAGTCAGACCCCGGGCAGCGGATGCTCAAGGAACTGGCATGGAATGGGCTGGTCAATGCGGACCGGGAGATGCTTCATCTGCAGGATCAGGAGATGACATCCAGTTCAGAGATTCTGCCGGTGCGTCTGAAAAAAGACGGCGGCTATATGGCATCTTCTTCCGTAGCGGATGATGGACAGTTTGAACGGCTGACCCGACATGTACAGAAGAAGCTGCAGGAGTATGGAGAACGTATTTTGCAGGGCGATATTCAGCTAAAACCGTATGAATTGGGAAGTGAGGATGCGTGTTCATACTGCAGATACCATAGTGTCTGCGGTTTTGACCGAAAAGTAGAGGGCTGTGAGAAGCGCAGGCTTCGTCCGTTGGAAAAAACGGAAATCTGGAAGAGACTGGAGGAAGAGTCATGAGTGTCTGTTGGACGGAAGATCAGAAAAAAGTAATTGACAGTCGGAATCAGAACCTTCTTGTCTCGGCGGCAGCAGGCTCCGGTAAGACGGCGGTTCTGGTAGAGCGTATTCTGACTCTGATTACAGACCCGGAGCATCCGGTGGATGTGGACCGGCTGTTGATCACGACCTTTACCAAGGCGGCAGCAGGAGAGATGAAGGAACGAATTGGAAAGGCACTTTCGGAACGTCTGCAGGAAGACCCTGCCAATGAGTGGCTGCAAAGACAGGAGGCGCTCGTATCACGGGCACAGATCACGACGATTCATGGCTTCTGTCTGTATGTGATCCGCAACTATTTTCACACGATCGACCTGAATCCGAATTTTCGGATTGCGGATGAGGGGGAAATGCGCCTGTTAAAGCAGGATACGGCAGAAGAGATTCTGGAGGAGGCCTTTCAGGAAAAAAGTGAGGCATTCCTGCGTTTTGCGGAAAGCTATGGAAGCGGAAATAAGGGCAATGGTCTGGAGGAATTGATTCTTCAGCTTTACGAATATGCAGTTGCCAGTCCACAGCCAAAACGCTGGCTGCTGGAGAGTGCAGCAAAGTATGAACTGCCGGAAGATGCTGGATGGAGTGATTTTATAGGTGCAGAGGCTATTTTGTCGGAACTGAAAACGACAGCAGGTGATTGTCTGCAGCAGATTCAGAAAGCCCGGGAAATTGCTGCCCGTCCGGATGGTCCGGTGCTTTATGAGGAAGCACTCCGTTCCGATGCGGAGTTTTTACAGTCGCTGACAGACTGTCGCAGCATCGAAGTATTTGAAGAATTGATCTGTGATATTTCCTGGCAAAGGCTTCCAAGCCGTCGTTCCAAAGCAATGAAGGATGCGGACGAGGAACTGTGCGACCTTGTGATGAATATCCGAAACGAGGTAAAGGAGACAGTTAAATCTTTAACAAATCAATATTTTTCTCTGCCGGGAGAACTGGTCATGGAGCTGATGCGAAGTACAGCAGAAAATGTTCGGATTTATGTGGATATGACGCTTCGATTCATGGAGCGGCTGGAGGAGAAGAAGCGGAAGAAAAATATTCTGGATTTTACCGATCAGGAACATCTGGCTTTAAAAATTCTGACCAGGGAAGAGGATGGAGAATTGGTTCCGTCAGAAGTAGCGGATGTGTTTGCAGATTATTTTGCAGAGATCATGGTGGATGAGTATCAGGACAGCAATCTGGTGCAGGAGGCCATTCTGAACAGCATCAGTGGAAGCCGGAAGGGCAGAGACAATCGGTTCATGGTCGGGGATGTAAAGCAGAGCATCTATCGGTTCAGGCAGGCAGAGCCGGGACTTTTTCTGGAGAAATACAGGCGGTATGCAGATGGAGCCGGTGGTATGCGAATTGATCTGCATCAGAATTTCCGAAGCAGAGAAGAAGTGCTGAATCCGGTTAACGAGGTGTTTGAAAAGATTATGCTTCAGGAACTGGGCGGCATCGAATATGATGAATCGGCAGCATTAAAGTTAGGTGCGTCTTACCCGGAAAATGACAGGTGTCAGGCGGAGCTTTTGACGATAGGTCAGGAAGACTGGGAGGAGCTGCGCACGGAATGCAGCTGGACGAAGCAGGAAGCAGAAGCACATCTGACCGCTGGATATATACGTAAGGTATTGGAAGAAGGGTATGTGACCGAAAAAGGAACGTATGCTCTGCGAAAAGCGACTCCGGGTGATATTGTGATCCTTCTTCGTACGATGTCCGGGTGGAGTGAAACGTTTGTGCGAGTTCTGCAGGAGGAAGGGATTCCGGCAAGCGCTCAGTCCAGAGAAGGATATTTTCAGACACTGGAAGTGGAGACACTGCTGTCCTATCTTCGGGTACTGGATAATCCTACACAGGAGATTCCACTGGCGGCAGCCATGCACGGCATGCTGGGGGGATTTACATCGGAAGAGATGGCGCAGATCAAGGCGGCATATCCGGAGGAAGGCTATGCAAAAGCCTGTCAGCATTATATGCAGAATGGCCCACAGGACAATCTGAGACAACGTGTCAGGGCGTTTTATGAACAGGTTCAGGGCTATCGCACACGTGCGGCGTACACTTCCATCCACGAGCTGCTCTGGCAGATCGTGACAGAGACTGGATATATCGATGAGGTACGGGCGATGCCGGGCGGAGAACAGCGTCTTGCTAATGTGGAGATGCTGCTGCAGAAGGCGCAGGATTATGAAAAGATCAGTTATCATGGACTGTTTCATTTTATCAGGTATATTGAGCGGATGCAGAAATATCAGATGGATTTTGGGGAGGCGGATATCTCAGGTGCCGGTGGTGAAGCGGTACAGATCATGAGTATCCATCACAGCAAAGGTCTGGAATATCCGATCGTCTTTGTATCCGGTATGGGCAAGAGCTTCAATAAGCAGGAAAGCAGGGACAAGGCAGTGTTCCATAACCGTTATGGTATCGGTCTGGACTATGTGGATCTGGAGAACCGGATGCGCCGTCCCACGATCCTCAAACAGTTTATCCGCAGACGGAACCTGCTGGACAATCTGGGGGAGGAGCTGCGTATCCTGTATGTTGCCATGACCCGTGCCAGAGAGAAACTGATCCTTACCGGAATGGTGAAGGAAAAGCTTCTGGAGTCTGCCGGGGCTGGAACAGATGAGAAGCTGTCCTTTATGCAGCTTACCGGGGCAGACAGTTTCCTTGGCTGGCTTCTCCCGGCGTACAATGCAGAGAATGGCAATCTGACACATACACATATCTCTATGGAAGTACTTTTAAAACAGACAGTTCAGGGACAGATGCAGAAAGCACTGTCCAGAGAAGCGTTGGACAAGGTCATCTGGTTCCAGGCAAAGGACGAGTCGCTTTATCAGCAGATTGATGAGAAGTTGTCGTGGAGCTATCCGTGGAATCTGGAAAAACAATCCAAACAAAAATACACAGTCACAGAGCTGAAAAAGCTCCGCGTGCAGGAGCCGTCAGACAGCAGTGAGGAACTTTATCCAACAGAAGATATCGTACCTGTGGTTCCGCAGTTTATCGAACAGACCGAAGAGAAGACAGGAGCGGCCAGAGGTACGGTCTACCATACGGTCATGGAGTGGCTGGATTTTGCAGGAATGACAGAATTATCACAGGTAAAAGATGGACTTCGGAGCTTACAGGAACAGAATAAATTATCAGAAGAAGATCTGCGTTGTGTGAACCCCAGAGATTTTCTGATCTTTGCAAAATGTGGACTGGCAGAGCGCATCCATCAGGCGAAAGAACGCGGGGAACTCTATCGGGAGCAGCCGTTTGTCATCGGACTTCCGGGGGACGAGGTGGATGGTTCAGATGTGGAGGAGCTGGTTTTGATTCAGGGTATCATCGATGCATTCTTTTATGAAGATGATGAGATTGTAGTGCTGGATTACAAGACAGATATGGTATACCGGGCGGAGGAACTGGTGGAAAAATATCGTGCACAGTTGGGATATTATGAGAAGGCACTGGAGATGATGACCGGGAAGAAAGTGAAGGAACGATTGATCTATTCGTTCCGACTGGGGAGAGTGATAGAAGTATAGATGCAAGAAGTTTTAAAACTCAGTTGATATTTTCGTGAATTTTGCGTATAATATAAATACCAAGAGAGTTCTCTCTTCCTGAAAACAGGACATGAGACATAAGGTGTTTGTCTCCGTTGCGCTGGCAACGTAAAAACTTTGCATTTACTCTTAAGCATAGAGGATAATCAAGCCGTATAGGTGAAAGGCCTGTAGATTGGTGGCAAAGCACCATAACGAAACCAGTATTTTTTTGAATTGATGGAGAAACCTTTGATGCAAAGGTTTCTCTTTTACGTTAAGGAGAACTATGAAATATAGAGTACAGAATACAAGGATATTGGGTTCAGATGAATTATTATCCATATTACGTAAAAGTGCGAAATTGTATGCTGAGTATGCTGATACGACATTATTATTCATATTCAGAGAGAAAAAGGAAGACGTATATGATTTTTATGAAGTAAGATTTGGCAAGAATAACTTTATGCATTTGGCCGGCATAAGAAGTGAAACACTAAATGCAACGGGATTTTATGACGCCTGTATTGAAGGTACGATTGCCAAAGGCGACTGTACTCCAAGAAAAGATGCGAATACAATGTATTCTAAAGTGGCAATCATGGAGAAGATGATGGATTTACGAAATAGTAAGTGTTACAAAATTGGTGAAAAGGATTTAGCGACTCGTGACAATGATTTCGAAATGGCGACAGGAAACTTAGTAGGCGTGATGGGATATGATTCAAGAATCAAAA
>JAFYTM010000023.1 GCA_017558865.1 Lachnospiraceae bacterium
CTGTGCCGTTATCATGTGAGCGGCCAGTTGAAGGTGGCACCGGAGCATGTGTCAGATCCCGTGCTTTCTTACCTTGGGAAACCGCGCCATGCGGTCTATGAAGAATTTTCCAGGCAGTATCGCAAGATGAATGAGAAGCTGGGACTGAAGCAGTACCTTGTTCCGTATCTGATGTCCTCCCATCCGGGAAGTACGATGAAGGAAGCGGTGAAGCTGGCAGAGTATTGCCGTGATCTGGGATATATGCCGGAGCAGGTACAGGATTTCTACCCGACACCATCCACCATATCGACCTGTATGTATTATACAGGGCTTGATCCGAGGACGATGAAGCCGGTCTATGTTCCAAAGTCTTCCCATGAAAAAGAGATGCAGCGTGCACTGATCCAGTACCGGAATCCGAAGAACCGGGCACTGGTAAAGGAGGCTCTGGAGCTGGCAGGGCGGACGGATCTGATCGGACATGGACCGAAATGTCTGTTAAGACCAGAGAGCGGAAGAGACCGTCAGGAATATACCGGAGGCACTGCAGCAAAAGCGGGAAGATCATCCGGCGGCAGTAAAATACAGAAGAAGAAAACAATCCGGAATGTGCACCGGAAAAAGCAGGAGAGATAGATGAAAGAAAAATTACAAAAAGGAACCTATGGTTATCTGGACAAAAACAAGAAGAGGGAATGGATAAGGGCAATTGTCATGTTGTCTATTCCCATCATTATATTTATTGCGGGATGGCTGATCAATGGCACACGTATGACAGTGGTGACAGTTGTTGCAATTCTTGGCTGTCTGCCAGGTTGTAATCAGATGGTACGTGCCATTATGGCAAGCCGTTATCATTCCATCGACCAGTTCTTATATGAAGAGACAGAGGCAGCCAGGGGAGAATGTCCGGTTCTTTATGAGAATGTATTTACAACTTATGAGAAGAATTTTTTTATAGATTGTCTGGCAATTTCCGGCAGAGAGATTATTGGATATGCCAGTGATACAAAGATGAATACAGAGGAAGCAGCAGAGCATATCCGTACAATTTTACAGAGCAATGCATATAAACAGAATGTCAGGATCGTCTCAGAAAAACGTGTTTTCCTGGAACGGCTCTATACATTTGCATCTCTCGGTCCGGCGCAGATTCCATTTGAAGAGGATAAACGCTATCCGGGAATGAACCGGGATGAAGTGATTCAGTATATATTGATGGCAATTTCCTTATAGGAGACAGCACATGAAATTGATATCCGTACAGGAGAAGGAAGCAAACCAGCGTCTCGATAAGCTGCTGGCAAGATATCTGAAAGAAGCACCGAAAAGCTTCCTATATAAAATGCTTCGTAAAAAGAATATTACACTGAACGGGAAGAAAGCAGACGGCAGTGAGAAGGTACAGGCAGGAGATGAGATTCGTATCTTTCTGTCTGATGAGACTTATGAAAAATTTGCAGGAAAGTCGGAGGCAAAAAAGGTATCCTACCCGACCACACAGCTTTCCATCATCTATGAGGACGAGCATATCCTTCTGGTAAATAAACCAATGGGGATGCTGACTCAGAAGGCACAGCCTTCAGATGTATCTTTAAATGAATATGTTCTCGGATATCTTCAACAGACCGGACAGTGGGATGAAGCAGAAGGCTTTCGTCCTTCAGTCTGTAATCGTCTGGATCGTAATACGAGCGGTATCGTGGTCTGCGGCAAATCTTTAGCTGGTCTGCAGCAGATGGCAGAGGTGCTGCGGGATCGCAGTATGCATAAATATTATCAGTGCCTGGTCTGCGGACAGATGAAGGACAGTCAGAGAATTGAAGGATATCTCTGGAAAAATCCGGTTACCAATAAAGTGACTATCTGGCAGGAAGAGAAGCCGGATGCACAGAAGATTGTGACCGAATACCGACCGCTCAAAGTGTTCCGGGATTGTACGTTGTTGGAAGTGTGTCTGATCACCGGTCGTTCCCATCAGATCCGGGCACATCTGGCGAGTGTGGGACATCCGATCATAGGAGATTATAAATACGGTATCCGAAAGGTGAATGATCGTTATCAGAAAACATATGGACTGCAGGGACAGCTTCTGCATTCCTGCAGGCTGGAGCTTCCGGACAGGAAGCCGCCATTGGAAGAATTATCTGGAAAAATATTTACAGCAGAGCTTCCGGAAATTATGAAAAAGATTATCAGAGACTTAGAAAAGGAAACATAAAAATATTATGTCTACTTGGAACACAAGAGGACTCCGCGGTTCTACGCTGGAGGATATGATCAATCGTACAAATGAGAGATATCGGGAAAAGGGACTGGCGCTGATTCAAAAGGTGCCGACTCCGATCACCCCGATCCGAATTGATAAAGAGCATCATCATATTACACTTGCTTATTTTGAACAGAAGAGTACGGTGGATTATATTGGAGCGGTACAGGGAATCCCGGTTTGTTTTGATGCAAAGGAATGTGATGTACAGACTTTTCCGCTGCAGAACATCCATCAGCATCAGGTAGACTTTATGCTGGATTATGAGAGACAGGGAGGAAAAGCCTTCCTGATCATTCATTATACATCGTTGCAGAAATTTTATTATCTGCATATTCGTCAGCTGATGAAATTTTGGAACCGTGCAAAAGAGGGTGGGAGAAAAAGTTTTCGTATGGAAGAACTGGAGCCGGAATATTTTTTTTCTTCCAGTCATGGATTCCTGGTGCCATATCTGGAACCGTTAAGCCGTGATCTGGAATCAGAGGTTGACAATTAACCATCACATGGTATAATTACTTGTGTTATCTTTAATAATCTACCAATTTACCATGATGAAGTGTTGGTAGATGGAGGGGAATAGATCTATATGTATAAACAGATTTTACATACACCGGATGGAGTCCGGGATATTTATAACGATGAGTGCAGACGTAAGAATCTTGTACAAAATGCGCTGCATGGGGTACTGCACAGCTATGGATATGAGGATATCCAGACCCCGACCTTTGAATATTTTGATGTATTCAGCAGAGAGGTGGGTACAGTTCCATCAAAAGAACTGTACAAATTTTTTGACAGAGAGGGTAATACGCTGGTGCTTCGTCCGGATATCACTCCGTCCATTGCCCGTGCTGTGGCAAAATACTTTACCGAAGAGGACATGCCGGTCAGACTTTGCTATGCGGCCAATACGTTTATCAATCACTCGGATTTTCAGGGACGTCTCAAAGAGACGACACAGCTTGGAGCTGAGATGATTGGGGATGGAAGTGTTGAAGCGGATGCTGAGATGATCGCGCTTGTGGTAGAATCTTTGTTAAAGACCGGTCTGACAGAATTTCAGGTAAGTATCGGTCATGTGGATTTTTTCGGAAGTCTTCTTCGGGAATCCAGACTGGACGATGAGATGGAAATGGGGCTTCTGGAATTTATTTCCAATAAAAATATCTATGGTGTAAGAGAACTGTTGGAGCCGATGCCGATTGCATATGGCTTAAAGGAAGCATTTGCTGCGATTCCGAATCTGTTTGGTTCGGTTGATATTCTGGAAAAAGCAGATTCCTGTGCAGTGACAGAGGATGCGAAAAGGGCACTGGAAAGACTTCGTAAGATCTATGAGCTTTTGACCTGCTATGGATATGAGAAATATGTAACGTTTGATCTGGGTGTAGTAAGTAAGTATAAATATTATACAGGAATCATCTTCCAGGCATACACCTATGGAACCGGTGAGGCAATCGCAAAGGGCGGACGTTATGATACGTTGATGGATCATTTTGGAAAACCTGCTCCGGCGACCGGATTTGTCTTTATGCTGGATCGTCTGATGAGTGCTTTGTCCAGACAGAAGATTCAGTTAGATACAGCAGTACAAAAAGCGTTGATCGTGTATCGTCCGTCTCAGGCGAAGAAAGCAATTGCAAAAGCGATGGAGCTTCGTTCCCAGGGAATTGTGACAGAGCTTTTACTGGAACGTATTGGGAAAGATTATAATGCTTATGCTGCCAGAAACGGCATCAGCGAGACGATATATATAGAAGGACAGGATTAAGAGCAGTATGAGATATTTAACATTTGCCCTTGGAAAAGGGCGTCTGGCGAAAAAAACGATGGAGCTTTTTGAACAGATCGGCATTACCTGTGAGGAGATGAAAGATCCGGTCACCAGAAAGCTGATTTTTGTAAATGAAGAGCTGAAATTAAAATTTTTCCTGGCAAAAGGCCCGGATGTACCGACCTATGTAGAATATGGAGCGGCAGATATCGGTATTGTCGGCAGGGATACGATTCTGGAAGAAGGCCGACGTATGTATGAGGTACTGGATCTTGGTTACGGCAAGTGTCGGATGTGTGTCTGCGGACCGGAATCTGCAAGGGAACTTTTAAAACACCATGAGCTGATCCGTGTGGCTACCAAGTATCCGCATATTGCAAAGGATTATTTTTATAATCAGAAGCATCAGACGGTAGAGATCATCAAGCTGAATGGTTCGATTGAACTGGCTCCGATTGTTGGATTGGCAGAAGTGATCGTGGATATCGTGGAGACAGGATCTACCTTGAAAGAAAATGGATTACAGGTACTGGAAGAGGTATGTCCGTTGTCAGCCCGTATGGTGGTCAATCAGGTTAGTATGAAGATGGAGAATGAACGAATCGGCAAGATCATCAGTGATCTGAAAGCCGTATTATAGGAGGTCTATATGCGTATCGTGAAGCTGGATGCAGCATCCAGGCAAAATCTGTTGGACAGTTTGTTAAAAAGAAGTCCGAATAATTATGATCAGTATAATGACACGGTGATAGAGATCGTGAATCGGGTTCGCAAGGAAGGTGATCAGGCGCTCTTTGAATATACCAATCGATTTGACTGTGAAGATATCAACGCTTCCAATGTTCTGGTGACGGAAGCAGAGGTTCAGGAGGCGTACGAACAGATTGATGAGCGTCTTCTGGAGACGATCCGAAAATCCTTGAAAAATATTAGGGATTACCATGAAAAACAGAGACAGTACAGTTGGTTTGATACTACACCGGAAGGAACGATGCTTGGTCAGAAAGTGACACCTCTTTCTGCTGCCGGAGTGTATGTACCAGGTGGAAAGGCAGTCTATCCGTCTTCTGTACTTATGAACATTGTACCGGCGCGGATTGCCGGAGTGGATAAAATCATCATGGCAACTCCATGTAACCGTCAGGGGAAAGTGAATCCTGCAGTCCTGGTGGCGGCAAAAGAGGCAGGTGCTGATGAGGTCTACAAGATGGGCGGTGCACAGGCGATTGCAGCAATGGCATTTGGTACAGAAAGTGTACCAAAAGTGGATAAGATTACAGGACCGGGCAATATCTTCGTGGCACTGGCAAAAAAGGCAGTATCCGGCTATGTCAGCATTGACTCCATTGCAGGACCAAGTGAGATTCTGGTGCTGGCGGATGAGACGGCCAATCCCCGTTATGTGGCAGCCGATCTGCTGTCCCAGGCAGAGCATGATGAACTGGCAAGTGCGATTCTTGTGACAACCAGCCAGGAGCTGGCAGAGAAGGTGTCTGAAGAAGTGGATGCATTTGTAAAAGTCCTTTCCAGACAGGAGATCGGGCAGAAGTCACTGGATCACTATGGCTATATTCTGGTTGCTGACAGCATGGCAGATGCGATTGAGACGGTCAATCTGATTGCGTCTGAACATCTGGAAATCATGACCAGGAATCCATTTGAAGATATGATGAAGGTACGCAATGCGGGAGCGATCTTCCTTGGAGAGAACAGCAGCGAGCCGCTGGGAGATTATTTTGCAGGACCGAACCATATTCTGCCGACCAATGGAACCGCGAGATTCTTTTCTCCGGTATCGGTAGATGATTTTGTGAAAAAGTCCAGTATCATCTATTATTCCAGAGAAGCGCTGCAGAAGGTACATAAAGACATCGAATATTTTGCAGAAAATGAACAGTTAACGGCACATGCCAATTCCATCAAAGTCCGTTTTGAAGACGAGGAGAATTGACTTATGAACAGAGTAGCAGAGATTGAGCGTAATACAAAAGAGACACAGATCAGCATCAGCCTGAATCTGGATGGTGTAGGAAAGACAACATTGAATACCGGTATTGGATTTTTTAATCATATGCTGGATGGATTTGCAAGACATGGACTGTTTGACCTGGCCGTCTGCGTGGATGGTGATCTTCATGTAGACAGTCACCATACGGTGGAAGATACAGGGATTGTACTTGGAAAAGCAATCAAGGAAGCCGTCGGTGATAAAAAGGGTATCCGTCGTTATGGCAACTGTATCCTTCCGATGGATGATGCGCTGGTGCTCTGTGCGATTGATCTGTCCGGAAGACCTTATTATTCCTCTGATGCGGTATTTACGGCAGAACGGATCGGAGAATTCGAGACAGAGATGGTGAAGGAATTTTTCTATGCTGTTTCTTATACGGCAGAGATGAATCTGCATTTTAAAGTGCTGTCCGGCACAAACAATCATCATATCTGTGAAGCAATGTTCAAGGCTTTTGCGAAAGCTCTGGATGCGGCGGTCACTTATGATGAGCGAATTACAGATGTATTATCGACGAAAGGCAGTTTATAAATATGAAGAAAAAACAGTTAATCCCGGTCATGCCTTTGCGCAGCGGAAAAGTAAATGGTCAGGATGGGGTAAGGCTTGCAAAATTTTACAGTGATAACGGTGCAGATGCCATGATTTTGTTTGATCTGTCAGATTCAGATGAAGAGCATGAACAGAATATCGGTCTGATGAAAGAGATCGGTCGCGTGGCAGAGATTCCTATGTACGCCGGAGGACATATCCGCCGTGTGGAGGATGTGAAAAAGATTCTTTATGCAGGCTGCAGCAAAGCGATTCTGAATATGGGAAGAGAGAGCAACGTGGAGATGCTGGAAGAGGTATCCAAACGTTTTGGAAGGGAAAAGATAGGTTTCAGTATCTCGGATGAGACACAGTTTACGGAGATTCTGGATGAGTTTGGAAGTGTGATTCTCTGGTCAGGTTCTGACCGTGAATGTCCATATCGCGGAGAACTTCCGGTGATCAGTGTCAGTGCAGCGGCATCGGATGATGCGATCATTGATGTGCTGTCCAATAAATGGGTGCAGGGAATCGCTGCGGCTTATTTTTCTACCGAAGTAGCAGATTTTATGAGTCTAAAGCAGAAGGCTTCCAGCCGTGGACTTCGTATGGATATCCTGGAGAGTGTATTCACCTGGGAGGATATGAAGGTGAACAGTGATGGTCTGGTTCCGGTGATTGTACAGGATTATAAGACTTCGGAAGTGCTGATGCTTGCCTATATGAATGAGGATGCGTTCCAGATGACCCTGGAGACCGGAAAGATGACCTACTGGAGCAGAAGCAGGAATGAACTTTGGACAAAAGGACTGACCAGCGGACATCTGCAGTATGTAAAATCCCTGTCTCTTGACTGTGATAATGACACGATTCTTGCTAAGGTCAGCCAGATTGGAGCAGCCTGTCATACCGGTAATCGTACCTGTTTTTATCGGGACATGGTAAAGAAAGAGTATAATGAGACAAATCCTTTAAAAGTCTTTGAGAATGAGTATGCAACGATTGTAGACCGAAAGAACCATCCGAAAGAAGGTTCTTATACGAACTACCTGTTCGATAAAGGAATTGATAAGATTCTGAAAAAGGTAGGAGAGGAAGCAACGGAGATTATCATCGCAGCAAAGAATCCAGATCCGGAGGAAATCAAGTACGAGATCGCAGATTTCCTGTATCATGCGATGGTACTGATGGTGGAGCGGGGCGTAACCTGGGATGATATCATCAAGGAAGTTGCCAATCGATAGATGCATGTTTGACATCAATCCTTCATAATATCAGATAAAAGATATTGGGGGAGGACAGGATGGGCGCTTACAGGGAACAATTATTAAAAGAAACTTATGGAAGCGGCAGGACTCGACTTTATGAATATACAGAGCTTCATACAGAGGAGCCGTCTGCTGCTTTGTTTACCGTATTTAAAATTCGGTTTGCAGTGTGTCTGTTTTTGTTTGCCGGTTTTGCATGGTTGAGTTTAACGGGAAACAGCATTGGCAGTATTACTTCTGAAAAAGTGGCAGCTGCTATTGTGGAAGAGGATTTCACAGAAGAAATTTCTGCAGGACTGTCGAAACTTGGGCTTTACGAATAGCGTCTGAGATGCTAGAATGAATTAAAATCTGTACAGGACAAAGGATAAAGAACAAATGGAAATTTTAGAAAAACGAATTCAGCAGGACGGTCTCGTTAAAAAAGGGAATGTTTTAAAGGTAGATAATTTTTTAAATCATCAAATGGATATTCAGCTGTTTAATGAGATGGGGAAAGAATTTAAAAGACTGTTTGCAGACAAACCAATCAATAAAATTCTTACGATCGAATCATCGGGAATCGGGATTGCCTGTGTGGTGGCGCAGTATTTTGATGTGCCGGTGGTCTTTGCCAAAAAAACACAGAGTATCAATCTTGACGGAGAGGTATACAGCAGTAAAATCGAATCGTTTACTCATAAAAGGGTATATGATGTAATTGTATCCAGAAAGTATCTTGGACCGGAGGATCACATTCTGATCATTGACGATTTTCTGGCCAATGGATGTGCGGTGAATGGACTGATCGAGATCATCGAACATGCAGGTGCAACGATTGAAGGAATTGGTATTGCGATTGAAAAAGGTCAGCAGATCGGCGGTAAACTTCTTCGTGAAAAGGGTTATCAGGTAGAGTCTTTAGCGATTATTGATGCAATGGACGATGAGACCGGCGAGATAACGTTCCGGCATTAAGTGAATGATGGATTTGTATTGTGAGCATCAGCCTTTGGGCTGGTGCTTATCTGTCATTCAGAACGATAAGGATTGGAGAGATTATGAAAAAGATTTTACTGATCGCAACAGGAGGTACGATTGCCTCAAAATATACAAAAGAGGGTCTGGAGCCGCAGATTACTTCAGATGAGCTTCTGGACTATGTGCCGGAAGTGAAGGCATATTGTGAAGTGACAGCAGTACAGCCATTTAATCTGGACAGTACGAATATTTGTCAGGAGCATTGGCTGAAGTTGGCGCAGTTGATTGAAGAGAATTATGATGCGTATGATGGTTTTGTGATCTGTCACGGAACGGATACGATGGCATATACAGCAGCTGCCTTATCGTATCTGATCCAGAACAATTTAAAACCGGTGGTTATCACCGGCGCACAGAAACCGATCAATCTGGAGATTACGGATGCGAGACTGAATCTGCGGGACAGTCTTCGTTTTGCATCGGATGATCGTGCTCATGGAGTGAATATCGTATTTGGCGGAAAAGCGATTGCTGGAACAAGAGCAAAAAAAGAACGTTCCAAAAGCTATAATGCATTTTCCAGTATCAATTTCCCGGATATCGCAGTGATTCAGGACAAGCGTATCATTTTCTACATAGATGACCGGAATCAGGTCAGGGAACGGGTACGTTTTTATCATGGTATGAATACAAGAGTTCTGCTGCTGAAGCTGATACCGGGTATGGACGGACGGATTCTGAATACGATGTGGTCAGAGTACGATGCAGTGATTATTGAGTCCTTTGGTGTAGGGGGACTTCCGGCTTATGGAGATCAGAGTTTTCAAGATGCTATTGACCGCTGGTGCCAGAATGGGAAAAAAGTAGTCATGGCCACCCAGGTTACCCATGAGGGCAGTGACATGGAGGTCTATCAGGTAGGAAAAGCAATTAAAGAAAGATTTCCGGTGGTAGAGGCATTTGATATGACTCTGGAAGCGACGGTGACAAAGACGATGTGGCTGCTTGGCAGTGGTGCAACCGGTGAAGCTTTTGATGCAGGATTTTATCGGACGATCAATCACGATATATTATTAGCGGAATAGGAGGATGCGGGATGGATATTTATTTGATTCGTCATGGAGAGACAGACTGGAATAAAGTAAAAAGGCTGCAGGGGATTACAGATATTCCTTTGAATGCGTATGGCATTGAACTGGCAGAGAAGACGGCGGAAGGTTTGAAGGATGTCCCGTTTGACTGTATCTATACCAGTCCATTGATTCGTGCGAGAAAGACAGCAGAGATTATTCGGGGAGAGCGTCCGATCGAGGTGATACCGACAGATGGACTTCTGGAGATCAGTTTTGGAGATTATGAGGGGCTGACCTATCTGCCGGAGACCTACAATATTCCAAAGCCTGGATTCCGTAAGTTTTTTAATGATCCGGAGCATTATGATACACCGCCGAATGGGGAAAGTCTCATACATCTTAGAGAACGTACTTCATCTTTTGTGCGCGGAATCATGAATGATCCTTCCAATGAAGATAAAACGTTTTTGATGGCATCTCATGGAGCAGCGATTCGAGGAATTCTGTCCGGGCTTCTAAAGCTTCCGATTGCAGAGTTCTGGAGCGGACCGGTACATAAAAACTGCGGGGTGACGAAGCTCCATGCGGAACATGGGAAGTTTGAGGTGGAGTTTGAGAATCGGGTTTATTATTGAACAGTTTGAAAGAGTGCCGGAGATATCGGAAGGAAAAGAGTAAGTGTCTGATCGCAAAATCTAAAAAGAATATTGCAATATGTATAGATGAGGAGTAAGATGACTATATCGAAAATATGAGGAGGTTCTGTTATGAGTACCAAAGATGTTGCAGCAAGTAAGAATACGGTTTCAGTTTCGGAGATTGCGATCACTGGCGTATGTATTGCACTGACCTTTATTGCAACCGGATTTATCAATATACGATTGCCCATAGCTGCGAATGGCGGTCTGGTACATCTGGGAAATGTGCCGTTATTTCTGGCGGCGATCATTTACGGAAAGCGGACAGGGGCATTGGCAGGTTCGTTCGGTATGGCACTGTTTGACTTGATGGGCGGATGGGTTCTGTGGGCACCGTTTACATTCACAGTAGTCGGGCTGATGGGATATACAGTCGGTAAGATTACGGAAAATCATCATGGATTCAGATGGAATGTGTTGGCGATTACCGTAGCCTGTGTGATTAAAATTACAGGATATTATATAGCGGAAGGGATCATTTATGGTAACTGGATGGCACCGCTTTTATCGATTCCGGGCAATCTGGTACAGATTGGTGTTGCAGCCGTGCTGGTGCTTCCGGTTGCGGAAGTGATAAGAAAATCAATGAGAGTATAGAAACAGGAGGGAAGATGATGTATAAGATCATGACTCCGGGACCGACGCAGGTTCGTGAAAATGTGCGGATGGCAAGAAGCCTTGTCTGTACGAATCCCGATCTGGATCCGGGTTTTTTTGATTACTATAAAGAGACATGTGAATTGATCAGTGAACTTCTTCATACAGAGAATGAAGCACTGATTTTGGGCGGAGAAGGAATTCTGGGACTGGAAGCTGCCTGTGCTTCTTTGACAGAGCCGGGTGACAAGGTTCTGGTAATTGATAATGGTGTCTTTGGAAAAGGATTTGCTGATTTTGTGACGATGTACGGTGGTGAGGTAACTTATTACACAGCATCCTATACAAGAGAAATCGATATGGCAGCGTTTTCAGATTTTCTGAAAGAGCATCATGATTTTAAATATGCAACGATGGTACACTGCGATACGCCGAGCGGTGTGTTGAATCCTGTAGAGGAGATGTGTCAGGAACTGCACAGGTATGGGATACTGACAGTGGTAGATGCGGTATCATCCATGTTTGGGGAGCCTTTAATGGTTGACTATGGAGAGATTGATATTGCATGCGGGGGTTCTCAGAAGGCACTTTCTGCACCTCCTGGACTGACTTTTCTCACAGTCAGTGAAGCTGCGAAAAAAGTGATGGAAAAGCGCAGGATACCGATCGCTTCTTTCTATGCAAATCTTCTGGTATTTAAGGATTATTACGAGAAGCAATGGTTCCCATATACCATGCCGATCAGTGATATCTATGGACTTCGTACAGCACTGGAAAATGCAAAAGCAGATAAGAATCGTCTGGTTCGTCATGCAAGACTTGGTGAGTTGACCAGAAAGCGTGTACAGGAGATGGGATTTGAATTGTATCTGGAAAGCGGATACTGTAATACGGTTACGGTAGTTAAGGTTCCAGAAGGAATGACTGCAGAACAGATTCTGGACGCGATGAGAAATGAACATCATATTATGATTGCGGGAAGCTTTGACGTGATGGCGGGGCATGTGATCCGTATCGGACATATGGGTGAGAATGCGAATGAGGCAGATGTAGCGGAAACATTGGATGCGCTGGAAGCGGTAGTAAGAAAATATAGATAAGAGATAAATTCTGTAAAAGAGACGGCAGTTGGAACCACCGTCTCTTTCTTTGTTATAAAGTTTCTGCAAAAAAGTCTTTATATCCTTCGCCATAGATTTCGTTGGCACTGGTAATGATCATAAATGCAGAAGAGTCTTCTTCTTTTACGATCTCCTCTACTTTAGGACCAAGCTGTTTTCGGACAACGCAGAAGATGACTTCTTTTTCAGCACCGGTCCATCCTCCCTTACCCTGGAGATAAGTGATGCCTACATCAATGTCTTCCAGAAGCCTTCTTCCGATTTCACGAGGCTTCTGGGTGATGATATAGATCATCTTGGCCTCATCTCCGCCGTAAAGGACAAAATCAAGGGCTTTTCCGCTGATCAGTACCGCAATCAGGGCGTAAAGTGCAACATTCAAATCTTTAAAAATGAATCCGGATATGGCAACGATTATCATATCGCTGCACTGGAACAAAAATCCGGTCTTCAAATGTTTATATTTCTGGCGGATGACTTTAATGATGATATCGGTTCCTCCGGTCGTTGCGCCTGCTTTGAATACAAGACCAATACCACAGGCGATCAGAACACTTCCTGCCAGTGCTGCCAATAATGGGTCAGTGGTCAAAGCACCATGATGTGCCATCAGATTGGTGAATGTGGAGGTCAGGACAATGGCATAAGCCGTTTTTATCATAAATTTTAATCCGAATTTCCATAATCCTAACAGTACGATAGGTACATTGAGCAGGAAATAAAGAGTACCTGTCTCAATGCCGCAGAGACGGTTCAGAATGACGGAGATACCGGTTACGCCGCCCGGTGCCAGGTTATTAGGATCAAGGAAGAAACTGATGCCTGCCGCATAGATAACGGAGGCGGCAGCGATCATAAGCAGATCTCGAATGGTACGTATCCATGTTTTTTGCATTTTGTATTATTCTCCAATCTTACTTCCTATATAATAGAATCCACGACATTCATCCAGATGAACCGTTACCAGTTTTCCAAGTAAGGAGGCATCTCCTGGAAAATGTACTACATGATTGTTGCTTAAACGGCCGGTGACATAATCTTTCATCTGACCATTGAGTTCTTCCACAAGAACGGTCTGTGTAGTTCCGGTAAAGCGCTCTGCCATCTCTTTGGAGATGTCCTGAACCTCTTTTAAGAGGCGGTCGAAGCGATTTTTGACAATTTCTTCCGGAATCTGATTCTCCATAGCTGCTGCAGGTGTGCCGGTACGCTTGCTGTAGATAAAAGTGAATGCACTGTCATAGCGGACTTTGCGTACGACATCCAGTGTTTCCAGAAAATCTTCTTCGGTTTCACCAGGGAATCCAACAATGATGTCTGTAGTCAGGGCAATATCAGGAATGGCAGTACGAATCTTGTCTGCCAGAGCGAGATACTGTTCTTTAGTGTACTTTCTGTTCATGACTTTGAGAAGAGAGGTACTTCCTGACTGCAAAGGCAGATGAAGATGTCTGCAGATCTTTGTGGATTTTGCCATGACCTGAATCAGTTCGTCAGACAGATCCTTCGGATGAGATGTCATAAAACGGATTCTTTCCAATCCCTCAATTTTCTCAATTTCTTCAAGCAGTTCGGCAAATGTCATTGGATTGTCAAGATTTTTTCCATAGGAATTAACATTCTGTCCGAGAAGCATGATCTCCACTACACCATCTGCAACAAGCCCTTCGATCTCACGGATAATATCACGCGGTTCACGGCTGCGTTCCCGTCCGCGTACATAAGGTACGATGCAGTAACTGCAGAAATTGTTGCAGCCAAACATGATGTTGACACCGGATTTAAATGGATATTTACGTTCGATTGGAAGATCTTCCACAATCTGATTCGTATCCTTCCAAATATCAATGACCATGCGGTTAGATTCCAGTGTGGTTACCAGAAGCTCTGCAAATTTAAAAATATTATGAGTTCCAAAGATCAGATCCACAAAACGATAGCTTTTCTGTAATTTTTCTACAACGGTTGGTTCCTGCATCATGCATCCGCAGAGGGCAATTTTCATGTGAGGATTTTTTTTCTTATATCCATGCAGAACCCCAAGGCGTCCGTAAACACGCAGATTGGCGTTTTCACGTACAGTACAGGTGTTGTAGATGACAAAGTCAGCTTCCTCGCTGTCTGTCTCCATATAACCAACTTCACGCAGGATGCCGGACAGTTTTTCCGAGTCGCGGGCATTCATCTGACACCCGAAGGTATTTGTATGAGAGAAAAGAGGTCTGCCCAATCGCTCAGATTCTTTCTTTACAATTTCCTTTGCTTTTTTCAAAAAATAGTACTGTCTCATAGGCTCTTCTGTTGGAATTGGCTGAGTCAGATCTATTTTTTCGATATATTCTTTTATCGTATGATCTATCATAGTATTGGTCGTTTCTCCTTTTGTGTATTCCTTTAACGCGGGTATTTTATCATACTTTATGAAATTTTACAATCAGGCTATTGTGGGAATTATATATGAGAATGGTAACATTTGAAACGGCACCTTTCAGATTTGAGGTGTATCCTATAAATATACAAATGTTCTATGTAACTATTCCGTCAAAATGTTCTTGCATCTTTCGTGTATAAGTGATACTTTATATGGTACAGGCATTTTTGCCACAATACCACATGTGGTTTATGGAGGGGATGAAATGAAAGAAAATGACATCATATGCCCGGAGGTTATCAAAAAAAGGAATGGAACTCCGGTACCGTTTGATGTGATGAAGATAAGAGCGGCGATTCGAAAGGCGAATGATGCTGCACAGGTGGAGGCGATTGCCCCCTATCAGTTTGAAAAGCTGGTAGAAGAGGTCGTGGATCAGATTCCGGATGATCAGATTCCGGATGTAGAGCAGATTCAGGATCTGGTGGAAGAGCGGTTGATTGCTCATGGATTTGCAAAGACTGCGAAGGCTTACATTCTCTATCGTGCGGAGCATACAAAGGTTCGTAAGACGGAAGCTGATCTTGTTAACATTTATAAAGAACTGACTTTCACCAGTGCGGCAGATGCAGATATTAAGAGGGAGAATGCAAATATCGATGCGGATACTTCTATGGGAACTATGTTGAAGTACGGTTCAGAAGGTGCAAATTATTTTGTAGACAATTATATTCTTCCGAAGGATATTGCAGCAGCGCACATCAACGGTGACATCCATATACATGATAAAGATTTTTATATGCTGACGGAGACCTGCTGTCAGATTGATCTGATTAAGTTGTTTGAAGATGGATTTTCTACCGGTCATGGATTTATTCGTAAGCCGAAATCGATTGCAAGTTACGCATCACTGGCATGTATTGCGATCCAGGCCAATCAGAACGAGATGCATGGCGGACAGTCCGTACCGAACTTTGATTATGCGATGGCAGAGGGTGTGTCCTGTACATTCCGTAAGGAATATTATGATGCCGTACAGAGATTTTTCTGGCTGGAATATCAAGAGGAACGGATACTGGGCAATGAGTTTCGTCAGGCACTGAAAGAAGCAATGCCGGAGAAGGTTCATATGGCAAATATGGAAAGCTGTGAGACTTCTTTGGTGGAATGGTTGATGGAACGCGGAAGTCAGTGGTTTGGAAGACAACCGGAAGAAGAGTTGGTACGCAGATGTCATAAGACCTCTGTCCATATTGCGATGAAAGAGACGGATCAGGCGACCTATCAGGCGATGGAATCTCTGATCCATAATCTGAATACGATGAATTCCAGAGCCGGTGCACAGGTTCCTTTCAGTTCCATCAATTATGGAACCTGCACGTCTCCAGAAGCCCGTATGGCGATGAAAAATCTTTTGAAGGTGACCGATATCGGACTTGGCAATGGAGAGACTGCTATTTTCCCGGTACAGATCTTTAAAGTAAAAGAAGGGATTAACTATAATCCGGGTGATCCGAACTATGATCTGTTCCGTCTGGCGATCAAGGTATCCGCAAAGCGTCTGTTCCCGAATTTCAGCTTTATTGATGCTCCGTTTAATCTTCAGTATTATAAAGAAGGAGATTACAATACAGAGGTTGCGTATATGGGATGCCGTACCAGAGTCATGGGAAATCATTACGATCCTTCCAGAGAGGTAACCTGCGGAAGAGGCAATCTGAGTTTTACTTCCATCAATCTTCCGAGAATTGCGATCCAGTCACAGGATATGCAGCAGTTTTATAGAAATTTGGATAAGCGTCTCGATATTTGCTGCAGACAGCTTTTACATAGATTTGAGATCCAGAAGAAAAAGACAGTGAAGAATTATCCGTTCCTTATGGGACAGGGAATCTGGATCGATTCTGAAAAGCTTGCTGTACATGATGAAGTAGGTGAAATTTTAAAGCATGGAACGTTAAGCGTTGGATTTATCGGACTTGCTGAGACGCTGGTAGCATTGACTGGATATCATCATGGAGAGAATGAAGAGAGCCGTGAGCTTGGTTATAAGATTATTACCTATATGAGAGAATATCTGGATCAGAAATCAAAAGAAACCGGTCTGAATTTTACCTTGCTGGCAACTCCGGCAGAGGGCTTGTCCGGAAGGTTTGTCCGAATGGATAAAAAGCGTTTTGGTGTGATTCCTGGTGTGACAGAGAGAGATTACTATACCAATTCTTTCCATGTACCAGTTTATTATCCAATCGGGGCATTTGATAAGATCAGAATCGAAGCACCATTCCATGCGCTGACCAACGCAGGACATATCAGTTATGTAGAGCTGGATGGAGATACAGCAAAGAATCCGGAAGCATTTGAGTCTGTGATTCGCTGTATGAAAGAACAGGGAATTGGTTATGGTTCTGTAAACCATCCAGTAGACAGAGATCCGGTATGCGGTTATACGGGTGTGATTGATGAAGTGTGTCCGCGCTGCGGAAGACGGGAAGGAGAGCCTGTTTCCATTGAAAGACTGAATGAGCTTCGTAAGAAATATCCGGATGTGCCGGTGTATGTAGATCCTAACCATTGATAAGAATGAATAAGGAGGAACAAAATATGGCTGGAAAGGTATTACCAAATGATGGACAAGTAGGAGAAAATGTAAAATTTGATCGTATTCGTCGTATTACAGGATATCTGGTAGGTACGACAGATCGTTTTAATAATGCAAAACGGGCAGAGGAGAGAGATCGTGTTAAACACAGTCTGTAATCGCCCATTAAGGATATCCGGAATTGTCAAGGATTCCATCGTGGATGGTCCGGGAATTCGCTATGTGATCTTTACGCAGGGATGCCCTCATCACTGTCCAGGCTGTCACAATCCGCAGACGCATGATTTTGCCGGAGGAAAAGAGGCGAATATAGATGAGCTTCTGGAGCAGATGTTCCAGAATCCATTGATATCAGGTGTCACCTTTTCCGGTGGAGAGCCTTTGGTGCAGGCAGAGGCACTTGTTCCTATTGCAGAAGCTGTAAAGGCACGGCAGAAGCACCTGATGATCTATACGGGATATCTTTATGAAGAATTACAGAAATCAGAATGCACAGCCGTACAAAGGCTTTTGGAACTGGCGGATATTCTGGTGGATGGACCATTTCTTTTGGAAGAAAAGAATCTGACACTGTTGTATCGCGGAAGTGAAAATCAGAGAGTGATTGATCTGAAAAAAACAAAAGCTTCGGGAAAGGTAGTTTTATACCGAAGTGAATATGACGATATTGATATTATAATTTAAATCAAAAAGCTGGAATCCAATAACCGGGTTCCAGCTTTTATGTATGATAATAAAATTATTCAGCTGCAGAAAAACGATTTCTTAAGAAAAGCATTACTGCTGCAAGCAGTGCAATGGAGATTACCAGTACGATCCATGCATTCTGTACAAAACCTGCGATGCAATAGCCTACAAAGGATACAGCAGCTACCAGTAAAGCATACGGAAGCTGGGTAGATACATGGTTGATATGGTCACACTGTGCACCGGCGGAAGCCATGATCGTTGTATCGGAGATTGGAGAGCAGTGGTCACCGCATACAGCACCTGCAAGACAGGCAGCGATGGTGATGATCAACAGGTTTCCAGGAAGATCGATACCTACAACGATCGGAAGCAGGATACCAAAGGTTCCCCAAGAGGTTCCTGTAGAGAATGCCAGGAAGATAGCTACCACGAATACAATCGCTGGAAGCATACCGGTCAGTCCAGCCGCACTTCCTTCAAAAAGAGCACTTACATACTCAGCCGCACCGAGCATACCAGTCAGACTGGAAAGAGTCCATGCGAAAGTCAGGATCAGGATAGGGCTGATCATGGCCTTGAATCCTTCTGGGAAAGAATCCATACAATCTTTGAAAGTTAATACTCTGCGGCACAGATAGAATACAATGGTGAACAGCAGTGCAGCTGTAGAACCAAGGGAAAGACCAAGGGAGGCATCACAGTTTGCAAATGCATTGATGAATGTTTCGCCTTCAAAGAAACCACCGGTGTAGATCATACCAACGATACAGCAGCTGATCAGCACAATAACCGGAAGTGCAAGGTCAATAACACTGCCTTTGTCAGATAATGCATCCATATCGATATCGTCTTTTACTGCTTTTCCGGAAGTGAACAGGTCGCCCTTCTTTGCATTATCTTCATGTTTTTTCATCAGACCAAAATCAATATCAAAAGCAATGATGAAGATAATAGCTGCAATGGTCAGCAGAGAGTAGAGATTGTAAGGAATTGCACGGATAAAAAGAGATAATCCGTCTTCGCCTTCTACTACACCGGCAACAGCAGCAGCCCAGGATGAGATCGGAGCGATCATACAGATCGGAGCTGCAGTGGCATCGATCAGATAAGCCAGCTTTGCACGGGATACATTGTGTTTGTCCGTGATCGGACGCATAACGCTTCCTACGGTCAGACAGTTGAAATAGTCATCCACGAAGATCAGACATCCAAGACCAAATGTTGCAAAAAGAGTTCCTTTTCTTGTCTTGATTGCATTCTGTGCCCATCTTCCGTAAGCTGCGGAACCGCCTGCTTTGTTCATCAGTACAACGATTGTGCCGAGGATGACAAGGAAGATCAGGATACCAACATTCCAGCTGTCAGCAAGAGAGGAGATAAAACCATCATTAAACATGGTTGTGTAAGCTGCTACTACATCAAAGTTCGTACAGAACAAAGCAGCTGTGACGATACCGACGAACAGGGAGCTGTAAACTTCCTTGGTGATCAGTGCAAGGATGATCGCTACCAGTGGCGGTACCAGAGACCAAAAAGTTGCATACATAACATTTTCCCACCTATAATATATTTCTGAAAAATAAAAAAGGCCATGGTATATGAAACGCCCATGACTTTTTTACTCCCCATAAACGATAGCGCTCCACATACCTGTGACAGTGCACAGCATATTCTGCTGTACCCCAGCAAAATATCTTCAGGCAGATATTCTGCTTCGGCGATTATTCTGTTCTGCATGTCCGGGATGCCTGTCCCATAGAAGACTGCATACTGGTAATGACCGCTCCTCTATCTTCCTTATTAAACAGATGAATACAGAGTAATATGGATGTCGAAAAAAGTCAAGGAAAATCTTGGTTTTTCGCTGTTTTTTGCTGTTCCAGTTTATAAAAAGTTAAAATGAAAATGATAGGTTGTTCCGTATGTAAAAATACATAAAAGGAGCGGACGATTTATGAATGATAACAACAAGACAGCAATCATCGTAGATTCCTGCGGAGATGTACCAAAGGAATATTTTGAAAAATATAGACATCTGTTTGTACTTCCTATGCGTATTAACTGTCAGGATGGTTCTTTTCGGGATGGAATAGAGATCTCAGCAGAGGATGTATACCGTAGGCAGAAGACGGAAAATCTTACTTCCAGTACCCCGAGCGGTGCGGATGTGGAAGATTTGTTCCGTAAGATAGAAGAAGAAGGCTATCAGAAAGCCATTGCGATTATCTTGTCAAGCGGACTGACCAGTACGGTCAACTATATTCGACTGGCAGCAGAAGAGCTGGAGCATCTGGAGGTGGCAGTATATGATTCTTTCAGTGCCAGCATCGGTGAGGGGGCTATTGCGATCCAGGCAGCAGAATATGCCGAAGAAGGTGTTCCTTTTGAAGAATTAAAGAAAAAAGTTGAAAAACTGATTGCCGGGACAAAGGTGTTTTTCTCCATTGACACGTTGGAATATCTGCAGAAAGGCGGCCGCATCGGCAAGGTGACGGCGTTGGCTGGAACGCTTCTGGATATCAAGCCTGTGATCACATTGGATGAGGAAGGAGAACTCTATACGGCAGCCAAGGTCAGAAGCCACAAAGCTGTGGCGAAAAAGCTGGTGCAGTTTGTACAGGAACAGGCGCAGGAGGGACGCGCCTTTAATCTGCTGGTGGCAGACGGAGGCATTCAGGAAGAGAGGGATGCATTGGAGGTACGGCTTATGGAGGCCCTGCCGGGATGCCATCAGATTTTCCGTGCGAAGATTGGCGGGGCACTCAGCATTCATCTGGGGCCGGGGCTTCTGGGAGCCGGGATACAATATCTGGATTAAGAAAATTTAAGATGTATCTACCCTTCTTATGTATTATAATAGAAGAAAACACATAAGGAGGGCTTTTTTATGATTATTACAACAACACCATCTGTAGACGGAAGAAGAATTGTAGAATATAAGGGAATTGTGTTCGGAGAGGTCGTATCCGGTGTGAATTTTGTCAAGGATTTTGCGGCAGGACTGAGCAACTTTTTTGGAGGACGTTCTACTACCTACGAGGACGAATTGATTCAGGCGAGGCAGAATGTGCTTTATGAGATGGAGCAAAGGGCACGCGACCGGGGAGCAAATGCTGTCGTAGGCGTGGATATCGATTATGAGGTGCTGGGAGCTGACAACGGCATGCTGATGGTGACGGCCAGCGGGACGGCAGTAGTGGTAGAATAAGGAAGTGAGGTTTGTGAAGAAAAAACGTGTAACGGGTATTGTCTTGTCAGCGGCAGTGGTGTTGCTGATCAGTGGCAGCCTGCTATGCGGTGTTTGTCCAGAATGCGGGAGGCGGCAAAGACCTTCTTACAATGAACCTGTACAGCGAGGATGTAAGTCAGGGATTTTTTTTCATTAATGATAAAAGATATGGGATTTTTCAATGTCAGAAGCCGGAGCTTGAGAAGCTGGTCGTGACGGTGGAGAACGATGAGACCGGTGAGTCCGTGACAGAAGAGTATGAGATGAACGGATATCATATCTATGTGGCAGAGTTGCCAAGGTAACAATCGTGTATGCTACACAGCCGGTTTTGTGATATATACGGAAATATATATAAATAAACAGTATAAAACAGTTGACAACAGTTGTCAGCTGTTTTATACTGTTTATAACAAAGGAGGGATGCTACATGAAGCTGATTATCAACCATTCTTCCATGCAGCCAATCTATGAACAGATATCAGGACAGATCAAGGAACTGATCATCCGTGGTGACCTGCTGGAAGGGACGATGCTTCCGTCTGTCCGGGTGCTGGCAAAGGAACTTAGGGTCAGTGCGTTGACAGTCAAAAAATCCTACGATACGCTGGAGCAGGAAGGGTTTGTCACGACGGTGCATGGAAAGGGAAGTTTTGTATCCAGCGCGAATCAGGCGCAGTTGTTGGAAGAGAAGAAAAGGGAAATAGAAGCGGAGCTGGAACATGCCATCCGCAAAGGAAGAAGCTGTGGTATGAGCAATCAGGAGATTGCAGAATTGTTTCAGATTATATTGGAGGATGAATGATGCTTGTGAGATTAGACCATGTACAAAAAACATATCCGGATTTTCATCTGAACTGTTCCCTGGAGGTTCCGGAGGGAAAGATTACCGCACTGATCGGTACGAATGGAGCTGGAAAAAGTACGACATTTAAGGCAATTCTGGGTCTTATTTTTCCGGAAAAGGGTGAAATTGAAGTGTTTGGAAAGCCTATACAGGATTTAAAAGAGAAGGACAGGGAACAGATCGGTGTGGCTTTGTCGAATTCTGTTTTCAGTGGATTTCTTTCAGTCCGGGATATGCTTCCGGTTCTGGAAAAGCTGTACAGTCAATTTTCTAAAGAGGATTTTTTGAAAAAATGTAATCAGTTTGGACTTCCTCTGGATAAAAAGATAAAAGATTTTTCCACAGGTATGAAAGCAAAGCTGAAAGTATTGATTGCTGTGTCCCATGATGCAAAGCTTTTGATTCTGGATGAGCCTACCGCAGGTCTGGATGTGTTGGCACGGGAAGATGTCTTGGATATACTGCGGGATTATATGCTTCCGGGAAATCGTTCGATCCTGATCAGCTCCCATATATCCAGTGATCTGGAAGGTTTGTGCGATGATATCTATCTGATTGAACGTGGAGAAGTTATCTTTCACGAGGAAATGGACAGGCTGCTGAACGAATATGGCATTTTGAAAGTGACAGAAGAGCAGTATAAAACATTGGATAAACGTTATGTACTTCGTGAGAAAGCGGAGCATTTTGGATATAGTCTTTTGACCAGTCAAAAGCAATTTTATCTGGAAAATACACCGGAGCTGGTGGTAGAAAAAGGATCGATTGATCATATGATTATGATGATGACGAAGGGGGAAGTAGTATGACAGGGTTATTACTGAAGGACTGGAAGCTTTTGAAGAATCAGGGAAAATATTTTTTGACAGTGGTACTGTTTGCCGCTATGATGTTGTTTATCAACTCAGAAGAATATACTTCCTTTGCGACCTCTTATATGACATTCCTGATTACGATGATTACATAAAACAGTTTCAGTTATGATGAGTATGATAATGGGATGCAGTTTCTTCTGGGACTTCCGATCAGCCGGAAAACCTATGTACGGGAAAAATACCTGTTCGGTACAATGTTAGCAGTTGTCACATGGATTTTATCCATTCTTATGCAGATGCTGTTTCGTAGGATACAGACATCTGCGGATCATGGATTTGAATTTCCAGGTATGTTTCCGGTCTTTTTGGCAATCGTATTTGTGTTTTTAGGTTATTCTATTCCTTTTATACTGAAATATGGAGCAGAAAAAGGACGTACGATCTCCTATGCGACTTTGTTTGGTGTGTTTGCAGTGATTTTAGTTTTGTCCAAAATGAATTTTTTTCCGGTGATAGAAAACAAGATAACACAGGTACTGGAAAAAGGTATGATCTTTCTGATTGTCAGTATTGTTTTTTTGACAGGATCTTACTTTATTTCATTGAAAATCATAGAAAAGAAAGAATATTAAACGACATAAAATTATTATGTTAATCAGGAGACGATATGATTTATTTTAGCCATCTTCTGGATGACAATGAGATGAAACAACTATTAAAGAATCCGGGAACGGGACTGGAGAGTATTGAATTTTCCATATCAGAAAATCTGGATCATCTGGATCAGAAGCTTCAGGCTTATGAAAAGCGTCTGGCATATATGGGATATCCGGAATTGACACTGCATGGACCATTTCTGGATTTGAATCCGGCAGCGTTTGATTCTATGGTTGCAGAAGCAACCAGAATCCGGTATGAGCAGTCTTATCTTGCGGCAAAAAAACTGGGAGCGAAAAAATTGATTCTGCATACCTGTTTTCTGCCGGATGTATACATGATTCCCGGCTGGGCAGATCGGGTAGCGGATTTTTACAGAAGATTCCTGGCGGATAAGGACGATACTGTTCAGATCCTTCTGGAAAATGTGCTGGATCCTTATCCGACACCTGTATGGGATATCGCTGCACAGCTTGCGCATCCGGCAGTGGGACTTTGTCTGGATGTAGGGCATGCGAATTGCTATTCGGAGGTCGCTATGTCAGAATGGTGCAGGATATTGGAAGGAAAGGTGCGGCATCTTCATGTTCATGATAATGATGGAACGAAGGATGCACATCTGGCTCTGGGGGAAGGAACGATTCCAGCAGAACCATTTATTCCTTTACTAAAAGTGGCAGACTGTACCGTAGAGTGCTTTAACCAAAGGGATTGCCAGTTAACCTATGACAAAATATTGACAATAAAAGGCTAGAGGAGTATAGTAATAATAACAGAAAATAGAACGCTGAAAAATGCAGATACAACGGAATGTCATACAGGCATTCCGGGAATCCAGTTAGAATCTGGAACAGATTTATCCCTGCTGTGAGAGCAACGAAAGAAATCATACCACTGGCGTAAGTTGGGAAGGGATTTCTAGTAGGAAAAGTAAGACGGCTCAAGTCAGAACACCAGTATTTGCAGATAACAGACCATCCGGTGGAATAGAACGGATGTCTATTTTTGTTGTCTTACAATCAGAAAAGGAGAGAAGGAACATGAAGAAAAAAGGAACACTGATTGCAGGTGGGCTTCTTGTTCTGGTATGCGTTCTTGCAGGTATGATTGCTGTGAAATTTAAACCTGAGACCGTAGCCGGTGCAAAAGAAGTGACGATTGTAGTCGTACATGGAGATGGAAAGGAAACAGAATTTACATATCAGACAGATGCAGAATATCTGGTGGATGTGCTGCTTGACAATGAACTGGTAGATGGTGAAGATGGAGCATATGGATTGTATATCACGGCTGTTGATGGTGAGGCAGCGGACGATTCCAGGCAGCAGTGGTGGTGCATTACAAAAGCTGGAGAACAGTTGAATACTTCAGCAGATACGACACCAATCAAGGATGGAGAGCAGTATGAGCTTACTTTAAAAGAGGGCTATTAAATGACAGCATCATATAAGACAAAAGAGATTGTTATTTTTGGAATACTGACAGCGATTGTTCTGGCAGGACAAGTAGCTCTGGTATTTTTGCCGAATATAGAGATCGTGACGCTTCTGTTTATTTTGTATACTTTGGTGCTTGGCAGGAAAGTGTTTTATATTATCTATGTCTTTGCACTTGTACAAGGGCTGATCTATGGCTTTGGCATGTGGTGGATCAACTATATGTATGTATGGAGTGTACAGGCAATTATTACGTTGATTTTTAGCAGACAAACCTCCGTTATGTTCTGGGGAATTTTATCCGGATTTTATGGAATTTCCTTTGGTGCACTCTGTTCAATTCCTTATTTTTTTGCAGGAGGACCATCGGCAGCATTCGCTTACTGGGTAGCAGGTATTCCATATGATATCACTCATTGTATTGCCAATCTGGTAATCTGTGTGGTATTGTATACACCATTAAGGTATATTTTAGAGCAGTGTGTAAAGGAAAGTAATATGGTTATGATAAGGCATTCCTAGAGGAGTGCCTTTTTTGTAAAATGAAAAGGAGCAGGTTTATGAACAAAGTGGCAACTACAGCACAGATGAAAGAACTGGATCGTATTGCAATTGAAGAAAGAGGAATTCCATCTCTGGAATTGATGGAGCATGCAGCAGGCAAGGTGGCAGAACGTGTACACAAGGTGCTTGATAAAAGTGTGACAAAACGGATCACTGTTTTGTGCGGAACCGGCAATAACGGAGGAGATGGGATTGCGGCAGCAAGAATACTGAAAAAAGAAGGGTGTGATGTTCGTGTTTTTCTGGTTGGTAAGAGAGAGAAGATGACACCTGATTCTCTGAAAAATGAAAAAAGATTACAGGAGACAGAGTTGCAATTAGAAGATTTTTCTGCGGAAGATGATAGAATCCTGAGATGGCTGCAAAGGAGTGATTGTATCGTCGATGCATTGTTCGGTGTGGGTCTAAAAAGAGCGTTAGCCGGAGATTTTCTGACTGCTGTGCAGTGGATGAACCAGGTCAATTGTCCGGTCATATCGTGTGATATCCCATCAGGAGTAGACGGAGATACAGGAGAAATTCTGGGGAATGCTGTTCGTGCAGACTGGACCGTAACGTTTTCCTGTGGTAAGCCGGGACTGTATCAGGGGGAAGGGGCTGTGTGTGCCGGAAAGGTAGAAATCGTGGAGATTGGAATCCCAGAGGAATTGATAAGGGAGTTTTTGTAGCTCCCTTATATTTTTTCAATAAAATACCGAAGTGCCGGACTTTTATCATTGGATCTCCATACAGATATAATCTTTTCGTATTCACCTTCACCGATTAAAGGAACAAATACCAGATTATCGGCATCCTGCAGTTTGCTGGTTACATAGGATGGAAGGATCGAGATGCCTTCTTCGGCAGCTACCATCATCAGAATACTTTCAATATCATTGGATCTGAACAGGATATTTGGCTGATAACCGGCAAGACGATACATTTCCATAAAATGGTTATCGCCAAAGGATTCTCCTGTGGCAGAAGGACTCATATATAAGATATTCTCATGTTTCAGTTCTCTTCTGTTCAGTGAATTGCGTTTTGCCATAGGATGATTTTCGTAAAGTGCAACAACCAGCGGTGCCAGTTCCATCAATTTATATTCGATATTGGATTCCTGCAGGATATTCGTGCTGTCCCATGTGAAAATAAGATCATAGTCGTTGTTAAAAAGACCAGATGCAAGCATATCAGTATCACAGCGGTGGCAGGTGATCAGAATATTAGGATATTCCTGATGGAATGCTTTCATAATATTAGAAAGATTACTGCGCTCATAGCCTTTTGTGTAACCAATGCGCAGTGTACCGACCAGACCGGCAGATGCATCATGTACTTTACCAATTGCGGTATTCATCCGGTCCAGGATTGCTTTTGCTTCATGGAAAAATACATTGCCTGCAGGTGTGAGCGCAATTGGACGACGGGTACGGTCAATCAATTGAACGCCCATATTCTCTTCCAGTGTATGGATTTGCTGTGTGATGGCAGTCTGGGAGATGTAGTATTGATTAGCGGCTTTCGTAAAACTTTTATATTCTGCGACTGCAATAAAATATTTTAATTGATTGATATTCATAAAGAAATCCTTATAATATAAGTTTTTCTTATTTTAATATGTAAACAGTGAATTTGCAATATTGAAACAGGAGAATTATAATAATCGAAGTATTTTAATCATTTACGGAGGGGAAAATGAATCGAGAAAAATTTGGTTCAAGACTTGGCTTTATTCTGGTATCTGCCGGATGTGCCATTGGAATCGGAAATGTGTGGAAATTTCCTTACATATGTGGAGCTTATGGAGGTGCCGCATTTATTCTGATCTATCTGACATTTTTGCTGATCATGGGAATTCCAGTATTAGTATGTGAATTTTCTATTGGACGTGCAAGCCGAAGAAGTGCGGCTGCCTGCTACGAGCAGCTGGAGCCTGCCGGAACTTCCTGGCACAGACTGAAATATATCAGCACCATTGGATGTTATCTGTTGATGATGTTCTATACGATGGTTGCCGGATGGATGCTTTATTATTGTTATAAAAGTCTGAAAGGTGATTTTGTTGGAGCAACGCCGGAATATATCGCAGATGCGTTCACTGGCATGCTTGGTGATGCACCAACGATGATTTTCTGGACAGTTCTGATCTGTGTTGTTGGTTTTGCGATCTGTGCTCTTGGATTAAAGGGCGGAGTAGAGCGTATTACTACCGTGATGATGCTGGCACTTCTTGGAATTATGGTTGTTCTTGCATTCCGTTCTGTGTTTATGGAAGGTGCTATCGAAGGTATTAAATTTTATCTGGTTCCTGATTTCCAGCGTATGGTTGCTAACGGCGGCCTTGGAAATGCGATTTTTGCGGCACTTAGTCAGTCATTTTTTACTTTGTCACTTGGTATTGGTTCCATGCTGATCTTTGGAAGTTACCTTGATAAGGATCGCAGTCTGACAGGAGAAGCGATCAACATTACTTTATTGGATACCTTTGTAGCATTGACAGCAGGATTTATCGTGATTCCGGCATGTTTTGCATATGGAATTGAACCGGGAGCAGGTCCTAGCCTGATTTTCATTACGTTGCCGAATATTTTTGCTCAGATGCCGGGCGGTGCTGTCTGGGGAGCGTTGTTTTTCCTGTTCCTGAGTTTTGCAGCGTTATCTACAGTTATTGCTGTGTTTGAAAATATTGTGGCATTTGATATGGATGCATGGGGATGGTCCAGAACGAAGAGTGTATGGGTCAGTGCGATTGCCATCACTCTGCTTAGTATGCCGGCAGTACTTGGATATAATGTACTTTCATCTATACAGCCGTTGGGTGAGGGAACAACGTTGATGGATCTGGAGGATTTTATCGTATCCAATAACCTGCTTCCATTGGGCAGCCTTGTCTATATTCTGTTCTGTACAAGAAAGAATGGATGGGGATGGGACAATTTTATTGCAGAAGCTAATACTGGTACTGGTATTAAATTCCCGAAAGGACTTAAGAATTATGTATCTTATGGTCTGCCGATGATCATTATTGTGATTTATCTGAGAGGATATTATGATTTCTTTAAGGGAAAAGGAACAGGTATGCTTGTAGGATGGATGATTTTTGCAGTAGTATTCTTGGCAATGATTTTCTATTTCTCCTTAGGAAAAAGTAAAAAGAATCAATAAGTAAACAGAGCAGATGTCCAGAGATAGGACATCTGTTTTTTACTTCTTAAATCGAACATATTTTCGATAGATGTATTGACAAACAAATGTTCTGGTTATATAATAAACAAAAAAGAACAGATGTTCTGTATATACTAAGGGGGATATGGTAATGTACGAAATGAGCATGGCAGACCGTATGGAATACAGAAGAAGCAGGAGGGAAGCAGTCAGAAAGCAACAAAAAATAAGACAAAGGATGTTCCTGATTTTCTGGTTGACACTTCTTATCATGTTTGGTGTGGGAGTAGGTTTTGGTACTCTTTTAACCAGAGCAGAATCACCGACAGAAGCTTATCATAAGTATTATGCGAATATAGAGATTCAGCGGGGAGATACTTTATGGGGAATTGCTGATGATTATATGGATACGGTTCATTATACGAATCGTACAGAATATTTGAATGAGATTATGAAAATCAACGATATGGTAGATTCTAAACTGATCACGGGACAGAAGATTATAGTACCGTATTTCTCAGATCAAGTATATTAAATCATATCTTTTAAGAATTCATGAAGATTCATTTAAGAATTTATATTTACATTGTAGGGTTGGAAAAAATATGATAAAGTGAACACATAGAATACGAAGGAGGTTTATCATGAAGAATAAACTATATTATATGCTGCCTGTACTTTATATTTCTGTGTTTGCATTTATCCTTTATGTAAATGGTGTATTTACAGGAGATATCAATTCTGTAAGCAATCTTATAATCAATGTGGGATTCCTGGTAGTGATTGGTATTTTGCTTCTGATATCCTGTATTAGTTTTAGCAGATTAAATGAGGCTACCGATGATCTTGTGTCTGTATCCAATGAGATGAATAACCGCCGTGAAGCATTTCAGAAAAATCTCTGGTCTGAGTATCGTCAGAAAAAAGATGTGTTTTCAAATTTGCTTCTTAATCAGCAGTTTGAAAAATATCAGAGGAGAATTGCGGTTCATACGACTTCAAAAGGAACGGTTACTGAAGGATGTCCGATAGAAGAATACATCAATGAAGATCTTTTGGATCAGATTGGACATACATATTTTAATTCTGCTATTTCAGGAACGATGACAGGACTTGGTATTCTTGGAACATTTTTAGGATTGTCTTTGGGAATGAGTTCTTTTTCCGGAAATGATATATTTGCCGTATCCGACAATATTGCTCCTTTGCTGGATGGTATGAAAGTTGCATTCCATACATCTGTTTATGGTATTTTCTTTTCTCTTGTATTTACGCTGGTTTATCGCAGTCTGATGTCAGATGCTTATGAGAAGCTCTCTTTCTTCCTGTCATCTTTCCGAGAGTGTGCAGCACCGGTTGTCAGTCCTGTAGATGAAGATCTGAGTACCATGCTGATCTATCAGGCGAACATGGCGAATTCTCTGAAAACGATGATGGATTTGATGAAAGGGAATGCAGAGGAACAGATCAAAGGCGTGGATAAGATTGTACAGCTGTTCACGTATCGAATGTCCGATATGCTGGGGAATGATTTGGAGAAACTGGGAAGAAATCTGAGTCATGCATGTGAAGCACAAAGTATCTATGCATCCAACTTCCAGAAACTGGAGGAAAGCACACGTCAGTTATTAGAAGCAAGTCGTATTATGAATGAGACAATGAATCTGACTTTGAAGAAAGAACGGGAAATTGAAAAGACACTTTCTGGATTGAGTGAAGATCTCAGCAGTGAATTGTACGCGTTTAGTCGAATGAGGAATATGTATGAAAAACAATAGAAAAAACAGAGCTGTATTTTCAGAAATAAGCTATTGGCAGTCTTATTCCGATATGATGGCTGCTCTTCTGTTAATTTTTATTTTGATCATCGCGATTACATTGGCTATTTATAAACAGAAGCGTGATGATCTGGATGAGGCTCAAATCCAGTTGAATGCGACGAAAACAGAGCTGGAAGCTTCAGAAGAAGAACTTAGGAATTCATTGATCGAATTGGAGGCTGCTTATGCAAAAGCAACCATGACGCAGGAAGAATTAGAGGCTGCACATCGAGAAATCGAAGAAGCGAATCAGAAGATTGATGATGCACGTGCGGAATTGGATGCAACCAAAGGAGAATTACAGGATATTGTAGGTATCCGAACGGATATTATCTCCGAACTTCAGACGCGATTCAGCAATTCATCCATGAAAGTGGATGCACAGACGGGCTCTATCACATTTTCATCAGATGTATTATTTAGATATAACAGTGCAACATTGACAGAAGAGAGTAAGACATCATTAAAAGAGATCATTCCTGTATATCTGGATGTACTTCTGCAGGATAATTTCCGACCATATATTGCAGAGATTATATTTGAAGGACATACCGATACAGACGGCGATTTTCAAAGTAATATGACTCTTTCTTATAATAGAGCAAATTCTGTAGCAAGATTTTGTATGAATTCAACTAATGGTCTGTCAGAAGATCAGATCGAATTGCTGCAAAAATTGATGACAGTCAATGGTAAATCTTTCAGTACACCGATCTATAAGATGAATTCAGATCAGGTGGATATGCCTTCTTCCAGACGTGTAGAGATTAAATTCCGTCTGAAAGAAGACGAGATGATCAATAAAATTACAGAAATATTGAATCAGGGATAGTTTATCCACGAAATCGATTCAGGCTGGCGAACAATTCTTCTTTTCGCGGTTTGGCAAGCCCGCATGGGACATAAGAACCGCAGAAGGGTTCCCAGCCTTTTTTCTCCAACAAATCGTAAATACTTTCTACAATATGTTTCACTGTGTTTTTTTCATCTATGACTTGTTCCAATCCATAACGAAGCAGATGTGCAAGAGCATTGGTCTGTTCTGAATCTGTGAGTTGCTCCAAATAGCGTAAATCTACGGTTTCTTTATCCAAAGCAAAAGAATCTTTTCCGAAGGTCTTGATTTTCATATGTTCATGCCGTTTGTCTGAGTTGGTACGATATCCGCCATTTCGATCTTTAAGGTGACGTGGTTCAGACTGTTTTCGGCAAGGCAGGGTTCTCTGGAAATCCGGAATCAAAAAACCAGGAATTCTTGTTCTGGGAGCCGTATGTTCCAGACATAGTTTTTTTACCTTTTCTGTAATGTCCACAGGACGATAGGAATCCATCTGTATGATAGAATCTGCAATATGGAAAAACGCACCGGAACTTCCAGCTACCAGAATCGTAGAGATTCCTGCCTGTTCATACAGATCACGAGCTCGTTCCAGGAATGGTGTAATCGGTTCTTTTTCACGACTGATGACTTGCTGCATAAAATCATCACGGAGCATAAAATTGGTGGCAGAGGTATCTTCATCAATCAAGAATAATTTACTTTCGGCTTCTATACTTTCTATCACACCGGCTGCCTGTGAGGTGCTTCCGCTGGCATCTGGTGTAAAAAAGCAGGTGGTATCTTTTTTGTTTGGTAAATCGTTGATGAAAAGGGAGATGTCTACATTTCGGATAGATCGACCGTCTTCTGCACGCAATTTAACAGCCGTGTCATCTGTAATTACATATTCGCGGCCATCGCCGATGATATGATTATATACTCCCATCTGCAGTGCCTCTAAAAGCGTAGATTTTCCATGATAGCCTCCGCCTACAATCAATGTTATTCCGTGTGGAATGACCATTCCAGTTATTTCTCCCCGATGCGGAAGCAGAAGAGTGCGTTCCATAGAAGCGGGAGAGAAAAAAGGAACACTGTTCTTTAAAGGCAGATCAGAAACGCCGCTTTTTCTTGGGAGGATAGAACCATTTGCAATGAATGCACACAAATGTTCCTTTTTCAGATATTCACGAATGAAGTTTTGATCTTCAGCAAGATAAACAGCTTCCTGAATCTTTTTATCATCCAGATTTTGATAGAAGAAACTGTGTTCGATACAATAGGGCAAGAAATCGAACAAAATTTTTTCCAGTTCCTTTGCATTGATGGTTCGGCCAAATGCGGGAAATCCCACATGGAATCTTGCGATGATTTTATCATGTGTAATCTGACAGGCACTTCGTTCCAGAACTTCCTGACCACAGCGGGATATAGATAAAAGACCACTTTTTCCAGAACCTTTTGCTTTGAAATTAAAATCTTCAAATTGAATCGACAGGCATCTGGTCAGATAGTCCTGCAGCGCAATTCGTGAACAATCTTCTATATAATAGGAAGAAGGAAATCCGGCTGCTTTATGTGAGATCTCCACATGCAGGCTGGACGGTGATGCAAATGGATCGCCTTGTACATGATCGATGTATAATTGGTAGCTTGGAAACTGATAACAACCAGACAATGTCTTATAGGTTGGATATCCTTTATGATCTATGGATGTTAGCAAGGAGCGAAGTTCGTTGGATGTTTTCATAAATATGTCCTTTTTATTGTATGAATCGAAGCTTATTAGTTATCGTTTCCAGTATAACTCTCCATTGGAATATTATCAATTCTGTTTTCTAAAGCAAAGAGAGTATTGTCCTTTTATATACTTCCTACGGCGGCATTATCCGCATCAGGTTAAGGATCGAAGTTGGGTGTTATACACCTGTTTTTATAAAAAGGCAAAGGTTTTTTCTTAAGATTATATGAAGTCTATTTCCAAATATGCTTTAGCATGCTAAACTTTAAATAGTAGTTTTTAAAAGGATAAAAGTATCCATCAAGGCGGTGACTATATGAAAAAGTATTTAAAAGAAATAATCATACTGATCATGCAATTGTTTATGTTTTATCTATTCCCATTATTTGCAGGTCCAACTGATGCCATAGGAATGGTGTTTCTAATCATATTAGCAACATTTATATTTTCGCTTATCATTGGCAGTGTTTCGATGAAAAAAGCAAAATATTTGTATCCAATACTTACAGCAATCGTATTTATACCATCGGTGTTTATTTATTATAACGAATCTGCGTTGATCCATTCTGTCTGGTATTTCGTTGTATCATCTGTTGGAATATTCATTGGCATGATCATACAAAAAATAACTCACAAAAAAGCTGACAGTTAAATATCGGGTTTGGGAGGTATTATGAAGAAGAAAATTTTGACTGCATTGCTTTTGATATTCATATTCGCAGCAGCAGTTGGAGCATGGTTTTATGGCTATTATCATCGCAAAAGCAACGATAATCTTCCTGCTCTTTCTGTAATAACAGAAATTATGGAGTAGATATGTAGTTTTTGGCAATAGATTGCAAGTATATAAGTGAAGAAGGATATCGAGGGAGGATGATGACATGAAGAAAGCATGGTCGATGAAAATGTTATTCTTAATTGCATATTGCATTCCTTTCGCATTTCTCTCTGTAAACGGAGATGCAGTTTCCGGAACGATGCTGTTTTATGGGATAATGATTGCAGTTTTGGGACTATTACTTTTGGGTATATTGAAAACAAATAATATTACCATCCTGTACCTGGGCAATGTTTTGAGTTTTGTTTCTTCCTATATAAATGCAAAACTGTCTGGGTTAGAACCGATGGGACATTACTTTAAGCCGTTTACCTCGTATTCTCTCATGGTGGTAATTTCAGTAGCGGCAGTTGTTGTGCAGACGATGATCGTGCTGTTCTATGTGAAAAAGAAATAATTTTTCAAAGGACGGATTATAGATATGAAAAAGTTTATAGCATTATTTTTTGCTGTGGCAGGTGTTTTCTCCTCGGCAGGCTGCGGAAAGAATGATATATATACGATAAAGATCACTGTGCCGGCGGGTACTATAGAAGAATTTGTTTATCAGGAAAATTTCATCTACTCTGATGAGGAAATTTCCCCCAAAGGAAACAAGATTACTATTTCTTCTGGCGATGGATTAGGAGATACCGAAGTTGTATTAAAACCAATCGAAGTAAAAGAAGAGAATGCATACGAGCCAACATATCTTACCCCTGGTATGCCAGTAGAAATGGATGTTGAAAAAGGTGCATGGTTTAAAATCGGTATCGCTATGCAAAATCCTACGGACACGGACATAACAGAGTATGTCGTAGTGGAGGGTGTAGAGGTCAGAATTGAGTAAATATAAATTTTAGCAAAGAGGTGTAATCGGATGAAAAAGTCAGGTGTAGTATTGGTTACGATATTCTTCGTTGCAGGAGTTATCTTTGCTTTTTTTACAGGAGCGTACATAAGTGACAAGAATCATATGAAAGACAGAGAAAAACATTTTGATCAATACATGTCGTTTGCGATCGATACAGTTGAAAATAAAGGTCTTTCCATTGATGGTGCATCGGAAGCAATCGCCAGCAATATTTGGGTGGCACATGAACTTTGTGATAATCCTGAGGTTTCCGCAAAACTCAGTAATATATGGAATATTTTGGTGTATGAAGAAGATGCGTTTGTTGGTCGAGAAAGCGAATTGGTAATTCAACTGAAGGAGATTTTTGATAAAGGTCAGTAAGTGTACCAATTGCATTGTTATGGTAAACAGCTTGAAAATAACGAAGCTAAATGCTGCCAGTATTGCGGAAAAGATATAGATTTTGTCTTGTTGGCAGCATTATTGGTGCTCTGTTCGGCAAAACAAGGAAATGATTAAAAAAAGGACTGTGGATATGAAAAAGTTGCTAACATTAAACGATTGCATGAAAAAGAAAACATTTGCAGGAATTGCAATTATAATTATTTTAGCAGTCTTGTTAATTCCTATTCGGATAAATCTAGAAGATGGGTGAAGTGTTCGGTACAGGTCACTGATTTATGAGGTTACAAAAATTCATCAACTTGCACCAGATGTGAAAGGTGTAAAACCATATATTGATGGGTTAGAGATAAAGGTATTCGGAGTAACTATTTTTAGAGAAACAAACGAATAATGAAGTTCAATTCTACAAAGGTGGTGATTGCATGAAAAAACTGAACACTATCATGAATACCATCATGGGGGCTTTTGTTGGTATCTTTATTGGTCATGGATTTTATGTTATTTGGAATTTCAAAACACATCCAGAGTTATATGCTATGCAATCAGCTCCGTGGTATACAAGTATCTTAGTGTATGGAGTATTTACCTTTGCTGTATTGATGATTTGTATCATAATAAAGCTGATCATCAGATATAAATCCCCAAAATAGATTGGAAAGGGAAGTGTGTATATGAAAAAGATAATTTTATATGTTCCGGCAGTTATCTTTACACTTGGGGTAATTGTGTTGACTACTATATTGAGAGACTGGAATACCCCTCTTTGGTATGCGTGGGCACTTTTGCTTTGGATTAGCGGCTTTGTAATGAACAAGGGAAAGACTTTGGGTGTGGTAATTGGATGTTTCCCGGGAATACATCTTATCTATATGAGTACGCAGTTCACCGGACAAGTGATAAACATTGAACTGCCATTAGGGTTAATTATTGCGATCTATTATATCGGATGCGGCTTTGTAATCTGGAAAAAGAACCATAGAGGAATGACGGTATGAAGAAAGTAACATACATAATATCTGCTTTATGCTTGATTCTGTTCCTTGTAGGTTGTACGCAGAAAGATGACGATGTTTTACATCTTGGTTTTTATGGAAGATGTGCGATTGATTGTAATGATCTAATCGAGGACGAAGAAATCATATACGTAAACTATGAAACTCATGAGCTTTCTGTCATCCAGTTTTCTGACTTGGCTGTGGGAGATGCGGTAATCATCAATGCCTATGAAAAGAATTTGAATGCAGCCGTAGATTCTTCGCTCAAAGTAGAACAAATCCAACTGGCAACGCAGAGGCTGCATTAACCTCAAAAAGATAACATTGAAAAGAACTTTTGATATACATAAGGAGACCAAAATGACCCTTTATCAAAGATTCAGAAAATTGAAAATAAACCATGCAGCTATCGAGCTTGGACTTTACGGTACAGAAGAAACATATTTCTGTACACCAAAGGGAGCTCAGATGATTGGCAGTGCTGGTGTAGATGGTATTCATTATTGTTTTGTTCGCGGGCAACAGGAAATGGTTTTTGCGGTTAATCCCATGAATACTCCCGGCAAAAATGTACATCCGATTGCACGAAATTTTGAAGATCTTCTTTCGTTGCTTTTATCATGCGGCAGTATGGCGGCACTTGAACAGGCATATCAATGGGACGAAGAACAATTCGATGAATATGTGGCTGACAATCAGCCAAGCGAAGAAGTGTTGGAAATTTTTAATATACTAAAGGAAAAACTTGATATTGTTCCAATGGATGAGCCGTTTGCCTATCTGCGCAGATTGCAGGATTCTTACAATTATGGTGCGATCAATTTTTCCAAAGAATACTATGAACTTTTTAGAGCCTATCCCATTGACGAAATTCCTTCGGAATGGAAGGTTACTCTTAATGGTGGATTCCGTCCTAAGCGTGGTAAATCTGGAAAAGAAATTACCCTTAACAAACAAGTTGTTTGGGGCGATGAAATATGGCATATTCCCGCTGCATATCAGTTCAGCAGAGGTTTTGTCCTGGATTTTTGCATTCAGATCAACACAGAACGGGTAAAAATATTTTTCCATAAATATAAACATCTGGAAGAACAAGGTGTTCGCCTGTCGGAAGAAGATGAAAGGAAGATACGAAATGAAAGTCCTACCGAAGTTGATTTCAGACCTAAACTCGAAATAAATGGTGAGACAGTGCGTAATTCAAATGGACAGGGGCAAGCTTGGATTTCATCTGATATAATTGGAGATGATACCTGGGAAGATCAGTGCGGACGATGGATACTGGAACACTATGGTTTGGATACAACAAAGGCATGGGTGATTCGCAGATGCTCATTTGTTTGGGAAGAACGTCGCAAGATTGAGATTGAGTCGATGCTTCTTTCTTTGGAACGAGACAAAACAGATATTCCAGGCATTCGATTCCAGACACCTGCTGTTGGTGAAAGCGTTCATTTCGTACATCCTATCTCTGGAAAAGAACATTTGCTGACGGTTCAGGAATATGAGATACAGGAGATGAATGAAAAACGATTTCCTGATAATGAATTTGAATTTCCGAAACATTTTGCAGCTATGACCTATACGATTGTGCCTGAGCTTGCAAGGGATGCGTTTATGCTTAAAGACTGCAATAGTGGTGACAGTCCTCGTCTGAAAAATCCTGCTGAGCAGGGATGTTCAGCAATGTCTGTCGGAGCTATTGCTATGATCCGAAGCAGCGATGGACCGACACAAGTTTACTATGTAAATGGCGAAGCTGCAACCCCTCATGTAATCTGTTCCAGCCTGCATTTTGAAGCAATTCAGGAGCCGATTGAATGGCAATTGATTTTCCGTGAAAAAATGATGGAAGATATGGAAGTTACATTAGTGAAGGAAGTCACAAACGGTAAGTTCATAGAGTAAATTTCTTACAAATGAAAGTAA